>JBIJCA010000007.1:0-36041 GCA_044344935.1 Aquimonas sp. | reverse complement strand
GCTGCGGTGCCTGCGCCATTGCTGTCAACACGCGAGGGCGCGTGAGGCGCGGCGCGCGCAAGCGGCACGGCAGGATCGAGGCCACGGTGGGTCGGGACCCACCCTATGGGCTTCGCTTCTGCATAGGGTGGGTCTTGACCCACCGCTGCGGTGCCTGCGCCATTGCTGTCAACACGCGAGGGCGCGTGAGGCGCGGCGCGTGCAAGCGGCACGGCAGGATCGAGGCCACGGTGGGTCGGGACCCACCCTATGCGTCTCGCGAGGCGCGCGCCGTACCCCAAGGCCATGCGCAGCGGCATCAGAATCCCGATCATTCCCCACCTCCTGCCGCCGCGCGCGCGGTCGGATGTGAATCGGGCAGCGCCGCCTGCATCGGCGTCGCCCCCGGCAGATGGAAGCCATGGCAGCCGGTGCAGGCGAGCTGCACGTTCTGGATGCCGCGTTCTTCGCTGTGGCAGTCGAGGCAGTTGTCGATGCCCGGCATCAGCACGTCGCTGCTGCTACTGGATACGGAGGCGACATGGCAGCCCAGACAGGTGGCGTCGTCCTGCGCCAGCGTGTCGCGACGGGTGAGGTGGGCGACGTGGTCGAAGCGCGCCATCGGGTGGAAGTCCGCCACCAGCTTGACCGGCAGAATCTGCCAGCGCTCGTAGACGCTGCGCTCGGGATGCTCCGCGACCTCGTGACAGGTGACGCAGCCGGACCGCGTGAACTGGTTGTGCGCCTCGATCTCGGCGCGCTCGCGTCCGCAGGCGAGGATGCCCTCCGGGCAGGGATCGCGCTCGGCCTGCGCCGGTCGGCGGCGGTTGCGCTGGCCGACCTCGATGGTCTTCGCGGTATCCGCGAACTGGCGGATGTAGTGCTCCTCCAGCGCCAGCACTGCAGCGCGCACGGCGGCGTGCGGCAGCTGGCGTTCGGGCTCGTCCTCGTCGAAGCCGAGGCCATGACAGCTGCGGCAGCTGTTCTCCATGGTGATCGGCTCGAAGTGCTCGCCGTCGACGTTCAAGCGGTGGCAATCGACGCAGCCCAGCGCGCGATCGCCCTCGCTGCGCACGTAGACGCGCTTGGCGTCCAGATGGACGTCATGCGGGAACTTGAGATTCGAGCTTTCGCGCGGCGGCGCGGCGGCGTCGGGCCGCAGGCGCTCGGTTGACCACTGCGATGAGCCCGCCTCGAAACGCAGCAGGCTGAAGCGGAACGGCGGGTGTGCGTCGGCCCGGAAGGCGTTCACCGCCTGCGCGAACGCCTGGTCCGCGCGGGCCATGCCGCGATGCGTGGCGACTTCGGGCAGCGCCTGATGGCAGTCGACGCACAGGGCGGTGTCCTCGCGCACCAGCATGGCCGGCTCGTTGTGCTCCTTGTGGCAGCCGGCGCAGTGGGCGTCCTCAAGCCTAGGCACCGACAGCGCGGCCAGATCGACATGTCCGGGCAGGCCCTTGTGGCAGTCGAGGCAGCCGCGATCGGGCGTGGTCTCGAACAGGCGCAGGTGGCAGGCATTGCAGTCGACGTCGATCTCCAGCGTGTGGTGGGCATTGGCCAGCGGCCCGCTCGACCACACGGCATCCGACAGCAGCGGCGCATGTGCGCGCAGCCAGCTGCCCAAGGCGGGGTTGAAGTAGCCCGCCAGCGGCAGCGCCAGCAGCAACAGCGCGAACACGGCCGAGGCCCAGGCCAGGCGTCGCATGGGCAGACGGGTGTGCCTGAGCTCGACCTGGAAATGGGTGGCCGGGCCAAAGGCCTGGGCCTGCTCGACCTGGGTCAGCTGCAGGGCGCCGTCGAAGCCGGCGGGAGCCTCGATGACGCGCAGCTGCTGGGCGCCGATGTCGATCGACTCGCCGGGCGCCAGCACGACCCGCTGCAGGCTCTCACCCTCGCGCTGCAGCCGCGATGCGCCCACGCAGCGCAGCGAGAAGCGGCCGCCGCTGAGCGGCTTCAAGGTGAGGTGGCGGGGCGCGATCGAGGGATCGTGCAGGGGCAGGGTCTGATCGTTGCGGTGGCCGAGCGTGATCAGCCCGCCCTCGTGGCTGGCTTCGACGAGGGTCTCGGCGCCCTTGCGATCGCGGTATACCCGGCGCAGCAGGATCAGCACGGCGGCCTACCAGTACAGAAAGACGACGAGGATGTGCACCAGCAGCGCTGCGATCAGGCCGATGGTGAGCGGGATATGCAGGTACAGCCACAGCTGCAGGCGCGCCTGCAGCGCCACGCTGGCGCGCAGCACGGCGAGCGCGCGTGCGCGCTGCGCGGCGAGGCCCAGCAGCCCCTGCAGCGCAGCCGCTTCATCGCGCTTGCGCGCCTGCGGCACGCGCGCGGCGAGGTAGTCCAGCAGGGGCTGCTGGAAGCGGTTGGAGCAGGTGCGCGAGCCCGCCGGCTGCGCGGCAGGATCGAGCATGCGCGAGTGATCGCGGCCGAGCACCTGGGCGAGCACACCGCCGCCAAGCGTGGTGCGGTCGATCGCGCTTTCCACCACCGCGAGGGTGGTGGCATCGGCCTGCTGGGCGGCGCGGCGCATTTCGTCGTCGATGCGGTTCAGCGCGGTCAGCCAGTCCTCGCGCCGTCGGCCCGCATGCACCGCGGCGAGGATGCGCGGCAGGCGGAGGTAGGCATAGAGGCCGTAGACGCCGCTGGCGATGACCACGCA
This sequence comes from Aquimonas sp., assembly GCA_044344935.1. Lineage (GTDB taxonomy): Bacteria > Pseudomonadota > Gammaproteobacteria > Xanthomonadales > Xanthomonadaceae > Aquimonas. Next base: position 33,400 of record JBIJCA010000007.1, on the reverse strand, counting down.
CATCAGTACATAGGCCAGGGTATGAACATTCCAGCCCAACTGGAACGCGCTGTGCAGGGTGGCGACCACCAGCAGGGCCAAGCCGAACATCACGTGCGCGGCCACCCAGCCCTGCACCGTGCCCAGCGTGCTGCGATAGCGCCGCTTGCGCAGGCCCAGCAGGGCCAGCCAGAGGATCAGCAGGGCGCCAATCGTGCCCAGAACATAGCCCTGCCAGCTGCCGCCGTTGGGCGGCAGGCTGGCCGGCTGCGAGACATACAGCGCGATCGACGCGACGCACAGGCCGGTGGCCCAGGCCGCCTGCCGGCGCGCCGAAGGCCCGAGAAAGCGGGCAGCGTTCTCAGCCATGCAAGCGCTTCTCCACCAGCGCGGCGAAGCCCTCAGGCGAGGTACGAACGGCGGCGCCTGTCGGACAGGCGCGCACGCAGGCCGGACCACCATCGAGGCCCTGGCAGGCGTCGCATTTCACCGCCTTTCGGCCGGCGGCCTTGGCGGTCTTGTCCGGTGCGGCGCCGGTGTCTTCGCCGGGCCCATGGCCGGTGGCGAACAGCAGCCAGCTGAGCAGGCCGGGCTTTTTCGGCGCGGCGTACTCCATGCGGATCACGCCGTAGGGGCAGTGGGTCTGGCAGTTGCCGCAGCCGATGCAGCGGTCGTCGATGAAGACCTCGCCGCCGATCGCGCGGTGAATGGAATCGGTCGGGCAGTCCTTCATGCAGTGCGGGTGCTCGCAATGCCGACAGGAGATCGGCACCTGCACGGCCGCATGCGAGCGGCCGCGGTGGCGGTCCAGCCGCGACAGCCCGCCGTGGGTCTCGGCACAGGCCTTCTCGCAGTTGTCGCAGCCCACGCACAGCGACTCGTCGATCAGCAGCGCATTGGTGGCCTCGCCCAGGCCTTCGGCCATCAGGAAGGACACCAGCTCGCCGCCTTCAGGCAAGGCTTCCAGCACCGAGAAGTTGCGCAGCTGCTGGCTGGTCGCGGCCTGCAGCGCGCCGACCCGCTGTGGATCTTTCTTGAGCAGCTCCAGGAACTCGGCGCGGCCGAGCTGGATGGTTTCGGTGCGTACCGAAGCGCGCGCGGTCTCGCGGCGCAGCGGATCGCCCATCAGCGCCATCTGCCCGCACAGCTGTCCGCTCTGGGCGTGCCCGACCAGGGCGCCGCCGCGGGTCAGCGCGATGGTGCCGCTGCGCACCAGATGCAGGCAGTCGCCGGTCTCGCCTTCGCTGTACAGCGATTCGCCGGCGGCGAAGCTGCGCACCTTGGCGGCCTGCGCGATCGCGCGCAGCTCGGCCACCGGCAGCGCCGGCGCGAACTGCCCCTGCAGGGCGCGCACGATGAAGATCCAGTCGACGCCAGCGCGCACCTCGTCGTTCGAGTTGAGCAGCTTCACCATCGTCCGCCGCGGCGTTTCGATCAGGATGGTGTCGGCGCCGATGAAGGCGTCGCCGCTGCGCGGCCGCCCGGAGATCAGGCTCATCTCACCGAAGAACTGCCCCGGCTTCAGGATCAGCTCACTGCTGCTGCCGCTGTGGCGCAGGCGCACCTCTCCTTCCAGCACGGTGTAGAAGCCGTTGCTGTAGTCACCGGTGCGGAACAGGGCGCTGTCGGCCTCCAGCACTTCGGTGGCGCGTGGCTCCGGCGGATCAGCCAGATCACTGTCCGCTGGTCGTTCGCCCGCCCGGCGCATCTGCTCCAGCTGGGCCTCGCGGCGGGCGCGCTGTTCGGCGCGGCGCGCGGCGACGCCCTTCTCCACCTGCGCCCGCGCCGAGCGCACGCTGTCGGCATCGCCGAAGCTGACGATCAGCCGGCTCTCGATCAGCAGCTCGCGAAAGGCCAGCGCGTTCATGCGCCGGAACATCGGCACCCGCTGCTGGTACAGGGCGAGGATCTCCTCGACCTCGGCGACATAGGGCAGGCCGGCGAACTGCAGGGCCAGCAGCACGTGGTCGACCGGCCGCACCGCGCGGCCAAGGATGCTGTCGACCACATCCTGGCCCTGGTTCATGGCCTGCTTGATCAGTGGGAAACCGGCCAGCGAGCCGATCACATACAGGCCGGGCACGCTGCTCTGGTACTGCGCGTCGAGCGTCGGCAGGGCGTCTGGACGCGCGCTCGGAAACGCCATGCCGCAGGCTTCCAGGAAGGTGCGCGGCGGCGTGCCGCCCAGGCGCGCCAGCACCTTGTGGCAGGCGATGCGGCGCTGGCCCTCGGGGGTGTTGAGAACGATCGCGCCGAGGCCGTCCGCGCCCGCGGGCTCGATGCGTTCGACGGTGGCGCGGTAGTGGCAGTGGAAGTCGAGGCTGCGGTCATTGATCGCGCGCAGCACCGCGTTGAGGTTGCCCTCCTTGGCGCGCGAGAACTCTTCGCGGCGGTTGACGATGTGCACGGCGTTGTTGCGCGACAGGCCCAGCGCATTCTCGATCGCCGAATCGCCGGCGCCGATCACGATGATGGTTTCGCGGCGCCAGGCGTCCGGATCATCCAGCTGGTAGTGGACCAGGCCGCTGTCCTCGCCGGGCGCGCCAATCCGGTTGGGCTGGCCTTCGAGCCCGATCGCCAGCACCACGTGTTCGGCGCTGACCGTGCTGCCGTCCTTCAGGGTGATCGCAAAGGCTCCGCGCTGGCCGCGGATGGCCGCCACCTCGGCGCGATAGCGGACGTTGATGCCCAGGCTCTCGATGCCCTGCGCCCAGGCGGCGAGCACGGCTTCGCGCGCGCCAGCACGGAATCGCAGCGGGCTGCGCAGGTCGAGAAAGCCGGGCTCGGCCATCACGAACTTGCCCTTCTGGTAGCGCTGGATCGTGCGCGCATGCGCCTCGAAGGCTTCCAGCAGCAGATGGCTGGGCGGCTGTCCGGGGCGCTCGGCGGCGTCGATTTCGGCAGCGCGCGCGGCCGCGCTCAGGCCCGCAGGGCCGGAACCGACGATGACGATGCGATAGCTGGCGTGCGGGTGTCCCAAGCGGGGTTCACCGTTCATCCGTCAACCCCCGTGGCGGATCGTGCTGGCGTGAAGGCACGGTAGGCGCTGCGTCAACGCTATGTCAACGAAACGCCGTGACTGACTTCCATGGGTGTCTACGCGAAACGGCGTTGAGAACCGACACGCGGGCGTATCGGCTGGCCGCTACCATGTGCGGCATGTCATCCAGCCCCTCCAGCCCGGCGCCCTCTCCGCCCGGTACGTTTCTCGTTGGCGGCGCCGTGCGCGACCGTCTGCTGGGCCTCGAACCGAAAGAGCGCGACTGGGTCGTGGTCGGCAGCACCCAGGCGGCGATGGAGGCGCTCGGCTATCGCGCGGTCGGCGCCGACTTTCCGGTGTTCCTGCATCCGGCTACCGGCGAGGAGTACGCGCTGGCACGCACCGAGCGCAAGTCGGGCCGCGGCTACCGCGGCTTCGTGGTCGACGCCGATCCCGCGGTCACGCTGGACGAGGACCTCAAGCGCCGTGACCTCACGATCAACGCGATCGCACTGTCCGAAGACGGCGATCTGATCGACCCCTGGGGCGGGCGCGCCGATCTTGATGCGCGCCTGCTGCGCCACGTTTCGCCGGCCTTCGCCGAGGATCCGGTGCGGGTGCTGCGGGTGGCCCGGTTCGCCGCACGCTTCGCGCCGCTGGGTTTTCACGTGGCAGAAGAAACGATGACGCTGATGCGCGGTATGGTCGACGCCGGCGAGATCGACCACCTGGTGCCCGAGCGCGTGTGGAAGGAGCTGTCGCGAGGTCTCGCCGAGCCCGCTCCGCAGTCCCTGCTGCGCGTACTGCGCGAGTGCGGTGCGCTGGCCCGCCTGTTGCCGGAAGTCGATGCGCTCTACGGCGTGCCGCAGCGACCCGAGTATCACCCCGAAGTCGACACCGGCCTGCATATCGAGCTGTGCCTGGAGCAGTCAGCGCGCCTGCAGCCGCGCAACGCGCAGATCGCCTTCGCGGTGCTGGTGCACGACCTCGGCAAAGCGCTGACGCCCGCCGACGAGTTGCCCAGACACATCGCGCATGAGCAGCGCGGGCTGGAGCCCATCGCCGCCGTCTGCGAACGCCTGCGCGTACCGGCGGAGCACCGCGACCTCGCCCTGCACGCCTGCCGCGAACACCTGAACGTGCATCGCCTGCACGAGATGCGGGCCGCCAGCGTCGAGGCCATGATCCAGCGCTGCGACGGCTACCGCCGGCCCGAACGCATCGCCCGGATCGGCTGGGTCTGCGAGATCGACAAGCGCGGCCGCGCCGGGCTGTCGGAGCAGCCCTATCCCAACCGCGACCTGCTCGACCGCTGCCACCGAGCCGCGCTTGCAGTGCAGGCGCGTGATCTGGATCTGTCGGGGCTCAAGGGCCCACAAGTCGGCGAGGCGCTGCAGCGCGCGCGCGTCGCTGCCATCGCCGCGGTGATCGCCAGCGACGCCCCGCCATGAACTCCGAGGCCCTGCGGACATGAACCTGCACCACGCTCTGCGCGGCCTGCTGCGCACGCCCGTTTTCAGCATCACCGTGGTGCTGACCCTGGCGGTGGGCATCGCCGCTGCGACCGCGATGTTCGCAATCGTGTACGGCATCCTGCTGGCGCCTCTGCCCTTCCGCGAACCCGAGCGTCTGGTCAGCATCGGCTGGGAGAGCGCACGGCAGCCGGCGCTGGCGCAGCCGCTGGTGCTGCAATCGATCTATCGGTCGGCGAGCCAGATCGAGGCGGTCGGTTTCTATCGGGGCGGCCGGGGCGAGTCCAACCTTCGCGATGAAAGCAGCGATGCGCCCGCCCAGCGCATCCGCGCGACCTGGGTGGGCCCGGGCACACTGGACCTGCTCGGCGTCGCGCCGCTGCTCGGTCGTTTCTTCACTGACGACGAACACCGCATGGACGGTGGCGGTGCGGTGATCCTCAGTGAAGCCGAATGGCGGGCCCGCTACGGCGCCGATCCGACGGTGCTGGGTCGAACCCTGCTCATCAACGAGGTGCGCCGCGAGATCGTCGGCGTCATGCCCGCGCGCTTCGCCTTTCCCTCAGCAGAGACGCGCCTCTGGCTGCCGGGCCGGCTCAGCCCCGATGCAGCGCTGGGCGATTTCTCCTACGCCGGCGTGGCGCGGCTCAAGCCCGACGCCTCGCCGCAACAGCTGCAGCAGGAACTCGGCGTCCTGCTGCCCGGACTGGCGGCCGCCTATCCCCGCCTGCAGGCAGGTGGCCGCACCCAGGACTGGCTGGACACGCTGCAGCCACAGCCGCGGGTCGCGCTGCTGCACGACAGCCTGACCCAAGGTGCCGAGCAGACGCTCGGTCTGCTCGCCGCGGCCGGTGGCCTGCTGCTGCTCGTGTCCTGGGCCAACGTGATGAACCTGATGCTGATCCGCGCCAACAGCCGCCGCGCCGAACAGGCGATCCGCCAGGCGCTGGGCGCCCATGGCCTCCGCGCCCAAGGACAGCAGTTCGCCGAACCCCTGCTGCTGGCGATGGCGGCAGCCGCTCTCGTACCGCCGCTGGCCGCGATGGCCGTGCACGTGTTCGCCGCCTTCGCCCCGCCCGACCTGCCGCGACTGTCCGGACTCGGCCTGAACCTGCCAAGCCTCGGCGTCGGCGCCGCCCTCGCCTTGGTCAGCGCCCTGCTCTGCGCGGCCTGCGCGCGACTGCCTCTGCGCGCCGCCTCGCTGTCGCAGCAGGCCAGCAGCGCGAGCGGGCGCGCAAGGGCGGCGCGAGTGCAGGGCGTCGTGGTCGCAGCGCAGTTCGCGGTGGCGCTGGCGGTGACCGCCGGTGCTGTGCTGTTGCTGCGCTCGGCGCAGGCGCTGCAGCAGATCGACCCCGGCTTCAGCACCGCCGGCGTGACCACGCTGTGGACCCAGCTGCCGTTCGCGCGCTACGACGAAGCGCGCGGCGTCGCCTTCTACTCGGCCCTGAGCGCCCGGACGCGGGAGTTGCCGGGCGTGGAAGCGGCCGGACTGGCGCAACGGCTGCCGCTGGCGGGCGGGGAGCCGCTGCAGCAAACCCTGCGCGCGGTCGGTGGCGACCGCCTGCTCAGCCTGCCGATCAACACCGTCGACGATCACTACTTCGCAGCGCTGCAGATCCCCGTGCTGGCCGGGCGCGGCTTTGCCCGCAGCGAACACGAACAGGTCAGCAACGTAGTGCTGAACCGGTCTGCTGCAAGCGCACTGTTCGGCGATGCGGACAGCGCCTCGGCAGTCGGACGACAGCTCGCGCTTGACCCCGACGGCCCGACGTACACGGTCGTCGGCGTGGTGGCAGATGTACGCGACCGCAGCCTGGCCGCGCCCCCGCAGCCCACCCTGTATCGCCCGCCGCTGCCCGCGCTTGATCCGCAGCGCGAGCCCGCCGCCCCACGCAGTCTGGCCCTGCTGCAGCGCTCTCGCTGGGGCTGCGGCTGCTGAGCGCCGCCGCCGCGCTGGCGCTGCTGCTCGGCAGCCTGGGCCTGTATGGCGCGATGGCCTACACGGTCGCGCTGCGCCGTCGGGAGTTCGGCGTACGTGCCGCGCTGGGTGCGGCTCCCCTTCGCATTGCCGGTCTGGTCATGCTGCACGCCATCAGCCTCGCTGTGATCGGTATCGGCGCCGGGCTCGGCCTGTACGCCCTGCTGGTACCGTCCCTGCGCAGCCTGCTGTACGGCGTCGGCAGTCTGGATATGGCCAGCCTCGCTGCGGCCGTTCTGATCCTGCTCGTCACCGCGGTGCTCGCCGGCGCGCTGCCTGCACGGCAGGCCGCACGCATCGCGCCGATGGAGGCGCTGCGACAGTGAGTGCGCCCGCCGGGCCTTCGGGACACGCGTGAGTCCCGGCCGGGCGGAGGTGATCGCCGCCGGGCCGATGGCTGAATGGGTGGTCGCCGGGCACGTCGCGTGTGCCCGCCTCGGTCCGCATCCCCGATCGCCCGTGCCCACCGCGTTCGGTCACTCCACAGCACGTGGAACCGCGGCCTGCGCCTTGTCGCTCCCGAGTCGCGCTGCCTACCCCGGCATCCACAGCTTCTCCAGCTGTGGAAAACACCAGACCTCGGGTGACTCGATGCCCGTGATGCGGTCGGCGCAGTTCGGGGCGGCGAGATCGAGGTCGCGCAGGAACACGGCCTCGCGCTTGCGCGCGTGGAAGAAGATCCGGACCTTGGGTGTCAGCAGCGAAGCGTCGTTCTGCTCCAGCACCACCGCGAGATGCTCGGACTGCAGGCGCACCAGTGCGCCCACCGGGTAGATGCCGATCGACCTGACGAAGGCGTTGAACACCTGTGGGTCGAAATGGCCCTTCCAGGCGGCCATGCGGCGCACCGACTCAGCCGGGCTCCATGCGTTCTTGTAGGGCCGGTTCGAGCTGATCGCGTCGTAGACGTCGCAGACCGCGCCCATCCGCGAGAGCAGGTCGATGTCCTCGCCAGCAAGCCCATGCGGATAGCCACTGCCATCGAACTTCTCGTGATGGTGCAGGGCGATCTCCAGCGCCGCCGCCGAGGCGCCGCCGCCTTCCCTGAGCATCTCGAAGCCGCGAACGGGGTGGGCCTTCATCACCCGGTACTCGTCGTCGGTGAGTGCGCCGGGCTTGTTGAGCACGCTGAGCGGCATGGCCGCCTTGCCGATGTCATGCAGCATGCCGCCGATGCCGGCCTCGCGGATCTGATCGTCCGGCAGGCGCAGCTGTCGCGCCAGCGCGATCATCAGCGCGCAGACCGCGACCGAGTGCAGATAGGTGTAGTCGTCGTGGCGCTTGAGTCGGGCGACGCTGATCAGCGCATCGGGATGACGCGTCACCGAGGCGCTGATTTCCTCGACCAGCGGCTCAACCGCGGCAGGGCTGACCGCGCGCCCCATGCGGGCCTCGCTGAACAGCTCCACCATGCGCCCCTTGGCGGCCAGACACAGCTTCTGTGCGGACTGCAGCTCGGCCTCGAGTGCACGCTGGACGCGCGATTCCGACTTCGAAGCGGCGACAGCCGCGGCCGGCGCGGCTTCAGCCTCGGCGTCGGCCTCGGAGTCGGCCACATCCTTGGGCTGCCGCTCGTCGGGCGGCTCCTGCTCCTCAAGTCCGAGGGGTGGCTCGGGGGGCTCCGCAGGCGCCTCGACCGCGTCGCCTTGCAGGCTCTCCGGCGCCGAGCTCGCCGGTGGCGGCCAGTCCGGACAGTCCAGGCCCTTGGCGCTGTCGATCAGGATTTCGGCGACGCCACCACGACGCAGCACGTCAATCTCCTGCGCGGTCAACAGGAACGAATGCCGTACGAACACCGGATGCGTGCCGTCGCCACCCAGACGGTGGAACCACATGCCCGGACGGGCGCGCTGGATGGGAATGGCCTTGATCATGGCCGCGGCGAAACACCTGGGTGGGGAGAGTCCTCGGACTGCCGCATGCAAGTGACGCGCCGCGCCGGCGGGTCTAGGACGCGAGCGTCGGTGCCAGCAAACCGCGCAGATGGCTGAACCCAGCGCCCAGTCCAAGGCAGGCACCGAAGCCGTTGGCCAGTGCGTCCATCCAGTCAAAGCTGCGCACGCCGCCCGCGCCCTGCAGGAACTCCATCAGCAGGCCATAGCCCCCCAGCATCAGCGCCGCGGCGAGCAGGGCCTTGGGCCGGCGCAGCAGCGGGACGCAGCCGAGCCCGGCCAGCGCGTAGCCGAACGCGTGCCAGAGCTTGTCGAAACGGCCCGGGTCCATCGGCAGCTCCGGTGGCGGCAGCAGCGAGGCCAATGCGATCACCCCGAGGTAGGCCACCAGGCCGGCGATCCACAGCCTGCGCAGGGTCACGCGATGGGTTTCGATGAACGCTTCGGGATTCACAGCCGATGGCTCTGGTCACCAAAGGCGAATTGCGGCTCGCAGTCGACGCCGCGCGCAAGGCCCATCACCTGAAAACGCTCGCCCATCTCGGACGGCAGAATCAGGCGCTTCGACTCGACCGCCAGCCGGTGCTGGCTGATCGCGTCGACCGCGCCGGCCTCGACGTGCTGCTGCAGGCCGTTGTTGAGCAGGAAGGCCGCCTGGCTGGCGTAGCCGGCGAGCTCGAAGCCGGCGTGCTGGCCCGCTTCAGCGAGTGCAGTGAAGTCCACCGAAGCGGTGATGTCGGTCAGGCCCGGCAGATGGAAGGGATCGGCGTGCACGCGATGGCGGTAGTGGCACAGCAGAGTGCCGTCCGAGCGTTCGGGCAGGTAGAACTCCCCGCGCGGGTAGCCGTAGTCGACGAACAGCGCCAGACCTTCGGCCATCGAACCGCAGACGGCATCCAGCCAGTAGGGCAGCTGTGGAAGCAGCTCGCTGGTATAGCCCTCGTCGAAGCCGCGGCCCAGACTGCGCTCCACGTGACGCACGGCGGCGCCGGTGAGCATGTCCGCCGGACGCTCACAGAAGCGGAAACCGCCGTCGGCGCGCTCGACATGCTGCTCCATCACCTCACCCGCGCGCAGCACGAAACGCGTGGTCGGCAGTGCGTCCAGCACCTCGTTGGCGAACAGCACGCCGGCCCAGTCATCCTCGGGCAGACGGTCCAGCCAGCGGAGACGCGCGAACAGCGCTGGCGGCAGCTCCGCTTCAAGCCGCTCGCGCTGCCGCTGGCGCAGGTCGGCGCTGGGTTCGAGGATGCGGTACTCGGCCGGCAGCGCGTCGCGCGCCGCCAGCGCGGGCAGCGCGTGCAGGGCGAAGGCACCGCTGCCGCCACCGAGCTCGAAGAAGCAGCCGGCGCCGCGGTAGCGACGGATCACCGGCGCGGTCGCCTCGGCCACGCAGGCGGCGAACAGGCCGCCCAGTTCGGGCGCGGTGATGAAATCGCCGGCGGCGCCGAACTTGGTGGCGCCCGCGCTGTAGTAGCCCAGGCCCGGCGCATACAGGGCCAGCTCCATGTAGCGTGAAAAAGGAACGCTGCCGCCGCTGCCGGCGATCTCGGCGTGGATCAGCGCGCGCAGGCGTTCGCTGTGGGCCTGCGCCTCGGGGGCGGGCGCCGGCAGGTCGAGAGGGATCATGAGCGGTCTCGTGATGGAATCTTCAGCGGCCAGCATCGACACTGCGGCCAGACCGCACGAAGGATACCCCGATGTCTGCCCCCACCTCAGGCGCGCCGGTCGCGCTGATCACCGGCGCTGCGCGTCGCGTTGGCGCGGTGATCGCGCGTCGCCTGCACGCTGCCGGCTATGACCTCGCCCTGCACTACCGCAGCTCGACCGACGAGATGCTGGCGCTCGAACAGGAGCTTGAGGCCGCGCGGCCTGGCAGCGTGCTGGCGATCCGTGCGGAGCTGGCGGACCCCGGCGCCGATAGCGTGCTGGTGTCATCGACGCTGGCGCGTTTCGGTCGCCTCGATGCGCTGATCAACAACGCGTCGAGCTTCTACCGCACGCCGATCGGCGAGGCGCACCAGGACGACTGGGACCAGCTGTTCGCCAGCAATGCGCGCGCGCCCTTCTTCCTGAGCCAGGCGGCTGCGCCGCATTTGCGCGCCCGCCGCGGCTGCATCGTCAACCTGGTGGACGTCTACGCCGAGCGCCCCTTGGCCGAGCACACCGTCTACTGCATGGCCAAGGCCGCACTGCTGATGATGACGCTCTCGCTGGCCAAGGAGCTCGGACCCGAGGTGCGCGTCAACGCGGTCGCCCCCGGCGCGGTGCTGTGGCCGGAAGGCGGCAAGCCCAGCGCGGAGCAGCAGGCCCTGCTCGACAAGACCACCCTGAAGCGCCCCGGCACCCCCGACGATGTCGCCGAAGCCGTTGCCTACCTGCTGCGCGCCGACTACACCAGCGGCCAGGTGCTGCGCGTGGATGGCGGGCGGGCGGTGAATATGTGAGAGCTGGGATTGGGAATTGGGGGTTCGACCGACGGTTCCGAGCGTGGCGCGACATCGAGTGCCAGAGCATCGTTCACACATCGGGTGGGTCTCGACCCACCGAAGCTCAACGCTCGCCTCGGGCAAGCAAACTCACGACTCATAGGGTGGGCCCTGGCCCACCATGAGCCCCGCACTCGCCCCGGCTTCGCTTGGGCGATGTGGCCGCAGCCGCTTCCCTACGACAGCTACCATTTCAACAAGTCATCGGGGAACCGACCCACGGTCGATTCCCCATTTCCCGTTCCCGATTAGCGGCCGTCGAGAATCTCGTCCGCCAGGTGATTCGCGTCGTACACCTTGCGCAGCGCCTCGATCATCGCCGCCGAGTGCACGCTCACCGAACGGTTGATGCGGTCGTCGTACCAGAACGCGCCGCCCAGGCTGTGGATGTTGCCGTCGAAGACCAGGCCCACCACTTCCGCCTTGGCGTTGATCACCGGGCTGCCGGAGTTGCCGCCGATGATGTCGTTGGTGCTGACGAAGTTCATCGGCAGATCCAGGTTCAGCTGCTCGCGCGAGGCCTCCCAGCTCGGCGCCAGCTTGTACGGGTCCGAGCCCGTTGCACGCTCGTACAGGCCGCGGATGTAGGTCATCGACGGCACGGTCTCACCGCCCCATTCCCAGCCCTGCACCGCGCCGTAAGACAGTCGCAGGCTGAAGGTGGCATCGGGGTACACGCCGGTGCCGAGCTGGGCAAAGCGGGCGCGGGCGATCTTCTCGGCAGCCTGCTGGGTCACCGCCTGCACCTCGCGCTCGAACCGCGCGCGCAGCTCGCGCGCAGCCGGGTCAACCGCGCGTGCCAGGGCGATCATCGGGTCGTCCGACGTGGCGATGGCCTCGGCACCGCCTTCCCACAGCGCGCGGCGCACCGCCGCATCGCCCAGCTTCGTGCCGCGGATCACCCGCTCGGCCAGCTGCTGCGGGCTGTCCTTGCCCAGCACCTGACGCACCACCGGATGATCGGCGCCGAGCTCCTCGCGCAGCTTCGACAGGCTCCAGCCGAGCTTGACGATCTCGAAGTCGGGATACAGCGGACGCTCGGCGAACAGGCCCTGCTCGACGCGCGGCAAGCCGGCCTCACCGAATTCGCGCAGGCGATCGGCGTTCGGCTTGGCGCGCTCGTCGGCGCCGCGCACCAGCGTGCGGGCCAGACCGAAGTAGCCGGTGCGGAAGGCGCCGGCACCTTCGAGCATGCCGTAGGCGGTTTCGATCTCGCGCGAGATGCGGGTGGCCTCGGCGATGGCCGACCACGGGTCGCCGATCTCCTCGCTGAGCTTCGGGTCGGCGGCGACGAAGGCCTTCAGCGACGCCTCTTCCTTGCGCTTGGCCTCGAACACCGCCGGATCGTTGAGCGTGCTCTGACGACCGCGCAGGGCCTTGAAGCTGTTCTCGACGCCGAACAGATCGTTCTGCGCCTGCCGCGCCTGCTCCTCACCCAGCGCGCCGAACTGCAGCAGCACGCCGCGCATTTCGGCGAGGCTCAGCAGGCGCTCGATCAGCGACTTGTCGCGCAGGGCTTCGAGCTGGGCCACGGTCAAGAGGCGCTGGGTCGAGCCCGGATGGCCGGTGATCATCACCAGCTCGCCTTCCGCCGCCCCTTCCGGGTTCAGCGGGAAGAAGTCTTCCAGCTCGACCGGCTTGCCGTCCTCGTAGACGCGCAGCAGGCCCATGTCGAGGTTGTAGCGCGGGAAGTTGAAGTTGTCGGGGTCGCCGCCAAAGAAGCCGGCCGCGAACTCCGGCGCGAACGACAGACGCACGTCCTGGAACCGCGTGTAGCGATAGAGGTGCTGCACGCCGCCCTGGTACAGATCAACCACATCGCAGCGCACGCGGTTGCGGTCCTCGCCCGCACACTCGGACTCGATCGCCGACTGTGCGGCGCGCTTGGCGTTGGCAAAGTCTTCGCCGGACAGGCCCTTGGTGGCCTCGCGAATGCGACCGCTGACGTCGCTGATCGACTCCAGCCGGTTGATCTCGAAGTTCGGGCACTGGCGCTCGTCCGCGCGGGTCTTGGCCAGAAAGCCATCGCGCATCAGGTCTTCGTCGGCGCTGGAAAGATCACCGATGCAGCCGACGATGCAGTGGTGGTTGGTCAGCACCAGGCCGTCGCCGGAGATGAAGCTGCCGGAGCAGCCGCCGGCCAGGCGCACCGAGGAGCGCATCACCTTCTGCACCCAGGCCTCGGTGGGGGTGAAGTTGAACTCGGCCTGCATCTGCGCCTTCGGCAGGTTGTCGAGGGTCCACATGCCTTCGGCGGCAAAGGAGGGCGAGGCGATCGCGAGTGCGATGCTGGCAGCGATAAGGCGCATGGGGGCTCCGCAGCGTGGGTGGAAGCCCGCGATTGTAGGCCGGTGAAGACGCCGCGAATGTGCCGGAAGATTTCGCCCGTCCGCACGAGGACGGCGGCATGCCCGGCTCAGCGCGACTCGGCGGCGCGCGCTGCGGCCTGCTCCTCGGGCAGCGGCTGCTTCTGCAGGCGGATCAGCGACCAGGCCGCGAGACCCAGCCCGGCAGCCAGGGCCGCACCGGTCAGGAACACCGCAGTCGAGCCGAGCATCGCCAGGCCCTTGTGCAGCCAGACGAAGACCAGGTCGCCCGCGCGGTAGATCGCCGTATCGATGACCGCCTTGCCCTTGTAGCGCGACTCGCGGTCGACGCGGGTGTAGACGGTCTCGCGCGCCGGTTTGGCCAGCGAAAACTCACCCGCGCGGGTCGCCACCTGCACGATTGCCACGAACAGCGGCAGCGGACTTGCGGCCAGCAGGCAGTAGCCCAGGAAGATTGCGCCAGCGGGGATCAGCAGCAGCGGACCGATGCCATAGCGCACCAGCAGAAAGCGGGTCAGAAACACCTGCACCAGAATCGTGGTGAGGTTGATCGCGAGGTCGAGCGTCGCGAAGTAGTTCGTGCGCGCTTCCGGTGTGGCGAAGAAGGTGCGCGCGATCGCCGCCTGCTCGTTGTAGAGCAGGGTGCCGACGCCGACGCCGAAGAACAGCAGGGCCGCCATCGCGCGAAGCACGGGGCGCTCCCAGACCAGACGCAGGCCGGCGAGGATCGAGCCGCCCATGGCCTCCTCGCCCGAGCGCGTGCCGTCCTCGATTTCGCGGCGGCGCGCATAGGGCGCGAGTCGCACGATGCAGTAGAGGCACAGCCCAATCAGTGCGGCGGAAACCAGCAGCAGGTTGGCGACGCCGACGCTCTCGACCAGCGCTTTGGTGATGCTGGGGCCCGAGATCGCGCCCGCGGTGCCGCCGACGCCGATGTAGCCGTAGAGCCGACGCGCCTCGATGTTGCGGAACACGTCCGCCATGTAGCTCCAGAACACGCTGACGGCGAACAGGTTGAACACCGCCACCCAGATGAAGAACACCGTGTTCTTCCAGGCGAAGTCCTGGTTGAACACCCACCAGAAGCCCACGAGGCAGGCAATGAAAAACAGATAGACCACGGGCAGGAACACGCGCCGCGCGTAGCGGCTGACGATGGCCCCATACACCGGCTGCAGCAGCATGCAGATGAAGGTGCCGGTGAACAGCAGCTGCAGGTTCTGGGTGCTGCCCATCGCGTCGCGCACCGGCCGCAGGATGTAGTAGCCGGTCAGCAGGAAGAAGAAGTACAGCGCCGCCCAGATCAGAGGGGGAAAGTCGCGCAGCGCATCGCGCAGGCCGGCGAGCTTGCCGAGGCTGGCGCCGGCGTCGTCGCGTGCGCTCTGGGCGGACTTCACGGAAGGGGCAGGCTGGTTCAAGCGGGTCTCGACGGTGCTCGCTTCGGCGACGGCGCGCGCACCTTAGCCCATCGACCGCGTGCCTGCGACCATGGTCGAGCTTTGCGGCTTCCGCAACGCGGATCGAGTCTTTGCTCTAGGCATGGGGTCTAGGGTCCGGGCAGTCTTCAAAAACCCCGCAAACCCGCGCTGCGCCTCGCTGCAGCGCAACATCAGGCGTCCTCATGTACGACTACATCATCGTCGGCGCCGGCTCCGCCGGCTGCGTGCTGGCGAACCGGCTTTCCGCCGATCGCGACTGCAAGGTGCTGCTGCTCGAAGCTGGCCCGCGTGACTGGCATCCCTTCATCCACATGCCGGCCGGCATCGCCAAGCTGGTGGGCAAGAAGAACGCCAACTGGGACTACTACACCGAGCCGGAAGCGCAGCTCGGCGGACGCCGGCTGTGGTGGCCGCGCGGGCGCGTGCTGGGCGGCTCCAGCTCGATCAACGCGATGTGCTACACCCGCGGCGATGCGCGCGACTACGACGAATGGGAGCAACAGGGCGCGCGCGGCTGGAACTGGCAGAGCGCCCTGTCCGCCTTCCGCAAGGCCGAAGGCAATACACGCGGCGCCTCGGCCTTCCATGGCGCCGAGGGGCCGCTCTGCGTGAGCGATCACATCCACACCAATCCGCTGTCGAACGTCTTCATCGAAGCCGCGCTGCAGGCGGGCCACAACCGCACCGATGACTTCAACGGGGCCCGTCAGGACGGCTTCGGCTATTACCAGGTCACCCAGAAGAACGGCGCGCGCTGCTCGACGGCGGTGGCCTATCTGAACCCGGTGCGCGATCGCCCAAACCTCACGATTGTCACCGGCGCGCAGGCGCAGGGCCTGATCTTCGAGGGGCGCCGCGCCGTGGGCCTGCGCTACCTGCAGGGCTCAAGCCCGCGCCAGGCGCGCGCCCAGCGCGAGGTGATCCTCTGCGGCGGCGCGCTCAACTCACCGCAGCTGCTGATGCTTTCGGGCATCGGCCCGGCCGCGCAGCTGCGCCGGCACGGCATCGAAGTGCGTGTGGATGCGCCCGGCGTCGGCGCCAACCTGCAGGACCACCTCGACATCTGCACGCTGACCCAGGCCAGCAATGATCTGAGCTACGACAAACTGTCCGACCTCAGCGTCGCCTGGCAGTACTACCTGTTCAGCCGCGGCCCCGGCACCAGCAACGTCGCCGAGACCGGTGGCTTCCTGCGCTCGCATCTCGCCCAGGACGCGCGCCCCGACATCCAGTTCCACTTCGTGCCGGCCATGCTCGACGACCACGGCCGCAATCGCCTGCCCGGCAGCGGCTACACCCTGCACGCCTGCTTCCTGCGGCCGAAGAGTCGAGGCCACCTGGAACTCGCCTCGGCGAACCCCAACGACAAGATCCGCATCCAGGCGAACTACCTCAGCGATGCCGAGGGCTTCGATCTCAAGGTGATGGTCGAGTGCGTGAAGCTGTCGCGCGAGATCCTCGCCCAGGCCGCGTTCCAGCCGCACCGCAAACACGAGCTGATGCCCGGCGACACCGTGCAGGACGCGGCCGGCATCATCGAATTCATCCGCCGCAAGGCCGAGACCATCTACCACCCGATCGGCACCTGCCGGATGGGCGAGGATGAAGGCGCGGTGGTCGACTCAGAACTGCGCGTGCGCGGCGTCGAGGGCCTGCGCGTGGTCGACGCCTCGGTGATGCCGAGCCTGATCGGGGGCAATACCAATGCGCCGACGGTGATGATTGCTGAACGCGCCGCTGCCTTCATCGCTGGGCGATGACGGCTGCGACGCGTTGAGATTCGGGATTGGGGATTCGGGATTCGTAACAGCGCGAGACGCTGAGACTGAGGCAAAGAGCGAAGGCCGCGTCGACTGGGTTGAAGAAGCACACGACGGCACGGGCTCTTCAACGAATCCCAAATCCCGAATCCCCAATCCCAGCTTCAAAGCGAATCCCCAATCCCCAATCCCCGCTCTCAAGCCACCGGCGGCAACGGACACCGCAGGTAGGCGCAGACCGCGCGCAGCAGCTCCGCTTCCTCAAGACTGACGCGCTGGTCGTGGGTGATGGCGACGACCATGGCTTCGATGAGCAGACGCTTGCCGGGCGGGTCGATGCGATCCAGCGTCGGCAATGCCTGTTCCAGGCGATGCCGCCAGTCCTGCGGCGGAGCGTAGGCCCGTGCCATCTGCGGCAGCGCCGCATGCAGGGCAGACAGGTAGGCGCGGCGGGCTTCGATCTCGCCTTCGTGGCCGTACCAGGCGAGCACGGCCAGCAGGTCGGCCACGGCCACGCCCGCCTCGCTCAGCTTGAGCATGCCGGCGCGGGCGCGTCCGCGCGGGTCGAGCGCGTCTTCGATCTGGCGCGACAGCAGCAGGCCGGTCATGTATTCGAACAGCTCAAGCTCGCCGTCGGCATGGATGAGTGCGTCGACCGTATCGATCAGTCGCTGCTGCCCCACACGGCCCAGATGCCGGATCGTGCCCAGGGCAAGCAGCAGCAGCGGCAGGCGCAGGGCGGGATGCAAGCCGATCAGCAGAGCGGCCTCCACCGGCACGGCTTCCGCCGCTTCGGCCCCGAGCAGCTCGCGGACCGCGTGCAGCTGCTGCGAACGCAGCTGCGGGTCTCGGTCGAGCAACAGCGCCAGTAGAAGCGCCTGTGAACGCTCAGGCTGCTGCAGGGCGAGGTCGATCGCCGGCGGAATCGCGGCGCGCGCATCACCGGCGCGCAGGAAGTCATCGACATCGGGCGCGCCGACCTGTTCGACCACACGCTCGACCTGCAGCTCGACCTGCGCTTCCCGTGAGGGCAGCTCGCCGCGGCTGCGCTGGGTCAGCCCCAGGGCGATGTCCTCCTCCATGCCGTGCGGCGGTTCTTTCAGCCACTGCGCCTGCAGGCGCTTCAGCTCGCTCGGATTGAAGGAAGGATCCAGCGCCTTGATCCGCGCATGCAGCGGCGGATGGGTGGCGAACAGCCCGGAGAAGCCCATGCCTTCGCCGAACAGCATGTGCGCGACCTCCTCGGTCTCGGCCGAAGCCAGCTTCGAGCCGACCTGCAGGCCGCCGATCTTCTTCAGTGCGCCGGCGATGCCGTGGGTCTGGCGGGTGAACTGCACGGCGGAGGCATCGGCCAGAAATTCGCGCTGGCGCGACACGCCCGCCTTGATCAGGCGACCGAAGAACAGACCGACGTAGCCGACGATCATCAGGATCAGGGCGATGATCACCACCGGCGCGGCATCTCGGCTGTTGCGACCGCCACGCGTCAGCTCCAGCACGCGCGCACCGATCACGCCGAGCGCGAGGATCCCGAACAGCACGCCCATCAAACGGATGTTGATCCGCATGTCGCCATTGAGCACGTGGCTGAATTCGTGGGCGACCACGCCCTGCAGCTCATCCCGATTCAAGTGCAGCAGCGCTCCGCGGCTGACCGCCACGGCGGCGTCGCCGGGCGAGTAGCCGGCGGCGAACGCATTGATGCCGGGCTCGTCCTCCATCACGAAGATCGCCGGCACCGGCAGCGAGGATGCGATCGAGATTTCCTCGACGACGTTGCGCAGACGCCGCAGTTCCGGGTCGCGGGTGTCTTCGGAGACCTCGCGCCCGCCCATCGCGCGCGCCACCGCCACGCCGCCACCGCGCAGGCTGGCCACCCGATACAGCGAGGCCGCGCCGATCACCAGCGCGGTGGCGAGCGCCGTGAACAGCAACAGCCCGGCGCTGTCGGCCAGCAGGCCGGCAGCGCCGCCGACACGCTGCAGCTCGCGCGCATCGGCGCCCAGCAGGAGCATCAGGAACACGCCGCCGCTGACCGCGCCAATGATGGCGAACACGGCGCAGATGAAGAGCAGCAGCAAGCGTTTGGACTGGCTGCGGGCGGCAGCCTGGCGTTCGAAAAAGTTCATGTGTTGAAGACCGCCTTAGCATCCGCGAGAGAACCCATAGGGTGGTTCTCGACCCAAGGGAGCTTCGCAACCGGCCCCGGTCTGTGACCCCGGCGCAGGCCACCCACCTCGACTGTCACGCGCACCCGGCACGCGCCGGATGCGCGCCGCTCGAGGTCGATGCAGCAGCTCAGAACTGGACCTTCGGCACTTCGCGCTTGTGCGCCTCTTCCTCGCCGATGCCAAGCAGGGCCGCCTGCTGGAAATTGAAGGTACCGGCCAGCAGGCTGGCCGGGAAAACCTCGCGCTGGTTGTTGTAGGTCATCACGGCATCGTTGAAGGCCTGGCGGGCGAAGGCCACGCGATTCTCGGTCGACGCCAGCTCTTCGGTGAGCTGGGCCATGTTGGCGCTCGACTTGAGATCCGGGTAGGCCTCAGACAGCGCGAACAGGCGACCCAGCGCACCGCCGAGCGCACCTTCCGCCTGCGCCAGCTGCTGCATCGCGGCGGGATCGCCCGGATTGCCCTTGGCGGCATTGAGGCCGCCGATCGCGCTGTTGCGCGCACTGATGACCGCCTCCAGGGTGTCGCGTTCGTGCTTCATGTAGCCCTTGACCGTCTCCACCAGGTTCGGGATGAGGTCGTGGCGGCGGGTGAGCTGGACGTCGATCTGCGCGAACGCGTTCCGATACGCATTGCGGCGCGTGACCAGACCGTTGTAGATCCCGACCGCCCACAGGACGAGGCCTGCGCCGACGGCGAACATCACGAGTAGCAGCATCAGCAGGATGGACATGGTTTCTCCTCGGGTGAACAGGGACGCGGTTCGCGACAACGGGCCGAAGCCGTCGAGCTAGAATGCGGCGGCTTCCCGCGCAACGCCAGTCTGGACCCGCCGTGCCGATTCGACCCGACAGCAAGCAACGTGTGACACCGCGCCTGATGCTGGCGCTCGGCCTCGCGCTAGCAAGCCTGTGCGCGCCACTGGCGGCCGAGGTCAGCAGCGTGCCGACGCGACAGCCGACCGTGGAGATCACGGCCCAGGCCAGTCGCGCGGTGGACACCGCACGCGCCGTCGAGCGACTGGCCGAACGGCTGGTCCGCGACTACGGTGTGGTCGGCATGTCGGTGAGCGTGGTGTACGGCGATCAGGTCCTGCTCGAACGCGGCTTCGGCCACACCCAGGCTGGCCGCAGCGAAAAGGTCGATGCCGACACCGCGTTCCGCCTGGCTTCCTTGTCCAAGGCCTTCGCGGGCACGCTCGCAGCCTTGCTGGTGGAAGAGGGGGCGCTGCGCTGGGACACACGCGTGGCAGACCATCTGCCGGCCTTCGCGCTGGCGCGCGCCGACACCGCGATGGGCACCACCGCCGCCGACCTGCTCAGCCATACGGTGGGTCTCGGCTTCCACACCTTCGATCGCGAGCTGGAGGATGACCAGCCCTATCCGCTGCTGGCGCAGCGGCTCGGCGAAGCGCCGATGCTGTGCCCGGACGGGCGCTGTTATGCCTATCAGAACATCGCCTTCAGCCTGATCGGTGACCTCGCCTTCGCGGTCACCGGCGACTTCTTCACCCACCTGGTCGAGAAGAAGATCTTTCATCCCTTGGGCATGTATGGCGCCACCTACGGACGCGAAGGGCTGGAGGGCAGTGTCTCCTGGGCACGCCCGCACGTTCGCTCTGGCGGGCGTTTCGTGGCGCTGCGTCCGAAGGAGAACTACTACCGCGTGCCGCCGGCGGCGGGCGTCAACGCCAGCGCGCGCGACCTGTCGCAGTGGATGATGGCGCAGATGGGGCGACGCCCCGAGGTGCTGTCGGCGCAGCTGCTGGAGGACATCCAGACGCCACGCGTGGAGACGCCAGGCGAACTCGGATCGGTGCCGTGGCGTCGCGAGCGGCTGAACGCCGCCCACTATGGACTCGGCTGGCGGATATTCGACTATGCGGATGAGACGCTGATCTTCCACGGCGGCGCCGTGCAGGGCTATCGCAGCCTGATCGGCTTCCTGCCAGAGCACGGCTTCGGTATCGCCATCGTCGTCAACTGCGAATGCCGCCTGCAGAGCGGCCTGCTGCCCACCGCGCTCGACAGCTTTCTGGGCCTGCCGCGCAAGGACTGGCTGCAGCTCGACGCGCAGCCGCGCCGCCGGCGAGGCTGAGCACCAGGCAGCGGGTGCTCGTCCTTCGTATGGCACCTGCCCCTCTGCGCGGGATTGAGACCTGCTGTAGGGCCGAGCTTGCTCGGCTCAAGCCTGGGTGGTCGTGAGCCAGAACAGCAGGGGAGCAAGCTCCGCTCTACACGAAGCAGAGCTGGAGCCGCTGGTCTACACGGACTCGCAGGAATCACCCACGCGGTCTCGCGATCAGCCCAAAAAAAGAAACCCCGATACCACGGAGGCATCGGGGTTGATGTTCTGCCGTGAGAGCGACGACGAGCGTCGCCTCACTGGCGAGCATGCAGTGCGTGGCTTCAGGCAGCAGGCGTAGCCGGCGGCGGCACCAGCGGAGCAGCGGGCTTCTTCTTGGCAGCAGGCTTCTTCGCAGCAGGCTTCTTGGCCGGAGCAGCCTTCTTGGCAGCAGGCTTCTTGGCGGGCGCGGCCTTCTTGGCAGCAACCTTCTTGGCCGGCGCAGCCTTCTTGGCGGCAACCTTCTTGGCCGGCGCAGCCTTCTTGGCCGGAGCCTTCTTGGCGGGCGCAGCCTTCTTGGCCGGAGCCTTCTTCACAGCGGCCTTCTTGGCCGGCGCAGCCTTCTTGGCAGCGGCCTTCTTGGCGGGCGCAGCAGCCTTCTTCGCAGCAGCCTTCTTGGCCGGAGCAGCGGCCTTCTTCGCAGCAGGCTTCTTGGCCGGAGCGGCCTTCTTCGCAGCAGGTTTCTTGATAGCCATCGTCGGGTTCCTCGTCAGGGTTGATCGCAATACGTCAAAACACGCTTCCTGCGGCACGGACATCCCGTTCCGTCACCACTCCACTCCCGGACGCCGCGTCCGGTTCCGCGTCTGGCCCCGATCCCTGGGCGCCCAGCCGATCACGCGCAGTGACATCGAAGCCACCACGCCAACAACAGAAGTCGAGAGCTGCGGCAGCTGCCGCGAACTGCGTGATGCGGGCCGGGTTCGGACCGCGGATCCGGCGACGCACCGCGAGCGGTAGCGTTCCGGCCGAGCGTGTTTTCCGAAGAGAACGCGGCACCTCCCCTTTCAGGGATTCGCAGAGAGGACTCTGCTCGATGCCGTTTCGATGGCTCGCAATGTTCGACGCCATGTGTTCTGTTCTTGACACGCTGCGCGAAAGCTAATCAGCGCTTTTCGCAGTGTCAACAGAGTGCGTGCAGCGATTGCGCTGAAAGCGTTCGCACAGGCCGTTCTGCGCCCCGGGGAACGGTGGCTTCAGGCCTTCGAAGACGACCGGTTCCGCTTTGATAAGTACCAGAACCAAACGCCAGAAGCCTTGGCGTTGCTCGCTTTCGGTGAAATCGAACGCGACAATCGTTTACAACGACCTCGTCCTTCCACGTTGGAGGACGAAAGCGGAGCACGCTGAAGCTTGATTCATCTCGCAGACCCATCTGCGCACCCCGTTTGCGCAAAAGTGCGCAGACTTGCGCACGCATCGAGCGCGTCGCCGTGCGTCGTGCAGGCTTCGCGACAGCGTTTCGGCGAGCACTCAACCACGTCGGATGCGCTCGCATCGGATCAACGCGGCGCTGCAGCAGAAAGGTTTGCGGAACGCGCTGGAGCAGTCGATGCACCGCATCGCAACCGCCGCAGCGAGTACATCCGGGCACGGCAGGTTCGAATCCCTGACTACCGGGACGAGCGAATCCGCTTCGCGCGCTTGATCCGATGGCCACGTGACCACGCGCGGAAGCGCGGAAGGATCGCCAAACGAAAACGGGGCGCAGAGCGCCCCGTTCGCTGCGGCCCGCCCCGCGTTCGCGGAGCAGAAGCGGAATCACTCCTCGATCAGCTCGGCGTACTCGTCGGGGCCGAGCAGCTCGCCGAGCTCGGCGATGTCGGAGGGCTGCAGAACGAACAGCCAGCCCGAGCCGTAGGCATCGCTGTTGATCGTCTCGGGGGCGTCAGCCAATGCCTGATTGACCGCCAACACGGTGCCCGACAGCGGCGCGTAGACATCGCTGGCGGCCTTGACCGACTCCACGACCGCGACACCCTTGCCAGCTTCGACGTCCTCGCCGAGCTCGGGCAGCTCGACGTACACCAGATCGCCGAGGGCCGCCTGCGCGTGGTCGGAGATACCGACGGTGACACGGCCGTCATCCTCCAGCCGCGCCCACTCGTGGGACTTCAGGAACTTCAGGTCGCCGGGGATCTCGCTCATGGTCTGCTCCTTAAGGCAGGCGGTGCATCGGTCTGGATGGTTTGGCATCGTGCGGGGACAGCGCCCGCGGGCGGCGCGAGTTTAACAGTGGATCAGGGGCTCTCAGATGCCCTCGCGCGGCTTGCCGTCGCGAACGAAAGGCGCGCTGACCTGACGGACCGGCACATCGCGCCCACGGATATCGACGGCCAAGGCCCCCGGCTCGCCCGACGGCACCCGCGCAAAAGCGATCGCCTTGCCCAGGGTCGGCGAGAACGTGCCGGACAGAATCTCGCCGTCGCCATTCGCAGTGCGCACGGTCTGGCCGTGGCGCAGCACGCCCTTTTCGTCCAGCACCAGGCCGATCAGCTGGCGCGGTACGCCGACCGACTTCTGCGCTTCGAGCGCAGCGCGACCGATGAAGTCGCGCCCCTCATCGAGCGTCACTGTCCAGGCCAGTCCGGCTTCCCAGGGCGTGGTGTCCTCGTCCATGTCCTGGCCATAGAGGTTCATGCCGGCTTCAAGCCGAAGCGTGTCGCGCGCTCCGAGGCCCGCAGGTTTCACGCCCACCTCCAGCAAGCGGTCCCACAGCGCGACCGCATCGCCCTCGGGCACGATGATTTCGAAGCCGTCCTCGCCGGTATAGCCGGTGCGCGCCACGAACAGGCCGTCGGCTTCGGCGGCAACGAACTTGCCGATCGGCTCGACCACCGCGCGCCCCTCTGCGCTGAGCAGGCCGAGCACGCGCTCGCGGGCGTTCGGCCCCTGCACCGCGATCATCGCCAGCTCAGGTCGCTCGCGCACGTCGATTGCGAAAGCAGCCGCCTGCGCCGTGATCCATGCCATGTCCTTGTCGCGGGTGGCGGCGTTGACCACCAGACGGAAGAACGTGTCGCCGAGGAAATAGACGATGAGATCGTCGACCACCCCACCGCGCGGATTGAGCATGCAGGAATACAGCGCCTTGCCCGGCTTCTTCAGCTTGTCGACCGAGTTGGCGAGCAGATGGCGCAGGAACTCGCGGGTGCGCGCGCCGTGCAGGTCGACCACGGTCATGTGCGACACATCGAACATGCCGGCGTCGCGCCGCACCTGATGGTGCTCCTCGATCTGCGAGCCGTAGGCGATCGGCATGTCCCAGCCGCCGAAGTCGACCATGCGGGCGCCAAGTTCACGGTGGCGGGCGTTCAACACGGTCTTCTGGCTCATGGGGGCTCCGGTGCGGGGGTCTGGAAGAAGGGGCGGAAGCGGCCGCGCATTATCGAGCTTCAACCGTGCAGGTAAACCCTTCGCCGCCGTAGGGCATCCGTGCACGTATGCTCAGCGCCCTCCTTCCCCTGTCCCAGACGTCCGCCGTGCACGACGCTGCCGCGCTTCCGTCCACTGCCTGCGATCCGCCAGACCCCTTGGCCGCGCTGGCGCGACGTGCGGCCAGCGGCGATGTCGCAGCGTTCGAGAGTCTCTACCGCGCCGAGCATCGACGCATCTTCGCAGCGATCTGGCGACTGGTAGGCGGCAACGAGGCGCGCGCGGAAGAACTCACCCAGGATGCCTTCGTGCGCGCATGGAAAGCGCTGCCGGGCTTCCGCTTCGAAGCTCCGGTCGGCGCCTGGCTGCACCGGCTGGCGGTGAACACCGCGCTGATGGATCTGCGCGCGCGCCGCGACGCGGAGGATCTGGAAACCGACGACAGTGCGCTGGAGCATCTGATCGCGCCGCGCGCGGCTCAGGAACACCGCATCGACCTGCAGGCCGCGATCCTGAAGCTGCCGGCGCGTGCCCGTGCGGTGCTCGTGCTGCACGACATCGAAGGCCTGACCCACGAGGAAATCGGCGCAGCCCTGGCGATCGCCGCCGGCAGCTGCAAGGCCCACCTGCATCGGGCGCGCCAGCACCTGCGGCGCGCGCTGGGAGAATCGCAATGACCCACCCTGATCCGGACCATGAAGACCTGCAGTGGCGCGAGCGCCTGCGCGCGATCGAACTCGCGCCGCAGCGCACGCCCGAGCTGTGGCCGGCGATCGCTGCGCGGCTGCAGCCGCACGCGTACGTCGGCACGGTGCCGGCGGCAGCGCTGTCGCCGCGCAGCGCGCGTCGACGCCGCCGGCGCGGTCTGCTGCAGTCGCTGCTGGCGTGTGCCTGCCTGCTGATGCTGGTGGTGCTGGGCCTGCCGCTTCAGGACGTCACAGGGGATGCTGCGCGCCGCATGGCCGGAACGCATCCGCTGGATACCCTGCTGCTGCGCGAAGCCGATGCGCTGGAACGCGAATACGCCGCTGCCTTCGCGCAGTTCGAGGCCGCACCGCTGCCCACGGCCCTTCAGCCTGGCCTGCAGGCACTCGCGCTCGAGAGCCGTCGCCTCCATGCCGCCCTGCGGCTCAGTCCGCAGCAGCCGCGACTGCTGTCTGAGCTGCGGCGTGTCCACGAACGCCGACTCAGCCTGCTGCTGCGCGGTGCGGAAATGAACGCATGAACCGCCTGCAGCCGGCTGCCCACCCAGGCCACAGCGCCAACCTACAACTTCAACCGAGAGAGCCTGCCGCCATGTTTCGAGTCTCCGCCTTGATGCTCTGCCTCGCCGCCACGCCCCTGCTCTGCGCTTCGCCCGCTCTGCAGGCGCAGACCGCGCTGGACGAAACCCGCACCCTCAGCGCCGACGCCCGCGTGTCGGTCAGCAACCTCAAGGGCAGCATCCGCATTCGCGGTGTGGAGGGCGCCGAGCTGCGCTTGCGCGGCGAGTTGGGCGAGAGCGCGAAGCTGAAGCCACTGGGCGACGACCCGGACAGCCTGCGCATCGAAGTGGAGTATCCGAGCAGTTCCGGCTGGGGCTGGGGCGGCAGCAGCGGCGGCGACACCCGCCTTGAGATCGAGCTGCCGGCGGGCGTTTCTCTTGATGTCGACTCGGTCAGCGCGGAGATCGAAATCGAGGGGGTCAACGGCGCGCGCATCGAGGCCGAGTCGGTCAGCGGCAGTCTGCAGCTGCGCGACAGCGCGCCGGAGCGCCTCAAGCTTGAAACGGTCAGCGGCGGACAGCGCATTGACACCGGCGCAGGCGCGATTGACGCCAGCTCGGTCAGCGGCACCATCGAGATCGAGGCGCAGGCGGCCGACTCGCTGCGCATGGAGACGGTATCGGGCGCCATCGAGCTGTCCTTGCAGCAGCCGATCCGCGAGCTGCGTGCGGAAACCGTCTCCGGTCGCGTGCGGGTCAGCGGTGGCCCTGCGCGCGACGGCAGCCTGCGCATCGAAACGCTGAGCGGTGCGCTGCGTCTCGAGCTGCCGGCCGACACCTCGGCGCGGATCGAAGCCGAGAGTTTCAGCGGCCGCATCCGCAGCCCGATTGGCGACGTGGAGCGCCCGGAGTTCGGCCCTGGCTCCAGCCTCGACGCAACGCTGGGCGACGGCAGCGCGCGCATCCAGCTGGAGACCTTTTCCGGCGCCATGGACATCAGCCTGCCCGGCGGTCGCTGAAACTCTCGGGGCGACGCTGGGACACCATCAGCGCCGCGAGCCCGAGCCACGACCGAGAGCCTCGGAGCACCCCGCGCCTGCTGTAGCCTGGGGTGGACGCGCGGCGACGCCCTCGCTAGCGCGTCTGCCTCTTCGCCTGGCGGCACAGCCCCAGCAGCAGCATCGAGCTGAGCGGCCACAGCAGCAGCCAGAACGGCCACCAGCCGATGACCGGATCAGCGCCGCGCAGACCGGGAAACAGGATCAGACTGAGCAGGCCCGCGCAGGTCCAGGCATACAGGACCGGTGAGAGCAGGGCGCTGGGCCCGCTGTCCTTGCGCGACGAGGTGTAGCCGGGCTGACGCAGCGGAAGTTCCGCCGAGGCGGCGGGCAGCAGGACTCGATGGCGCAGAACAGACATGGCGGGCTCCGGGGTGTCGGGTGCCCGGCAGAGTCGCCGCCCGGTTTCTCAGCGTCTGAGAACGCGGTGATCGCAACGCGATAGATTCCGCACCTCAATGAATGAGGGCCCAGTCAGCTCAGCGCTCGCGCTGCCCGGCCTCGAAGGCATCGATCGCCGCGAGCGTGCACTCACGCCCGAGTTCGATCAGCTCGGCAGCGCGCCAGAACTCGTAGAAGGCACAGCGGTCTCGCGGCATGCGGATCAGCAGATCCGGCGGATCCAGCGCCAGCTGCATGCGCGCGATCTGCGCCTGCATGGTGTCGAGCGCACGCCCCATCAGGTCCACCAGACCGCGCTGTGCCTTGGCGGTATCGGGCTCGCTGCGCTTGGGTTCAGTAAACGTCGCGCTCAAGGATCCAATGAAACCCGCGATCTTCGCCCGGTAGCCGGTGGCGGCCTCATCGACGGAGGTCGCGGCGGTTTCGACCAAGGGCGCCTCATGGCGCGGCAGACGCGCCGCCGGCGGGCCGTTGACGTCGATCGCAATCACCAGGTCGGATCGCATCAAGCGGGTCGCCGCGATCGGCACCGGCGCCAGCAATCCACCGTCGACCAGGTCGCGCCCATGCAGCCGATACGGCGTGAAGATCATGGGGATGGAGATCGAGGCGCGGATGGCATCGAACAACGGTCCCCGATGCAGCCAGACCTCGCGCTGGCTGTGCAGATCGGTGGCGACCGCGGTGTACGGAATCGGCAGATTCTCGATCGCGTGCTCACCGACGAGGTCGCGCAGGGCGGCGATGACACGCTCGCCGCGGATGAGACCGGGGATGCCGAAGGTGAAATCGAGCAGGCGCAGCACGTCGCTGCGCTCCAGCGCGCAGGCCCACTGCTTGTAGTCCGGCAGGCGCCCCGCCGCGTGGATGCCGCCGACCAGGGCGCCCATCGAAGACCCGACGATGCCGACCACCGAGTAGCCGCGCTCCTGCAGCACTTCGATCGCACCGATGTGGCCAAGCCCACGAGCTCCGCCGGCACCGAGCACCAGGGCAACGCGCTTGCCCTGGGCGGGCTGCGCAAGCTCAGTCGCCATAGGCTGACGCGGCCAGTTTCAGCAGGATGCGCGCCTCCTGGCGCAGCGGCGGCGGCGCCAGCACTTCGGCATCGGGCCCGTATTTCAGGATGTCCATCAGCAGCTCTTTCGGATTGCTGTAGGGCAGCTTGAGTTCGTAGCTGCCGTCCTCCAGAAACCGCCCTTCCTGCTTCGAGTGCCAGTGTTCCTCCGCCACCCAGCGCGCGGCATGCGGCGAGAAGCGGACCGTGGCGATGGCCTTGGGCGCGCCGGAGAAGATCCCGTAGCTGGAGGAGAGCTGCTGATCCAGCTCGGCCTCGGCCATGTCGATCGCGGTCTCGTCCTGCATGCGCGGCGCGCGGATGCGGTCGAGCGCGAAGCTGCGCAGCGCCTCGCGCTCATGATCGTAGGCGTCGAGATACCAATGGTTGCGGTAATGAGTGAGTCGCTGCGGCGACACCAGTCGCCGGGTCGGCGTGTCGGTGGAACGCGCGCGGTAGTCGAAGCTCAGCCGGCGGCGCTCCAGCACCGCGCTGGCGACCCCCCGGAAACTCTGCTGATCCAGCGGACGCGTGCCGTGACCGATCACACGCACGCGCTGCAGGGGCCAGCGCTTGCCGCCGCTCTGCTCGGCCAACAGCGCATCGATACGACCGCGAAGCGGCTCGATCGCTTCGCTGAGCACGCCGGCACCGGTGCGCTCAAGCAGCTGTTGCGCCGCCAGCAGGGCGTGCAGCTCGTCGGAGCTGAGCCACAGCCCCGGCAACTCGAAGCGCTCGGCTTCCTCATCGCCATAGCGGAATCCCGACGGGTCTTCACTGGACTCGATCGGTGCGCCGAGGCTGTCGCGCAGGAAGGCGATGTCCCGATAGAGCGTGGCGCGCGAGCACTGCAGCTCATCCATCAGGCGCTGCGCCGAGACCGGATAGCGCGCGACTTTCAGGATGCGATGCAGGGTGAGGGTGCGTTCGTGTCGGTCCATGGGCGGCTATTGTGCCGCAGCGGCCGGCTGCGGCGATGCAGCGCGCGCGCAGCGCGCGCCGCCGGTATGCTCCGCGCCCAGCACTTCGTCCTGAGCCGGAACAAGCATGCGCATCGAAGCTTCGCCCCGTCTGCACGCAGCGATCACGCTCGCCCTCTGCATCGGCGTCCTGCCCACGGCGGGCGCCGCCACCTTCGTCGTCGACTCGGCCGAAGACAGCGGAGAGGGCAGCCTGCGCGCCGCCATCGGTCTCGCCAATGCCAGCCCCGGCCCCCATACCATCGCGATCCAGGTGCCGGGCAGCGCGGTGACGCTCAGCCTCGGCTCGCCCTTGCCGGCGATCGCTGTCAACGACCTCACCATCGACGCCAGCGACAGCACCGGCTTCCGCATCGACGGCCAGGACCAGCACCGCGTGTTCGAAACTGGCGCCGGCAACCAGCGCCTCACGCTGCGCGGCGTCGAACTGCGTCGCGGACGCGCCAGCAGCGGCGGCTGCCTGCAGATCGCCAATCGCGCCGACGCCGAGCTGCTGCTCGATAGCGTGCTCTTCGAGGCCTGCACCGCCGCGCGCGCTGACGGCCCCGCCCTGGGCGGCGCGGTCAACATGCCGGCAGGCGCCTCACTCGAAGTGATCGGCTCGCGGTTCGTGGGCAACAGCGCCAGCGGCACCGGCAGCGGCCAGCGCGGCGGCGCAATCGCCGCGGGTGCGGCCTCGATCGATCTGCGCGACAGCCGCTTCCAGAGCAACCTGGTCAGCGGCGGCGGCGTCAGCGACGCCCGCTCCGGCGGTGCGGTATCGATTGCCGGCACGGCGGTGAATATCGTCTTCGCGCGCGGCAGTCGCTTCAGCCAGAACGGCGTCACTGCCGGCAGCGCCGGCTTCGGCGGCGCTTTGGAAGTGAACTGCGCGGGCTGCGTCGTCAACATCGATTCGGGCTACTTCGGCCAGAATTCAGCCGGCCTCGGTGGCGCGATTGCGCTGCGCCAGGGCTTCAGCGGCGCCGGCCTCAGCGCCGCCTTCTCCAACCTCACGATCGAGCGCAACCTGGCGGACAGCGGCGGCGGCCTGTATCTCGCGCAGACCGGCGTCGACGCCCGCAATCTGAGCCTTCAGAACAATCGCGCCACCGCCGGCGCACACCTGCGCGCGGGCCCCGGCTTCGCGCTCGACCGGCTCACCAACAGCGTGTTTGGCCGCGTCGACCCGGCGGGCGGCAGCAGCAGCTGCCAGCTCGCCGAAACCGTCAGCGCCGGCGGGCCGCTCGGCGGCAATCTGTTCGCCGAATCCTCCAGCTGCGGCGGCTTGGCGTCCTCCGGCGCAAGCGCCTTGGCAGCCGGCGTGACGGCGACCTTGGACAGCGCCGCCAACCTGATGCCGGTACTGGTGTTCCCTGCAGGCAGCGGCGTGATAGATCGCGGCGGACGGCAGTTCGCCTGCACGCTCTCCGATGCCCGCGACGCCGAGCGGCCGATCGACGGTGACGGCGATGGCGAAGCCGAGTGCGACATCGGCGCGTTCGAACACGCGGCCACGCCGCTGATCTTCCGCAACGGCTTCGAGACCACGCCTTGAACCTGGACGGCGGATAACGGCGGCTTGCCCTCCGGCTAACCCCCATTTAATGCCTGCCTCACCAGCATGCGCGCTGCTTTTCCTCCGGCCGCCGCATGCCCCGCATCGCCGACGCTCTGTCGCATACGCCCAGCCCGCCGCCGCGTTCGCGGCTGCGGCGGCCGCTGCCGGACTGGCTGCAGCAGCCGCTGGGCGCCGGCGCGCTCACCCTGGGCGTGCATGCGCTGATCCTGCTGTGGCTGCTGGCGGGCGATCGCCAGATCCTGCCGCCGGCGGCGCGGGAAGCCCTGCAGGTCGAGTGGATTGCGCTGGCGCCGGTCGAGGCCCCGATACCGCCCATGCCGATCGCCCCCGCCCGCGCGGCCGACGCGCGTGTGCGCTCGGCAGCAGTGACGCCCGCGCGCAGCCCGCAGCCAACCCTCGAGGTCGAGGAAGCCGCCGCCATCGACCCGCCGCCCGCAGCCGGTCCGGCGCGACCACTGTCGGCGCAGCTGGGCGCCTTCGTGCGCGAGGGCAACCCGGCCGGCCGGTACGAACGGGGTCCACTCGACCGCCCTGCACAGGTGCTGCCAGGCCGCGAGGAAGCCTTCGTGGAGGGCTTCCACGTGCGCGAGGAGTCCAGCCCGGCCGACGTGGTGGGTGCAGTCAGCGGCTTCTTGTTTGGCCGCATCGGTGCCACCTGTGCCGACCTGCGCCGGAAGATGGTCTCCGACATCAGCGACGCCGAACGCCGCAAGCTGATCAATGACGAGCGCCGGATCTGCCGGCGCGGACAGGCGGGCACCTTCCGCTGATCACGCCTGCGCGGCGGATCGGACGAACACGGGTGCGCGCGGGTGCGGACCATCCCGTCTGGCTTTGGGACTTGCCGACGGAAGCTTGCGGTGGGTTGCGATGGGTTGCGGTGGGTCAAGACCCACCCTACGGGATGGGGGCTCTGGGAATCGCCGATGGAAGCTTGCGGCGGGTTGCGGTGGGTCAAGACCCACCCTATGGGATGCGGGGCTCCGGGAATCGCCGATGGAAGCTTGCGGCGGGTTGCGGTGGGTCAATACTCACCCTACGGGATGGGGGCTCTGGGAATCGCCGATCGAAGCTTGCAGCGGGCTCCGGTGGGTCAAGACCCACCCTATGGGATGCGGGGCTCCGGGAATCGCCGATCGAAGCTTGCGGCGGGTTCCGGTGGGTCAAGACCCACCCTATGGGATGGGATGGCTTTGGTGTGCTCGTTGCCGGACGGGTGGGTCTTGCCGCGAAGACGGGACTGCAGGAATCCGCCTCGCCGCGCGCTCTGCATAGGGTGGGTCTTGACCCACCGAACCGGCGCTTCCACCCGCCCGGATCCCGGCGACGCCGCCCACGGCCAGCCCGTTCAACGCTCCAGACGGTAGTTCACCGAACCGCGCGTTTCGCGATCGCTGGCTTCGACTTCAACATCCCAGCGCTCGCTGAGCAGGTACTTGATGCTGAACACCTGGCCTTCGCCGAACAGCGCGACGCCGTAGGCCACGTAGAGCCGCGGCGACAGGAACTTGCCAAGCATCAGCGCGGCACCGCCGAGTGCGGCGGACTCTTCGACGCTGGCCTGATCGAAGCCCAGGCGTGCCCCCAGGCGCTCGGCGATGTAATTGCCGCCCGCGCCCAGCGCCGCGGCAGCGGCATTGAGTTGCTGGCCTTCGCCGCCGCTGGCCGCGCGCACCGGCCGGCCGAGCACGAGATAGCTGAGCACATCGGCCTGGTCCAGACTCGGCTGCGACCACAGCCCCAGCACGGGCGCCGCCGCGGTTCCGGTGACGCGAATGCCCACCGTCACCTCCTCGTATTCGCGCTGGGCGCGGATATCCAGGCCCGGATTGTCGAGCGGCGACTGCGCGAACGACAGCCGCCCGCGGGTGATGTCGAGGTCCTGGCCGTAGGCCTTGTAGCGGCCGCCGACATTGAGGCTGCCGCTGGCGTTGGTCGCACGGCCAGGGCGATCGCGCAGCCGCAGCTCGCCGCTCACCGTGCCGTTCAAGCCGAAGCCTTCGAGCTTGACGTCATCGCCCAGCGCCAGGCGGATGTCGGCATCAATGCGCTGCGCGGCGGCGGCCGCGCGCTCGGGCTGGGCGGGGTCGAGCACGACCACATCGGCGCTGACCTGCTGGCTGCCTTCGAAGCGGTCCAGGCGCACCTCGGCGCGCGGCACGTCGACGCGGCCGCGCAGGCGCAGCAGCTCATCGCGCAGGCTCAGTTCAAGCGTGGGCGAGGCGACCAGGCGCAGCTGCGGGGTGTCGGACAGCAGCACCTCGGCGCCGCCGATGTCGATCTGCAGCGGCGTCTCGGCCGCTGCCGACCAGTCGATCCGGCCGCGGCCGGACAGCTCTCCCTCGGAACGGAAAGCGAACTCGATATCGGCGGCACTGCTGCCGTCCAGACGCAGGTCGATCCGGCCCTCGCGCGGCGCGATGCCGAGGGCGGGAATCTCGGCGCCGAAACCGCTCAGCGCCGCGCCGCCGCTCAGCTCGGGCGCCGCCAGCGGGCCGCGAACGGCAAGCTCGGCGCTGAGGCGACCGGTCGGTGCGATCAGGGCTTCTTCGCTGAGATACTCGAGCACGCCGAGCTGGTCGAGCAGAAGCGACAGCCTCCCTTCGAGCTGGGCATCCGGCGTAGCCGCGCCGTCGACGAACACTTCGCCGTCGACCTTTCCGCCTTCGCCGAACGCACCGGTCACGCCCATGCGCAGGCGTGCGGCATCACCCGCCACGGCCAACTCGATGGCGCGCCACTGCAGCAGCTCGCGGCCCTCGCCCTCGCCCATCCGCAGGCTGCCCACGGGCGCGCTCAGGCGTCCGTCGATCCGCCAACCCGACGCACTGACGAAGGCTTCCACTTCACCACCGAGGGTGCCTCGCCAGCGCGGTCTGCGCAGGCCGACGTCCTCGATCAACAGGCCCATCGGCAGCGCCAGCGGCAGCGCTTCGAGGCTCAGACTGGCGCGCAGGTCGTCGGCACCCGCGCCGTCGATCGCGAGGCAGAGGCTGCCGAGTGAACGAGTTCGCCGCGCGTCGACCGCGCCCGGCGCTGCCGGCTCGCCGGTGGGCGCGAACGGCGCGCTGTCGGCGTCGGTGTCCGCGGCCGTGTCGTCTCCGTCAGCCAGCGGCCGCTCTTCGCGCTGGCCCTCGAGACAGAGCAGGTCG
>JBIJCA010000416.1:0-3050 GCA_044344935.1 Aquimonas sp. | reverse complement strand
GAGTTGTTGGCCCGCGGCGCACCCACCACGATCTCGTCTCGCCCGTCACCATTGCTGTCAGGCAAGGCCGCCACGCTGCGACCAAAGTTTTCCGCGATGTCAGTTCCGAAGAACGTGACATCGACCAGGGTGTCGAAGCTGCCGGTGCTGCCGTGCCAGATCTGCACCATGCCGCCTTCGGTGATCGCGGTCGAACTGGGCGGCGCGCCGGAAAGCACGTCGCCGATGCCATCGCCATTGAAGTCGCCCACCGCGACTGAAGCACCGCCTGTGGCGTCGGCACGCCCGGTGCGCAGGATGGCGTCGGCGGTGGTGTCGATCGTCCCGACGCCGCCGAAGAAGACCACCGCAGCGCCTTCGTTGATGAAGCTGCTGCTTGACTCGTAACCCGTCGCGCCCACGATCACGTCGTTGATTCCGTCGCCGTTGACATCGCCGCTGGCGAGCGAGTTGCCGCTGTTGACCGACGCATCGTTGG
Organism: Aquimonas sp.; assembly: GCA_044344935.1. Taxonomy (GTDB): domain Bacteria; phylum Pseudomonadota; class Gammaproteobacteria; order Xanthomonadales; family Xanthomonadaceae; genus Aquimonas. Next base: position 2,572 of record JBIJCA010000416.1, on the reverse strand, counting down.
TGGTCAACACCGCATCGGCCGTCGTATTGAAGTTCGAGGCGCCGTAGTAGATGAAGGCCGCGCCCTGATCGGGCCGCCCGCCGGGGTTGTAGCGCGGCACGCCCACCGCGAGGTCATCGATACCGTCATTGTTCACATCGCCGACGCCGCGGGCCGCCGCGCCCATGTTGGCCCGTGCGTTCGGCCCCAGAACTGTGGCATCAGCGGTTGCATCGAAGGCGCCGGCGCCGCCGAAGTACACGTAGACCGCGCCGGAGTCGATGCCGGCAGTGCCATCGAATCCGGGTGCACCGATCACGACATCATCGAAGCCATCGAGGTTCAGGTCGCCTGCGCCGCCGACGCCAGCGCCGAAACCGGCGCTCGCCTGATTCGTGCTCAGGAAGGCGGAGGTGGTGAACCCGGGGCCGAGGTAGACGAACGCACCCCCGTTGTCGCTCAAGCCGCTGCTGTCAAAGCGGAAGGCGCCCACGACCAGATCGTCTATCCCATCATTGTTGACATCGCCTGCGTTGGCGATACGGATTCCAAACTCGGCGCCACTCTGCCCACTGTTCCGCACGATGTCGGCGGTGCGCTGCAGGAGAGGGTCGATGGTGACCGGATACTGCGCTCCGGCATCGTCGACGCGGATCACCACACGACGCGCGCCGCTGACCTCCATCTGCGCCGGCAGGATCCGGCCGCTCGCATCCCAGACCTTGAGCGTGCTGTAGCGCAGCGTGTCGTCGCCGCTGCCGAACTCGATCAGATCGGCATGCACCTGATGCGCCGGGCGATCACTCTGCAGGCGAAACTCGAGCACGCCTCGGCCGGGCGGCGAAAAGGCCAGATCGAAACCGTGTTCGAGCCCCTCCGGCCTGTTGATGTACCACTCGGTCAGCCCGCTGCTGCGGCGTTCGACGCGCGCCTCATTGGCCACGAGGACGCCGGGTTCGGCCGGCTGCGGCTGATCGACGCGGCCCCACTGCGTCAGGCGCAATTGCAGCAGTGGCTGCGCCGACGGGTCGCGTTCGACCAACTCGATTCCGTCTTCGTGGAAGCGCGTGCGAAAGCGCTGCGCCCGATTCGGCGCCTGCAGTTTGTCGGCCTGAAAGCTGGCGTGGTATTCGCGCTCGGCGATGGACGCCAGCACGTGCGTGGGCAGCGCCTCGGCCGCGGCATACTCGGGCGCGGCGAGGGATCCGAGGCAGAAGGCCCAGAGAGCGCCGCGGCGAAGCAGGGACATGACGGTCATCGGTGTTCTCAGCAGTGATCGGAAGCGTCGCGTGCAGCGACACTCGAAGTGTCCGATCCGCAAAGAGGACTGTCGTCCCATGGATATGGGGTGCCAACCGAGGGGAGCGCAGCAGAGACAGGCGTGCGGTCCACGCCGAAGAGCGTGGTATCTGGACCAGGCCTCGGTGTTGCCGCTGCAGCGATCACCTCATGCAGGCAGCGCACACAGGCCGAACTTCAAGCCGAGTCGGCTATGCGGATTCTGGATCCTGCATCCTTGGGCGACTGGGCGGGCTGCTTCGCCAGAAAGTCGACGCTCGAACATGTGTGCGATCTCATCGAGGCCGCCATGCAGTTCGAAAACCACGGCTACGAGCTGTGCATCGCGCGTACTTTCGAGCGCCGCGAAGGCGAGGTCTTCGACGACGACAAGGGCGAGTCCGTGCGGTCACCGGTCGCACGCGTACTCCGCGCCGGTCGCGCTGCGCTTCGGGCCCACAAAGGCGAGTGACGCCATGCCGCGGGCTTCGCCGAACCGATCCGCCGCATAGGCCGCGCCTGCGTCGCACCAACAAGGACGAAGTGCGTCCGCTGTGCCCTCACCAATCCGTCGGCGCGTAGTCCTTCAGAAACTGCCCCCACACGTGCTCGCCGGTGTTGAAGCCATGGATGATCGGGTCGACGATGCGGGCGGCGCCGTCGACGATGTCGAGTGGCGGGTGGAAGCGTTCTTCCCGCACTTTCTTCGCGGCGATCTCGGCCGGGTCTTCGTCGGTCACCCAGCCGGTGTCGACGCTGTTCATGTGGATGCCGCTGTTGTGGTAATCGGCGGCCGAGGTGCGCGTCATCATGTTCAGCGCGGCCTTGGCCATGTTGGTGTGCGGGTGCCGGGTGGTCTTGAAGTTGCGGTAGAACTGCCCCTCCATCGCCGACACGTTGACGATGTGCTTGTCGTGGGTGTGTTCGCTGCCGGGCGGCGTACGCAGCATCAGCGGCTTCAGGCGCGCGTTGATGATGAAAGGCGCGATGGCGTTGACCAGCTGGGTTTCCAGCAGTTCGACCGAGGGCACTTCGTCCATCAGCAGGCGCCATGAGTTGCGCCCGCGCAGGTCCACCTGCTGCAGGTCCTGGTCGAGTCGACCCTCCGGAAACAGGTGCTGCTGGCCCAGCAGCTCGTCGGCCAGCAGCGGCACCTGCGAGAGTTCGGCGGCCCGGGTCAGGCCATCGGCGCCCGCGAGACTCTGGCTTTGCGCGGACGGCAGCGTTGTCGTTGACCCACTCGGCAGCAGGTCGACGCTGCGCAGGCCTTCGTAGCTGCCGATCAGCTTGCGTACCGTTTCGGGCAATGCGTGCA
>JBIJCA010000415.1:0-3051 GCA_044344935.1 Aquimonas sp. | reverse complement strand
CGACTTCAGCGCGTGGAAGATCTCGGTGCCGGCGCGCAGGGCCTCGGCGAAGCTCGGCATGCCGACCGGCAGCACCATGAACTCCTGCATGTCGACGTTGTTATCCGCGTGCGCGCCGCCGTTGATGATGTTCATCATCGGCACGGGCAGCACCGCCTGGCGATCGCCCAGCAGGTGCGTCCACAGCGGCAGGCCGCGGGCGGCGGCCTGCGCATGCGCATTGGCCAGCGACACGCCCAGCAGCGCATTGGCACCCAGGTGGCTCTTGGTCTCGGTGCCGTCGAGCGCGATCATCCGCTGGTCCAGCCCGGCCTGGTCGGCGCCGTCGAAACCGCGCAGGGCGTCGTTGATCGCGCCGCGCACATTGCCGACCGCGCGGGTCACCCCCTTGCCGAGGTAGCGCGTGCGGTCACCGTCACGCAGCTCCACCGCCTCGCGGGTACCGGTCGACGCGCCCGAGGGCACGGCGGCGCGGCCGACCTGGCCGGACTCCAGCGTGACTTCGGCTTCGAGCGTGGGATTGCCGCGGGAGTCGAGGATTTCGCGGGCGTGGATGCTTCGGATCGTGCTCATGGCGTCTCGGATTCCGTGGAAAGTGATCGAAGGATGGCGCGGACTTCTGAAAGCTCACCTGTGTCGGGGTCGCCAGCGCTGCGGTAGGCGCCCAGGCCAAACGTTCCGGAGAAGTGGCCTACAAAGTGTCTGCCGAAATCCGGTTCGGGAGGCTGCAAGACGAACACATAATCCCAACCGGGCAATAACCCCAGGCTGCAGTTCCCGACAGCCAGCGGAAGATCGTACACATGGCCGTTGGCGGGAGGCTCGCCCTTCAGACGTTCAATCAATCGGTAGGAGGCCTCGATCACAGGCGCATGACGCTCTGCCTCATCGAGATCAGCGAGAGCCTCTGGGGGTAGCACTTCTTCGGTAGCCACTTCGCGAGCGACCGTCACGCGTGCAACAAAGACCGATTCAGCGGACTCAAGCTGCTGCCTAAGCGATGGCGCGCCGCCCTTCACGCTGCAGGCACCCGCCTGCGCGAAGGGAAGCAGCAGAGCCAGCACAGCTGCGAAGCCGGCAGCGGTACGGGCACCCGCCGCGGACAACGTCACTGCGGGCCGCACTCGGGCTTGGACGCTTCCGGCTGAACCACTACGCGTTGGCATCGGCAGGCGCCCGCTCAACCCATCTCGATAAACGGCCGCTTCTTCACAACCCGGTCGAGCTCGACCAGGCTTTCGAGCAGCTCGGCCATGCGGCCCAGCGGCCAGGCGTTGGGGCCATCGGACAGGGCGTTTGCGGGGTCGGGATGCGTCTCGGCAAACAGGCCGGCAATGCCCACGGCGACAGCCGCGCGAGAGAGCACCGGCACGAACTCGCGCTGGCCGCCGCTCTTGCCGCCGGCGCCGCCGGGCAGCTGCACCGAGTGGGTGGCGTCGAACACCACGGGGCAGCCGGTGTCGCGCATCACGCTCAAAGACCGCATGTCGCTGACGAGGTTGTTGTAGCCAAAGCTGACCCCGCGCTCGCAGGCCATGATCTGGGTGTTGCCGGTGGCCAGCGCCTTGTCGGTGACGTGCTTCATCTCCCAGGGCGAGAGGAACTGGCCCTTCTTGATGTTCACCGGCTTGCCGGCGCGGGCGACCTTCTGGATGAAATCGGTCTGCCGGCACAGGAAGGCCGGCGTCTGCAGCACGTCGACCACGCTGGCGACTTCGTCCATTGGCGTGTACTCGTGCACGTCGGTCAGCACCGGCACGCCGAGCTGGCGCTTCACTTCAGCCAATACCTTCAGGCCCTCTTCCATGCCCGGGCCGCGGAAGCTGGTGGCCGACGTGCGGTTGGCCTTGTCGAAGCTCGACTTGAAGATGAAGGGCACGCCCAGCTTGCAGGTGATTTCCTTCAGCTTTCCGGCAGTGTCGATCTGCAGCTGCAGGGACTCGATCACGCAGGGCCCGGCGATCAAAAACAGCGGCTTGTCGAGGCCGACTTCGAACCCGCAGAGATTCATGCGCTGGCCTCCTTTGTGGCAGCCGCCTTGTGGTCGCGCGCGGCGCGGATGAAGCCGATGAACAGCGGATGGCCGTCGCGCGGGGTCGAGGTGAATTCCGGATGGAATTGGCAGGCCAGGAACCAAGGATGCTGTTCCGGCGGCAGCTCGATGATCTCGACCAGCAGATCGTCCATCGACTTGCCGGCGATCACCAGACCCGCGTCTTCCAGCTGGGTACGGTAGTAGTTGTTGAACTCGTAGCGATGCCGATGGCGCTCGCCGATCACGTCGCGGCCGTACAGCTCGCGCGCCCGCGTGTGCGGTTTGAGTCGGCACTCCTGCAGGCCAAGACGCATGGTGCCGCCGAGGTCGGAGGCCTCGGTGCGGCGCTCCACTTCACCGGTGGAGGTGCGCCACTCGGTGATCAGGCCGATCACCGGGTGCGGCCCATTGCGGTCGTTCTCGGTGGTGTTGGCGCCAGCAAGCCCGACCACATTGCGCGCAAAATCGACCACCGCCGCCTGCATGCCGTAGCAGATGCCGAAGTAGGGAATGCCCTGCTCGCGCGCATGCTGCACGGTACGCACCTTGCCCTCGAAACCGCGGTCGCCGAAGCCGCCCGGTACCAGGATGGCATCCACGCCGTCGAGTGCTGACACGCCGTTGCGCTCGACGTCTTCGGACTCGATCCACTTCAGACGCACGCGCGTGCGCTGGCGCAGGCCGCCGTGCTTGAGCGCCTCACCGACGGACTTGTAGGCGTCCTGATGATCGACGTACTTGCCGACCACGCCGACGGTGACTTCGTCCACCGGATGGTCGACCGCGTCGATGACCTCCATCCAGTCACCCAACTCGGCCGCGCGCTTGGCCGGAAGGTGCAGCTGACGCACCACCAGCTCATCCAGCTGCTGCTCGTGCAGCCAGGGCACGATGCTGAAAATGTTGGCGACGTCGATGACCGAGATGACGGCCTTCTCGGGCACGTTGGTGAACAGCGCGATCTTGCGGCGCTCGCCCTCGGGCAGCGGCTGCTCGCTGCGGCACAGCAGCACGTC
>JBIJCA010000413.1:0-3069 GCA_044344935.1 Aquimonas sp. | reverse complement strand
TCACCAGCCCGACGCTTGTCACCGTGATCGTGTAGAGTTCGGTCCCCGCCAGCACCGGCCACAGCCGCGCGAGGAGGAAGACCCCCGCCTTCACCATCGTCGCCGAGTGGAGATAGGCGCTGACCGGCGTCGGGGCGGCCATGGCGTGGGGCAGCCAGAAGTGGAACGGGAACTGCGCCGACTTGGTGACCACGCCGCCCAGCACCAGCAGGGTGGCGACTTCGTACAGGGCGTGCGCGCGGATTGCATCACCCGCATCCAGCACTGCGTCCAGCTCGAAGCTGCCGACGATGTGGCCGATCACCAGTACGCCCGCGAGCAGAGCAAGCCCGCCGGCGCCGGTGATCGCGAGCGCCATGCGCGCGCCCTTCCGGGCGTCCTCGCGATGGCTCCAGAAGCCGATCAGCAGGAAGGAGCTGATCGAGGTGAGCTCCCAGAAGGTCGCCAGCAGCAGCAGGTTGCCGGCGATCACCATGCCCAGCATGGCGCCCATGAACAGCATCAGGTAGGCGAAGAAGCGCGGCGCGCTGTCCTTGGGCGACAGGTAGTAGTGCGCGTACAGCACGATCAGCAGGCCGATGCCCAGCACCAGCCCGGCGAACATCCAGGCCAGGCCGTCGATGCGCAGCGACAGGTTGAGTCCGACCTCGCTGATCCACGGGGTGAAGCTGCGGATGACTTCGCCCTCCATCACCTGCGGGGTGATCGCGGCCAGGATGGCCAGGCCGGTGAGCGGCGCCAGCGCCGCGATCGCGGCGGCCACGCTGCGCGAAGCCCGATGGGCAAGCGCGATCAGCAGGGCGCACACGAAGGGCGCAGCGAGCAGGATCTCGAGCATGGTGCGATTCCGTATCGGGGATGGCGTGCGCGCGGCTTGAGGCGGTCGGACTCACCGCTCCTCCGCAGGGGTGGAGACCACGCGAAGCCGCGATAGTCTAGCCCATGGATGTGAAGACTCCGCGGGTTTTCCCCGTCGATTCCGCGACTTGCGCAAGCGCCACTCCTGTTAAGAGGGCCAGTCGGAACTCGCGATTGAACGACAGCGACTGCGGCTGGGATCCGACTCGACTTCGCCCACCTGATCCGCGGCAGTGGGTCCGACGGCGCGCCTGCCCAGGCACACCCGTGGCGCTCGACCGTCGGACAATCCCGAATCCCGAATCCCCAATCCCGGCTCTCAAAGCACCACCCAGCACACCAGCGTGATCACCACCGCGCCGATCACATTCAGCGCGATGCCGTGGCGGAGCATGGCCTGGGCGGGTACCAGGCCGGTGCCGAAGACGATCGCATTCGGCGCGGTTCCGACCGGCAGCATGAAACTGCAGCTGGCCGCTAGCACCGCCGGCGCCATCAGCACAGCCGGGTCGAGCCCCATGCCGACCGCAGTGGCGGCCATGATCGGCATCATCAGCACTGCGGTGGCGGTGTTGCTGGTGATCTCCGACAGCATGCTGATTCCGATCGCGATCACGGCGATCTTGAGAACCAGCGGCAGGTCCAGCGCACCGCGCAGCGCACCGGCCGCAGCATCCGACAGGCCCGAGCCCTGGAACGCGGTGGCGATTGCGATGCCGCCACCGAACAGCATCATCACGCCCCACGGGATCCGCTCGGCGGCCTGCCAGTCGAGAAGGCGGCCGCCGCGGCCATCCGAGGCCAGTGCCATCGCCACCACGCCGAGCAGGGCCACGCTGGCGTCGTTCGCGCCGGGCAGTCCAAGCCAGGTCCGCCAGCCGCCGAAGGGTTCGGTGCGGGTGACCCAGGCCAGCGCGACCAGGCCGAAGATCAGCAGCACGCGCTTTTCGGCCGGGCTCCAGGCCGGCAGCGACGGCAGCTCGGCGCAGGGCGAGCCCTGCAGGCCGCGCGCCAGCCAAAGCGCCGCCAGCGGCAGCATCAGCAGCACGGTCGGAAGCCCAAACGCCATCCACTCGGAGAAGCCGAGGCTGGTGCCGGTGGTCTGCGTGTACACCTGCATGAACACGAGATTTGGCGGCGAACCCAGCGGCGTGCCCAGGCCGCCGATGCTGGCGCCGTAGCAGATCGCCAGCAGCAGCGGCACGGCCAGCCGGCGGTCCGGATAGCTCTGCAGGATCGCCAGCGCGACCGGCACCAGCATCAGCGTCGTGGCGGTGTTCGAGAGCCACATGCTGCACAGGCCGGCGGCGGCCGCGAAGCCGAACACCAGCGCGCGCCCGCCGCCGCCGCCGAAGGCCCGCACCATGCCCAGTGCCAGCCGTCGATGCGCGCCGGCCTGTTCGAGTGCCTTCGACAGCATCGAGCCGCCGACCAGCAGCAGGATCAGTTCATTGCCGTACGCTTCCGCAACCTGTCGCGGCGTCAGCACCCCGGCCAGCGGGAACAGAGCCAAGGGCAGCAGGGCGGTGATCGCATGGGGTGCGGCTTCGAGCATCCACCAGGCGGCGCACCAGGCGGTGACGGCCAGCGTGAAGCTGGCCTGCGAGCCCAGCCCGAGCTGCGGGCCCAGCCACAGCGAGAGTGCGGCCAAGGCGGGGCCGCTCAGCAGTCGTGCGGTCTGCGCGCTCATGCGGGACGTTCGTCAAGGGGAGCCGCACTGTAGCCGTGGAAGCATCGGCCGTGCATGCCATGCTTCGCCGATGAGCAGGATCGACCCCCAAAGGCGCTGGTGTGTGTTCGGTGGCAGCGGCGCGGTCGGGCGCTATCTGCTGCCCGCGCTCGGGGCAGCAGGGGCCTCGGTGGTGGCGCTGAGCCGCCAGCCGCAGCCCGACGCCGCGTCTGGGCTGCAATGGGTGCTGGGCGGTCTGGAAGATGCACCCGCGCTGCAGGCGCTGATCGAAGCCGGTGCCTGCTTCGAGGTCATCTGCAGTCTGGGACCGCTCGACGCCTTCTCGGGCTGGCTGCAGCGGCATCCGCCGACTGCGGGAGCGCGCGTGCTGGCGCTGTCCTCGATGAGCGCCGAGGGGAAGTCCGACTCGCCGAATCCCGGCGAGCGCGCGCTGGCGCGGGCGCTGATCGAGAGCGAGCAGCGCGTGCTCGATCTTTGCGCGGCCCACGCTGCACTCGCCACCGTGTTCCGCTGCGGCCTGA
>JBIJCA010000412.1:0-3077 GCA_044344935.1 Aquimonas sp. | reverse complement strand
CGGCTTCCTCCCCGGGGCCTGAACGCGCGAAGGGCGACCCACGGGTCGCCCTTCGCTTTTGCCACCATCGGACCGGCAGCTCAGCCCGGAGGCCAGGTCATCTGCCGGCCCGCCAGCAGGTGCAGATGGATGTGGTACACCGACTGGCCACCGTCGCGGTTGGTGTTCATCACCACCCGGTAGCCCTTGTCGGCGAAGCCCTCGCGCTTGGCGTAGTCGGCGGCCGCCTTCATCAGCCGACCGGCCAGCAGGGTGTCGGCGTCTTCCAGATCGTTGAGTGTGGCGATCGGCTTCTTCGGAATGAACAGCACATGCACCGGCGCCTGCGGCTGGATGTCTCGAAAGGCGAGCACGGCATCGTCCTCGTAGACGATGTCGGCGGGAATCTCGCGGCGGATGATCCGGTCGAAAATGGTCTCGCTCATTCCGATGCTCCTGTGCGGGGGTTCTGGGGAACGGTCTGGCGGGAGCCAAAGGCATGCGCCAGGGTGCCGCGATCGATGTATTCGAGCTCGCCGCCCAGCGGCACGCCATGGGCGAGACGGCTCGCGCGCACGCCATGCTTGGCCGCGAGCTGGCCGAGGTAGTGTGCGGTCGCCTCGCCTTCGACGGTCGCGCTGGTGGCGATGATCAGTTCACGCACTTCACCTTCGCCGAGACGGGCATCGAGCTGCGGCAGGCCGAGCTCGCGAGGGCCGCGGCCGTCCAGGGGCGACAGCCGCCCCAGCAGTACGAAGTACAGGCCGCGATAGCCGGTTGCATTCTCGACCGCAGTCTGGTCCGCCGGGGTCTCGACCACGCACAGCTGGCTGAGGTCGCGACTGCCGCTGGCGCAGACGGCACACAGGCTGTCCTCGCTGAAGGTGCGGCAGCGCTCGCAGTGGCCGATGCCGCGCATGGCCGCTTCCAGCGCTGCAGCCAAACGCCGGCCGCCGTCGCGATTGCGTTCCAGCAGCTGGTAGGCCATGCGCTGTGCGCTCTTGGCGCCGACGCCGGGCAACACGCGCAGCGCCTCGATCAGTTGGTCCAGCAAGGCCATTTGCGGGGGCGTCCGGGGCGAATCAGAAAGGCAGGCTCATGCCCGGCGGCAGCGGCATGCCTGCGGTGACCTTGGCCATGTGCGCCTGCGAGGCCTCGTTGGCGCGGTTGACCGCATCGTTGAAGGCGGCCGCGATCAGGTCTTCCAGCATTTCGAGGTCCTCGCCGACCGCCGACGGGTCGATCTGCACCCGACGCACATCCATGCGCGCGGTCATCTGCACCTTGACCATGCCGCCGCCGGCCTGGCCGCTGACTTCGATGCCGCTCAGCTCTTCCTGCGCCTTCTTGAGGTTTTCCTGCATCTTCTGCGCCTGTTGCATCAGGCCGGCGAGAGGTCCGCGCATTGCTTTTCTCCGGAAGTGGGGATCGGGGTTCGGGTTCTACATGGCCGCAGCCTGCCTTCCACGGCGAGGCGGCTGCGTGATGTCAGTCGTCGAGCGGTCGGATCGAATCAGGCACGAGGCGCAGGCCGCGCTGGTCGATGAGTCGGCGCACCGCCGGGTGCGCCTCGAAGCTCTGCTCCGCCGCCGACTGGCGCTCGTCGCGCTGGCGATTGCTGCGCGCGTGCAGGGTTTCGCGCTGCAGCTCCTCGTTGATCAGCTCGATGCGCGGCGGCTCACCCAGAGCTTCGCCAAGCTTCTGCGCGAGCGCCTCAACCGTCGCCGGCAGGCGCAGATGCTCCAGACGCAGCGGCAGGCTCAGTTTCAGGCGGATGCCGTCGTAGCCGGCGAACACCGAATGCGCGGCCAACTCGCGCACCGGCCCACCGAGGCCGCAGCGCGCCTGCAGGTCGAGCCAGTCCTCATGGTCAAGAAGGCGCGCGGGCGGAGCCTCAACGGCGCGCAGCGCAGTGCGTGCGGGCTCGGACGAGGCCGCCTGGGACACATCAAGGGAATCACCCCCCCCGCGAGTGTCAATGTCTGCCGCCGTGTCGCCATCGAAACTCGACCGACCCGGCCGTGCCTCGCTCCACGGCGGCGCCTCCGGCGTCCGCTGCACGACGTCGGCTGCGCGCGCGTGGGTGGCATCGAATGCGGCGGGCGCAGGCGGCGACGGGTCCGGCCGCGCTGCAGGTCGCGGCAACGCCGGCTCCGGTGCCGGCGGCAGGGCCGGCTCGGGCGAGAGCCGCAGCGCCGCAGCGCCACCGCGCGCGGCGAGCGCCGCAATCACCGGGGACACCACCTGCGCGCGCGGCGCGGACGCTGACTCCGCCGAAGGCGCACGCGAACGCGCAGGCGCGTCATCGAATACCGCGCTGAGCCGGGCGATCGCATCGGAGGCGCCGGCCATCGAGCGTGATGCTGATGGCTCGGCCACGCGGGCGGGAGGCTCGGCGCGGGCAGGCGCAGCGCGTGCGGGCTCCGCGCGTGCCGCCGAGCTCGACGGCCGCGTCGGCAAGGCGTCGGGGTCGAAGCCAGCAAAGGCCAGCATGCGCAGCAGGGCCATCTCAAAGCCGATGCGCTCGCTCGGTGCCATCGGCAGCTCACGGCGCCCCTGCACCGCCATCTGGTACCACAGCTGCACGCGTTCGGCCGGCACTCGGGTGGCCAAGGACGCTAGGTCGAGTCGTTCGTCCTCGATCGCAGCCGAAGGCACCAGCTGGGTGATCTGCAGACGGTGCAGAGCCTCGGCGAGCGCATCCAGTGCCGCTCCGAAATCAGGCGCGAAAGAGGCGATGCTCTCGACCGTGGCCAGCAGGCGTTCACCGTCGGCCGCCACGAGCGCATCGACCAGCTCGCCGACCTGGGCGCGATCGACCGTGCCCAGCATCGCTCGCACTTCCGCCTCGCGCAGGGCACCGCCGCCGTAGGCGATGGCCTGGTCAAGCAGCGAGAGCCCGTCGCGCAGGCTGCCGTCGGCCGCCCGCGCCAGCTGGGCCAGCGCGCTGGTCTCGGCCTCGATGCCCTCGGCGCCGAGAATCGCGGTCATCTGGGTCTGGATCTGCTCGACCGTCAGGCGCTTCAGATTGAACTGCAGGCAACGCGACAGCACCGTCGGCAGCACTTTCTCGGGATCGGTGGTGGCGAGCAGGAACT
>JBIJCA010000333.1:0-4442 GCA_044344935.1 Aquimonas sp. | reverse complement strand
TGATGGGGCCGGCGAACTATCGGGTTTGAGAGCCGGGATTTGGGATTCGGGATTTGGGATTCGAAAGAGCAGGCTGCGGCGAGCCTGATCGATGCGAGCCCTGGCTTTCTCAAGCAATGGCGCGGGCAAATCCCCAACCCCGGAGCGCCCGCATGCGCAGACCCTCCGAGGCGGGCTCGATAAGATGTGGCGGGGATGGGACGAAGCGGCGCACTGCTTCGAATCCCCAATCCCCAATCCCCAATCCCCAATCCCGGCTTCTAACGAATCCCAAGGGCGCCATCAGGCGCCCTTGTGCTTCGCCAGCCGCAGCCAGGTGTCGACCACGGTGTCCGGATTCAGCGACACCGACTCGATGCCCTGGTCCAGCAGCCACTCGGCCAGGTCGGGATGATCTGACGGGCCCTGGCCGCAGATGCCGATGTACTTGCCCTTGGCGCGAGCGGTCCTGATAGCCATCGACAGCAGCTTCTTGACCGCCGGGTCGCGCTCGTCGAACAGGTGGGCGACGATGCCGGAATCGCGGTCCAGACCCAAGGTGAGCTGGGTCAGGTCGTTGGAGCCGATCGAGAAGCCGTCGAACAGTTCCAGGAACTCCTCGGCCATCAGGGCGTTCGAGGGCAGCTCGCACATCATGATGATCTTGAGCCCGTTCTCGCCGCGCTTGAGGCCGTTCTCGGCCAGCACTTCGATGACACGACGGCCTTCTTCCAGCGTGCGCACGAAGGGAATCATGATCTCGACATTGGTCAGGCCCATGGTCTCGCGCACGCGCTTCAGCGCGGTGCACTCCATGCGGAAGCACTCGGCGAAGCTCGGCGCGATGTAGCGCGAGGCGCCGCGGAACCCGAGCATCGGGTTCTCCTCCTCGGGCTCGTAGCGGCTGCCGCCGATCAGCTTGCGGTACTCGTTCGACTTGAAGTCCGACAGGCGCACGATGACGGCGTGCGGGGCAAACGCTGCGGTCAGCGTGGCAATGCCTTCGGCCAGACGTTCGACATAGAAGCTCACCGGGTCGGCATAGCCGGCCGACAGCTCGTCGATCTTGGCCTTGATGTCGGCCGGCTGCTTGGCGTACTCCAGCAGCGCCTTCGGATGCACGCCGATCTGGCGTGCGATGACGAACTCAAGACGCGCGAGACCAATGCCCTGATGCGGCAGCTGGGCGAAATCGAAAGCGCGCTCGGGGTTGCCCACGTTCATCATGATCTTGAGCGGGGCAGGGGGCATGTTCTCCAGATCGGTGACGATTCGCTCGAAGGCCAGCTCGCCCGCGTAGATCAGGCCGGTGTCACCCTCGGCACAGCTGACTGTGACGCGCGCGCCATCGGGGATGCGATCCAGTGCGTCGCCGCAGCCGACCACCGCCGGCACGCCGAGCTCGCGCGCGATGATCGCGGCATGGCAGGTGCGGCCGCCGCGGTTGGTCACGATCGCCGACGCGCGCTTCATCACCGGCTCCCAGTCGGGGTCGGTCATGTCGGCGACCAGCACGTCGCCGGGCTCGACGCGGTTCATGTCCTTGAGCGATCGGATCACCTTGGCGACGCCGCTGCCGATCTTGTGGCCGATGGCGCGGCCCTGGGCCAGAACGGCCGACGTGCCGGACAGGTGGAAGCGCTCGATCTGGGTGGCGCGGGCGCGCGACTTCACTGTCTCCGGACGCGCCTGCACGATGTAGAGCTTGCCGGTATTGCCGTCCTTCGCCCACTCGATGTCCATCGGACGACCGTAGTGCTGCTCGATGGTGAGCGCCTGGCGGGACAGCTCTTCAACATCGGCATCGGTGATCGAGAAGCTGCGGCGCAGCGCATCGGGCGTCGCCTCGATGCGCACGCGCTCGCCGGGCTGGTCCGAGTACACCATGCGCTGCTGCTTGGCGCCGATCTGACGACGCAGCACGGCCGGTTTGCCAGCGCGCAGTGTCGGCTTGTAAACGTAGAACTCGTCGGGGTTCACCGCGCCCTGCACGACCATCTCGCCGAGGCCGTAGCTGGAGGTGACAAACACCGCATCGCGGAAGCCGCTCTCGGTGTCGAGCGTGAACAGCACGCCCGAGGCGCCGATGTCCGAACGCACCATCAGCTGCACACCGGCCGAGAGAAACACGTCCTCATGCTTGAAGCCGTGGTGTACGCGGTAGGCGATCGCGCGGTCGTTGTAGAGACTCGCAAACACTTCCTTGACCCGATGCACGACGGCATCGACGCCGATCACATTGAGGAAGGTTTCCTGCTGACCGGCAAAGCTGGCATCCGGCAGGTCCTCGGCCGTGGCCGAGGAGCGCACCGCCACCGACACCTCCGCGGTGCCCGCCTCGCTGCACATCCGCGCATAGGCGACCCGAATGGCCTCATCCAGCGCCTTAGGCAGCGGCGCACCGATCACCCAACCGCGGATCTCGTGGCCGGCTGCCGCCAGCGCATCGACGTCCTCGACGTCGAAGGAGGCCAGCTTGGCCTGGATGCGCTCCGCCAGCTGGTTCTCCTCGATGAACTCCTGGAAGGCCGAGGCGGTGGTGGCAAAACCGCCAGGAACCGAAACGCCGAGGCCGCTCAGATGGCCGATCATCTCGCCCAGCGAAGCATTCTTGCCGCCCACCTGGGCGAGGTCGGACAGGCGAAGCTCATGCAGCCAGAGCACGTGCGCGTTCAAGGGCGGAACTCCTCAAGGGGAAGGAAAGCGTGATCGGCATCAAATGCTGCGGCGCGTCAGCCGAGGCCGCGTATGATGCTGGCCGCGCCGGGACGGCACAAGGCCAATTCCAGTCCAGTCCGGCATAGGCCTTTACAATCAGCGAGATAGCGCATGAATCCACAGCGCCCCGTGTTTTTCATCTCCGACGGAACCGGCATCACGGCCGAGACCATCGGGCATGCGCTGCTGACGCAGTTCGAGGGGGTCGCCTTCGACACCCAGCGCATTCCCTTCGTCGATACCTATGACAAGGCCCTGCTGGCCGCGGAGCGGATTCGAGCGCGAGGCGAGCAGTGCGGTCAGCGTCCGATCGTGGTCAACACCGTGGTGGATGGCACCCTGACCGACATCATCGCCGAGAGCGGCGCGCTGATCCTTGACGTGTTCAGGCCTTTCATCAGCCCGCTAGAATCGGAGCTTGGGCAACCGCGCCAACCGCGCGTCAACAAGGCGCATGCGGTCGTTGACTACACCGCCTACGAGGCGCGCATCAACGCGACCAACTACGCGCTGACCCACGATGACGGCATCGACGTGCACTACGACGATGCCGACGTGATCCTGGTCGGCGTTTCGCGCTCGGGCAAGACGCCCACCTGCCTGTATCTGGCCCTGCATTTCGGCGTAAAGGCCGCGAACTACCCGCTGACCGAAGAGGACCTGGAGGGCAGGGAGCTGCCGAGGCGACTGCGGCCCTATCGGCGCAAGCTGTTCGCCCTCACCATCGACCCCGAACGCCTGCGCCAGGTGCGCGAGGCGCGTCGACCGAACAGCCGCTACGCCAAACTCGAAACCTGCCGCAGCGAAGTGGCTGCGGCCGAGGCCCTGTACCGCCAGGAAAACCTTCCCGTGCTCAGCACCACCCACACATCGATCGAAGAAATCGCCAGCAAACTGATGTCGACGCTCGGCATCGATCGGCAGCTCTACTGAAGGCGTGCATGAGCTCTCTGCCTGCAGCCTCTGGTCGCTCGTGGCGGCAGCGCGGCCAGCCCGCGTCTCACGTCAGCCCACGCGGCCTGCGTGCTAGGCTCGATCCCATGTCCCGACTCTCCGTACTCCCGGTTTCCGCGCTGCCCAACCGTCTAGGGCAGCTGATGGATCGCTACGCTGACAACTACTGGCTGCTGGTTCGACTGTTCCCTTTGCTGGAGCTTCCCGTGGGTGCCTACCGCTCGACCGCGAGCGATGGCATCGAGCTACACGTCGAACTGCTGGAGCGACACAGCTACACGCTGGAATGCCGTCTGACCTATGGTCTTCTGGACTCCAGCAGCGGTGCCCGCGACCCTTCGGCGATGGTTCGCATCTACACCGACGCCCGACTCGCCGAGGTCACTCATTGCGAAGTGAGTCAGCGCTGGGAGGACGTGCTCGGTTTACGCGGCATCGCGCGCGAGCTGGTGGATACACGCATGCGGATGAACAGTTTCCTCGGGCGCTGGCTTGAGTATCTCGGCGAGCGGGGGCACTCGCGTTTCACCCTGCAGGCGTCCGAACAGAACACGCCCGACCGCGCCGATGAAGGCAGCCTCGCCTGAAGAACTTCGCGCCGGAGTGCTTGACGAGGTCTGAAACGATCTCTAATATGGTCGTCTTTCCAGCACGTGGGGCCATAGCTCAGCTGGGAGAGCGCTACAATGGCATTGTAGAGGTCGCCGGTTCGATCCCGGCTGGCTCCACCACCTTCCTAGTCCCCATCGTCTAGAGGCCTAGGACACCTCCCTTTCACGGAGGCGACCGGG
>JBIJCA010000241.1:0-7191 GCA_044344935.1 Aquimonas sp. | reverse complement strand
GGGAGAGCGCTTGCATGGCATGCAAGAGGTCAGCGGTTCGATCCCGCTTATCTCCACCAATAACACTGCTTTTTAATGGTGTTTTGTAGTAAAATGTTGCACTTGTAATGAGTGTAATTAATTCTTAGGTCCCCATCGTCTAGAGGCCTAGGACACCTCCCTTTCACGGAGGCGACCGGGGTTCGAATCCCCGTGGGGACGCCATCAGGCACGAGAGGGCCGCATCGAAAGATGCGGCCCTTTTCGTTTGCTGCGTTCGTCGCCGCCTCGCGCCTGTAACAAGACGGTCGTCGCGAGGTCCTGCCGTGTTCCAGGCATGCGCTCCGCGGACCAAGCAAAGCTCGTCGAAGGCGTTGCGTCCTCATGCAACTCTGTTCGCGTGGCTCGATGCGTCTCAGGCGCACCCCATTGCATCGCTTCACGCGGAAGGCGCAACCCCGCGCGGCCCTCGTCTCGTTCTACTGCGCAACGTGTCTCGCAGTCACGTAGCTTGGGCCAGGCGCAGCGCGCCCCAACGCCGCACGCTCGAATCTTGACGCGATCTGAATCTCTGCGACCTTGGGTTGCGTCTTCATTCGCAGGGCCTGCATTGCTATGTCTCGACAGGCTCCGCACATACCTCCCGCTGCCCCTCGACCCAGGTCGCCTTCGCACGCAACTCAGGGGAGAGATCCACCAGGTCCGCCCATGCCCCGACCTCGATCCGACCACGGTCACGGACGCGGAGGAAATCCGCCGGGTAGGTTGAGGCCATGCGCAGCACCTCATCGAGCGGCGCCTGACTCTGCGCATGACAAAAGCGCACCGCTGTACACAGGTCGATGCACGCACCCGCCAGCGTGCCGTCTTCGGTCTCCAGGCGGCCGCCGCGCACCCGCACGCGCCGGCCGTCGAGCATGAACTCGTCCATCGCTGTACCCACTGGCGACATCGCATCACTGACCAGAAAGCAGCGTCCCGGCTTGCAGCGCAGCGCAAGCTGCAGGCTCGCCGCATGCAGATGATGGCCGTCGACGATCAGGCCCGCCCACACGTTCTGATTGAGCAGCGTTGCGCCAAGAAGACCGGGGGCACGCGCAGAGATTGGCGGCATGGCGTTGAACAGATGGGTGACGCCTTCTACACCTGCTGAGAACGCCGCCTCCGCCTGCTCGTAGCTCGCCGCGCTGTGCCCGGCCGCGAGGCGAATGCCAGCCTCGCGCAGATCCCGCAGCGCCTGCGGCTCGACCGTCTCGGGCGCCAGCGTCAGCAGCAAGTGTGGAAGCCCATGTGCGAGCAGGGCAGCGTGCTCTTCGTCGGCGATCGGCCGGAAGTGCTCGGCGCGATGCACGCCACGCCGCTCGGGCGAGAGGTAAGGGCCTTCCAGATGCAGACCGAGCACGCCTGGCACGCGCTCGGCGACCGCTTCGCGCGCCGCCGCCAAAGCACCGCGCATCGCCTGCGGCGTGTCGCTGATGAGCGTCGGCAGGATGACCGTGGTGCCGAAGCGGCGATGCGCGTCGGCGATGCGGCGCATGGCCGACGCACTGCAGTCATCGTTGAGCAGCACACCGCCGCCGCCGTTGACCTGCAGATCGATGAAGCCCGGCGCCAGTACATCCTCACCGAGGTCCCATTCGGTCTGCGCGCGCGGTGCTTGCGTGGCCGCTCCGACCCAGACGATTCGCCCGCCGTCGATGCCCACCGCGGCATGTTGAAGCCAGCCTTCAGAGCCAAGCACGCGCGCCGCGCGGATGAGCTGTTGCATCTGGGTGATTCCCTCAACCTGTGAGTGCCGGCGGATGCGCGAGCTTGAACGCCCGCTGCCTCGCCGAGGTGCTCACTCTGCCTGCTTTTGCCCAAGGCCGCTGCCCATCGCCTCGACCATCCACGCGGCATAGTGCTGCAGGCGCACGCCGATGCTGGACTCGCCGTACTTGCCCTGTCGGATCTCCGTGCCCTCGACCACCGCACGCTTCCACGCCGCAAGGCCCGCCAACTGCCATGCATCACCCACTGCAATCAGCAGGGGGCCACCGCTGTCGCCGCTGCCCATCGTGGCCTCAAGCGGCAGCGCGTTGGGCGGGGCATCGAAGGTGTAGGCGATCCAGCGGCCTGCGTCGACATCGATGAGGTTCTCCCCCTGACGCAGATCGGTGCGACGCGGCGCGTCGAGACGATGGCCTTCCGCGCCGGTACCTGTGGCCCCGCGGCCCAGGATGCGCACCGTTTGGCCCAGCGCCGGGCTGGAGTAGAGCGCCACTGGCACGATGTCCTGCACCGGCTCGGCCAGCTCGATCAGCGCGATGTCGTCGGTGCCGGACATGAACTCGAAGAACGCCGCCCAGTCGCCCGACGCCAGCGCCGCCTCGACCATCGCCTGCGGCGGCTGCCGGTAGCCCGGATGGATGACCACGCGACGCACTGAGCGCTGCACGCCCGCGAGCTCCACGCAGTCCAGCGCGTGGCTGACCGCATGCGCCACCGTCACCACCCACTGCGGCGCGATCAGCACGCCGTGGCCTTCCATGGGCAGGTCGGCGAGGGCAGGGAAGTCGGAGGCCTGCAGGCGGTACTGCTGATCGGGCACGTCGTCGCGGATGACGATGGCCTTGGCGGAGGTGGCGGCAAGGAGCAGCAGCAGAACAGTGGCGCGCATGATGGTTTCGGCTCTTTGGCTTCAGGGCTTGGAAGCTGGCAATCGTGCCATTCTCGTCCGCACTTTGGGGCCGCGCCTCATCGGCCTAATGGGCGTTAACCAACAGGCCTGTCAGATGAAACTCCTGCTTGCAGGAGATCGTCGTGCATTGTCGACACGCCAGCGAGCTTGGCACTCGCCATGGGTCGCCTCTCCGCGCAGACGCATCACGCTCGCCCTGCCGAGACGCACAAGGTTGGGCCGCGCTGCGCTTGGCACCAACCTACGAACAGCGCAGCGAACCCCTCGGTCGAGGCCCGGCAGCGTGCTCTGGTCGGTTGGGGTAGGCCAAAGGCGCACCCCAACGTCGCGGGCTCAACACTGGCCTCAGGTCACTGCACCGCGCCGCCACATCGCATGCGCCTTGCCGAGACGCACGACGTAGGGCCGCGCTGCTCTTGGTGCCAACCTACGCACAGCGGAAACTTGCCGCACCGCGCCGGCACATCTCGTGCGCCTTGTCGAGACATCCCACTGACTCGCGCCTGTCAAACAAACGCCGCGCTGCAGTCACGCGGTGACGCGAAGCTTCTGCCGCAACGCGTCCCACGAGGCACTGACCATGCAGCATCGACGCTCCTTCGTGGCCGTCTGGCTGGCGCTGTTCTGCCTCGTATCCAACCCGGCACCGGCGGCAGACAGCGAAGGCCCGATGCTGTGGCGAGTCGGCCACGGCGACCACCAGCTGGTCGTGCTCGGAAGTCTGGTGCCCCTGCCTACCCGGGTGTCGTGGAACCAGGGCCCCATCACCGCGCATCTCGCTGGGAGCGATGTTCTGCTCGAACCACCCGGCGTCGAGCTAGAGGGCGGCTTGTCCTGGCTGGGCACGCTGTGGCGATTGCCCACCCTACTGCGCGCACGAAACAACCCGGCCGAGGGCACCCTGGATGACGTCCTGCCGTCTGAGCTGTGGCAGCGCTGGGAGCGGCAGCGCACCGTGTTTCTCGCCGGCCAGCGCAGCATCGGCCGACGTCGACCGATCGTCGCCGCCGACGCACTGCAGCAGCGCGCGATGCAGGCCTATGGTCTGGAGCTCGAGAACCAGGTGGCCGAACAGATGAGCCGCCTGGCACGGCGCCGAGGCGTGGCGCGCATCGACACGGCGGTTCCGCTGTCGCTGGACGCGGTCAACGCTTTTCTGGACGCCGTGGCGCAACAACCTCTGGACGACCTGGTCTGCTTCGAGAAAGTGCTGGCGCGCGTCGAGGCAGGGCCGGAACAGCTGCGCGCGCGGGCCGAGTTCTGGCGCGCCGGCATGCTGTCCGACCTGCAGACCCAGCCGCTCGGCGACACCCTGGCGATCTGCTCGCAGGCGCTGCTGGGGCACCCGGCCGCGCACGCGCACGGCATCGACGACCTGCCCGAACGCGCGCGCCAGCGCTGGTTGGAGATCGCGGAGCAGACCCTGCACACACACCGGCGCAGCGTGGCCGTGCTGCCGCTGAGTCTCGTGCTTGGCGAGTCCGGCTACCTCGCCGAACTGCAGCGCCGCGGCTTCACGGTCGAACCCTCCGTGCGCTCCGTCAGCGAGCCTGCGGACTCGACCCAGCTGAGCCAACGCTGAGGCGCACGGCGGGCAGACACTGAGACTCAGAAGCCAGCGTGTGCGGCCGAGGCTGAAGATGCATTCCGTCCTGCCGATGGGCGACAGCCTGCGCGCCGTTCAACTGGCGCCCCAGACGACCAGACTCACAGCCCCGCGCACAGCGGCAGGATACTGCGATCCTCGAAGCCATCGGCGAACAGGCGCGGGTCGCTCAGGCTCCAGCTGGCGCTGTTGTTGGACGTCACCGGGTCAAGTGCGCCGCTGGCCACGCTGGCTGTCGCGGTGTTGGTGATCTGCTCGGCAGCGTTGACCGCACGCGCGCACAGCGAGAATTGCAGCTGCCCGCCCACCGGCAGCGTTGCGAGAACGTCGAGCGTCGCGCTGCCGCTGACGCCGGGGCAGGCCGCCCCGCCCAGTGCCGCGCAGGTCCAGCGCAGCGCGTCGAGCTCGGGCGGTAGCGTGTCCTGGATGCGGGCGTCGACGGCCGCATCCGGCCCTGCATTGCTGACGGTCACGGTGTAGAGCACATAGCGGTTGTCGATGCGCTCGGTGCTGCCGGTCTTTTGCACCGCAAGGTCAGAGGTGGGACGCGGGCCGCCGAGGTCGCTGGTGGCGCTGATGATGAAACCGTCCCAGCCGCCGCCATTGCTTGGCTGCGCGGCGCCGTCAGTGGCCGGCAAGGCATTGGACTGGGTGCGGCCGCCGAAGAAATAGGCGTTCTCGCCCTTGGCCGCTGCGAACACCTGCAGCGTGTTGTTTCCGCAACCGAGATAGGTGGCCTGCTCAAGGCTGGTCAGCGCAGGCGAAAAGCGCGCGGCGAATCCACAGGTGCCGCCGGGGCTGCTCGGCTGGGCGCCGCCAGCGGTGCCGGGCAGGGTGGTGACATTGGTCGTACCCGCCAGCACGACGGCCTCGGCGTCGACGATCAGGCCGCCGGTGCTGACGCTGTTGTTGCTTGAGCCATAGCGCGTAACGGCGATGCGCGTGGACAGGTCGGGGCTCAGCAGCGCGACGAAGCTGTTGCCCGGGTTCGCCGTGGCGAAGGCCGCATCCGGCGTGGTCGGAAAGTTGCTGGAGTTCGAACCGCCAGCGGCGTAAAGGCCGGCGGCGCTGCTCACCAGAACATCGAGACGGTCATTGGCACTGCCGCCGAGATAGGTCGAGCGGTGCAGAACCGATAGATCGCCGCTGAATCGGATGATGAAGGCGTCCGTCAATACGGCGCCGCCCTGGCCGGGGGCCGGCTGCAACGCGCCCACCGTGTTCAGCAAGCTGCCGCTGCCCTCGCCGCTGAGATACACCGAGCCATCCGTGCCGATCGCCATCGCGTACAGCGTGAGCCCGAAACCCGCGCCGCTGGCCCAACTTGCAGCCCGGACCTCGCTGAGATCCAGCGAGAGCTTCGCGACCGCCAGCGCGCCCACCCCCGGCGAAACCGGCACCGCGCCACCGGCAGTGCCGGGCAGGCTGGTGGACGCAGAGTTGCCTGCGATGTAGACGCCGTCCGCGGCCAGCGCGATCGGCCAGGCGTACTCGTCGCCGCTGCCGCCGTAGTAGGTCGCCGCCAGCAACTGGGTCAGATCCAGCGAAAATCGCGCCAGAAAGAAGTCGCGCACACCGCCTTGCGCTGTGGTCTGCAGAGCACCCACCGTGGTCGGCAAATGCGTGCCGGTACCGGGCACGCTGCCGCCGATGAACACGCCTGCCTCCGATACCGCCAGGCTGCGCTGCTCCAGTGTGCTGGACTGCCCGCCGGAGCCGGGGATCAGTTCGAAGCGTCCGAAGTAGGTCGCCTGCCTCAGCGTGCTCTGGTCTTCGCTGTAGCGCGCCAGAAACACGTTACCGCCCAGCGTGGAGTTGCGAATGATGCTGGGCTGGAAGCCGCCCGCCGTGCCCGGGAAGTTCGCCGAACGCGCGTAGCCCAGTGCATACACGCTGCCACCGTACGCCGCCAGCGCGTTCATTGATTCTTCGCCATTGCCGCCGACAAAGGTGCTGCGCAGCACCGGATCGATGGTGACCGCCAGCGCAGGGTCGAACGCGCCCAGCGCGAACCCGTAGCGATCCGGTGCGATCAGTCGATACGCCACCTCAATCTCGCGGCGCCCCTCGGGAGACTCCTGCCAGGCCACCGGCGCGCTGAGTTCCAGGCGACCCAGCCCGGTCGAAAGCGCCAGACTGCCATCTGCGGCCAGACTCGCCTCGGCGCCGTCCATGCGCACTTCGATATCGGCGACATCGGCGCGAGGTGCCAGCTGGAACAGCCGCTCGAAGCCCGCTGGCGTGGACGTCAGCTCCACCCGGATGCCGGGCCAGGCTTCGCCCAGGTTGAGATGCCTCGCACTGCGCCCGCGCCGGTTCTCAGCCGCAATGAAGGAAACCTCAGTGGTGCCGGGCTCAAGCGCACGCACCGGGCCGGAAAGCGCATCACCAAAGCGCTCGGTCAGCACCCAGCGGCGGCCCTGCGCATCGCTCAACTCGTTCACCAGCTCGGCGCGTGAAGTCACGAACACGCGCACACCCGCCTGCTCAGCCTGCCAGGCCACGCGCGGATCGAACTGCCCGAGATTCGGGAGGAACTCGCTGCTCACTCTTGGTGCTGCCTGCACGAGCGATGTCGACAGCACCGCAGCGGCGGCCAAGGCGAAGCCCAGCATCGTTGTTCGAACACTCATGTCGCGATCCGGCAGTTATCCAAGTGCCCGCGAGTCTGGCCCTGCGTGGCCGCCGACACAGCCCCCCGAACGCGGGGGTGCGTGCCCCGGCTGTTCCGGCATGCAACGCTTGAGTCAGCGCAGTGCTTGATTCCGGCGCCCGGCAGCACACGCGCCACGAGCTGCCAGCAATTCATCGCAAAAAGTGTCTGGCCGAAACGGGCCATCGATCTCCCCGCACCGAACAGGAAGAGCTGTGGGCACCGATCGCTCCTGCGCCCGTATCGATGTTCTGAAGCCGCAATACTCCAGAG
>JBIJCA010000161.1:0-10340 GCA_044344935.1 Aquimonas sp. | reverse complement strand
ACCGGTCAGGTTGCCGACCAGCCGCGTCGGGTTGCCTTCGCCCCACGGATACCGGGTCTGCGTGCCGGACCGCAGCACGTATTCGAATTCGGCTTCGGAGGGCAACCTGTAGCTTTTGCCAGTCTGCTGCGAAAGCCAGTCGGCGTAGGCCCTGGCATCCACCCACGAAACATGGACCACCGGCATCTCCGCAGCGGCACTGCGGCCATTGTGATCGCTCTGCCAGGTGACTCCACTGCGCGCGGTCATACTGCCGCTGCGCTCGTCGTAAATGGTCGAGCTGCCGTTCTGGACCGAGCTGGGCGTGTAGCCGGTGGCCTCAACGAAGGCCCGGAACTGCCCTACAGTGACTTCCGACCGGGCCAGTGCGAATCCGCGTTGGATGCGAACGGCGAAGCGCGGGCCTTCATTGCTCTTCCGATCCGGCTCGTTCTCGGGCGAACCCATCTGGAAGCTGCCGAGCGGGATAACCACCAACTCAGGCGCGTTGCCGCCACCGGAAATCGGGTCCTGAACGCTTTGGCCCGGTCGCAGCGAGGCGTAGCTTCGGGCGTTCTCGATCCCCACCTTCAGGGCCTCGACACCCTCGACACCCGCCGATTCGCTTTCGATCAGCGCCACCACGCGTTGGGCTTCGTCGAGGTTGCCCTCTTCCAGCGCAGCGGTTCCCTGCGCCAGCAGTTCGCGGGCGCGCTGCTCGCGAAGCTCCACGACCCGCGCGCTGGCATCCTGAACTGCCTCCGAGCCCGGTGCGACGCGTCCGGCGTCGGCGAGGATGCGCTCTGAGCTGCCGAAATCGCCGGAGTCGGCGGCGGCCGCAGCACGCTCGATCAGCAGGCGCTCGACGCGTGCGAGACCTTCAATTGCGCCCGGATTGCTGGGATCTCCACGGAGGATCTGCCGGTAGATTTCCGAGGCGTTGTTGTCCTCGGGTTCAAGCAGCTGGCCGGCCTGTTCCAGACGCTGCGCCTCTGCCAACAGACCCGCGACCTCGCGACCGGATTCCAGTTTTGCGCGCAGCGAAACCAGGCCCGGCGCATCTGGGCGCAACGGAGCCACGAGGCTGACGATGCGGGTCGCTTCATTGAAGCGCGCCTGGGCGAAAGCCTGCTCGCCGCGTTCCAGAAGCGCATCCACCGTGCGGTCGATACCGGCTTGCGCGTCGACGTTGTCGGGTTCGTTCTGCAGCACCGCGGTAAACAGCGCCAGTGCACTGGTGTCACCCTGATCCAGACGCCCGGCGGCAAGCGCCTGGTCGGCTTCTCGCATTGTCTCGGCGACGTTGAAGTTCGGCAGGGGCGCGTATTCGGGCGTCCATTCCTGGGAAACGGTAGCGTCCATCAGTCGCCGCCGCATCCCGGTGCCGGCTTCCTCTTCCGCCTGCGGTTCGGCCGTCGCCTCGCCATCGACCGCTGCCGCCGGCTGCGTTGCGGCCGGCGTGGTGGCCGGCTCTGAGGGCGGCGGCTCAGCGCCACCGCAGCCCGCCAGGATCATCGCCAGTACCACCAGACCACTGCCCTTCGCGTACGAACCCTTTGACACTCTTCCTCCTCCCCGCCCCTGTGCGGGATTGTTGGATGTACGGGCTGCACGCACCCGCGGCGAACTCACACCGCTTTCATGCGGCAGACCCGCGATCTTGCTTGCCGAAGGCCGGCGCGAGCGTGATGGAGTTCAAAGGATGCAGGCAAAGCGGCTATCGTTGCGGCCTCAACCTGCAGGAACCGAACGAATGAAGTGGATCGACAGCCCCGCCGAAGCCGCCCAGCTGCGCACCTGGCAAGACGCAGGGCCGGTGGCGATGGACACCGAATTCGTGCGCGAGAAGACCTTCTACCCCGAGCTTGCGCTGGTACAGCTGGGGCGCCCGGGTGAAGTGCTGCTGCTGGATGCGCCACGCCTCGGCTGTCTGCCGGCAATGATCGATCTGCTGAGCGCGCCCTGCCTGAAGGTCATGCACAGCGCGAGCGAAGACCTGCAGGCCCTGCATCACACTTACGGCTGCCTGCCGACGCCGCTGTTCGACACCCAGATCGCCGCCGGCATGGTGGGTCTGCCGCCGTCGATGAGCTACCAGAAGCTGGTGGCCGAGCTGTGCGGCGTGCCGCTTGAGAAGGGGGAAACCCGTTCCGACTGGTTGCGTCGACCGCTCAGCGAGTCTCAGCTCCACTACGCCGCCGATGACGTGCGCTATCTGCTGGAGCCCCATGCCGAGCTGGCACGCCGCCTGGATGAACTCGGTCGACGCGCCTGGCTGGATGAGGATTGCGCCCGCGCGGTGGAAGAAGCCATCGGCGGCGATGATCCCGAGCCGCATCTGGCGGTGCGACCGGCCCAGGGCTTGCCCAGGAAGGTGCAGGCGCGCCTGCGCAGGCTGCTTCGCTGGCGCGACGCGCAGGCGCGTGAGGGCAACCGGCCGCGCAGTTGGGTGCTGGACCCCGTGCTTGCGCTCGATCTTGCACAGCGGGCGCCGATCGAGCGCACTGCGTTCGAACAGATCCTCGATCGCAACCCGAAATCGCCACGCAAACGTCGCGACGAGCTGTTTGAACTGTGCAACGCCGAGCCGTCCGCGGACGAGCTCGAATTTCCGCTTGCAGAACTGCCCGCTCCCGAGGAGCGCGACCAGCTGCGCCGTCTGCAGCAGGCTGTCGCTGAGGTCGCTGCTGCGCTCAACCTGCAGGAACCGGTACTGGCGTCGCGACGCCATCTGGAGACCCTGCTGCGCGAGGGGCGCTGGTCCAGTCACCTCTCGGGATGGCGACGGCGCCTGCTCGAACCCAAGCTTGTGCCGCTGCTGCCCGAGCCACTGCGCGCACGCGCCGCTGCCTGAGGCCTTTCTCGCCGGCTTGGTCGCGCCCCTTGGCAGCTCCCGGGGCAGCGACTATGATTCGCGCTTCGTGGGGCGGTAGCTCAGCTGGGAGAGCGCTGCGTTCGCAATGCAGAGGTCGGGAGTTCGATCCTCCTCCGCTCCACCATCCATCCACGCAGAAGGCCACCGCTCGCGGTGGCCTTCTGCGTTTTGGCGCATGTCGATGGCGCCGACTGCTTGTCCGGCGCACGCGACCGAGGCTTCACTTCAGCCGAAGCCTCACTCGCACCTGCAGCGCGGACACGCGCAGCGCATCCACCGGCAGTTCCCACCGCGCCGCAACCCGCCCGCTACCCGAACACTTCAACCTGAGACCCGCCGAGCGCGAGCGCCCACAGCCCCAGCACCGCCAGAAAGTTCAGCATGAACACCAGCCCGCGAAGACGGACATTGGCGGTGAAAATCTGTACTCCGCTGTGCAGCAGGCGACCGCCGACGAAGATCCACGCAAGCGCCAGCGCAGCGGTCGATGAGGCCGGCAGCAGCAGGCAGGCCAGATGGAAGAACAGCGGCCACTCGAACTGGTTCGACAGGTTGGCGCTGATGCGCGGCTCCAGCGTCGCGAATGGGTTCGAGCCGTCAGCACGGCGGCCGATACCCCAGACCTTGGGCGCGCGCGCCACCGTCAACGCGGCATACAGCACGGCAGCCAGGGCGACATGCGCGGCCATGGGCAGGATCAGTTCGTTCGGCATAAGGCCCTTGCTCCATCGTTGTTGGGCGGGCGCGCGAGGCACGTAAGGTGGGTGCGCTGTTCAAGCCCTTGGCTCGTGTCCGCAGCCCTGTAACCCGAACTCGCGCGCTGATTGACCAGCGATGGCTGGCGTTCCGCCGTGCGCTCAAGGGTGACGCCCTTCAGCGGGCTTCGCCACCATCGGCTCGCGCACGCGCATCGACCTCCCGAGCCCGGAGAAGTGCCCCCAGCCAGAACGCGGGAAACGGTTCCAACAAGGACGCGACGCGCGACCAGGCTGGTATCGGAAGCTCATAGGGCGCGAGGAGATCCAATGCCGACAACGCGGCCAGAGTGGCGGCCGCCCACAGCGCGGCTGCTATGCCTGAGTTCGGACTGAGCCGCGCACTCCAGTAGCCTCCAGGTACAAGACACATGAAGCCCACGGCGTGGGCGAAAACAAGGTAGTAGGTTGACGCGAAGGCGTGCGCGTACAACGCCTCCGTTGGCACCCCCTGCAGGACCAGCAGCCAGAAGTAGCCCATGCCGAGCGCAGCGAGTACCGCGTAGGCGATGCCGTTGCCTATCGACGCCCCGGTCAGCACCGCTGTGATGCGAGCGCTGGGCTCAGGCTCTGGAAGCGGCGCGCGTGGAGCCGCATACGGGTTTGTCTCGTTCTGCATGGTCTGGCCGGTGGAGGGTTCATGTTTGGTGGGCATTGCCGGATGGCCGACTGGACGCACGCGCGGCGGTAGCGCGTCGGCGAAACCCGGGGCTTCAAGTGTCGCCGTATTCCTGCCGTTCGGCCTCGATCTCACCGCGCGTCGCGAAGACGAGTTCGGCGATGTAGAAGTTTCCCGGGTGGGTCATCGCCCGCGACTGCTGGCAGCGCAGATGGCAGAAAAACGTCTGGTCTTTCCATTGGAGCCGGCACTGTCGCTCGGTGAGTTGCGCTTTGCCCCCCTCTCCCCTCGTGGGAGAGGGGTCGGGGGAGAGGGGTGGAAGGCTTGCGGCGAGTTTTGTCCCCCTCTCCTCAACCCCTCTCCCTCCAGGGGAGAGGAGCTTAGGTGCTGTTGGCGATCAATGCAGGCGGTCAGGTTGAGCGCCTAGGGATCAAGCGCATCCGGCTCGACCGGCCAGGCGCAGAACAAACACACATGC
Organism: Aquimonas sp.; assembly: GCA_044344935.1. Lineage (GTDB taxonomy): Bacteria > Pseudomonadota > Gammaproteobacteria > Xanthomonadales > Xanthomonadaceae > Aquimonas. The sequence goes on along the minus strand of JBIJCA010000161.1, from coordinate 5,634 downwards.
GCCCCGGCACCGAATCCGGTCCGGTCTTCAGGGGCTTCGGTGATCAAGGCGGAAAAGTCCAGCGCGTGTGCGCGGAACAGCGGCCGTCGTCGCCGCTATTGGTGCGCCCCGGGCGCACTCTATGCGGATGGTCCGTTCGGCTGAGTCTGGAGCGTGGCATCACGGGCCTTCGCAGGCTGCGGGCGGGCAAAGGCCTCAGCCACCGGCGAAAAATACGCGCAGGCAAGGATCGCGCCCCACAGCAGCGCCGCAAGCTCCGTCAGGGCGCTACCCCAACCGGAAGCCAGGTTTGGCCCCAGCACCGGGTACATCAAGAGACTGAGCAAGGTCAGGTAGAGCGAAAGGCCGCGCGCCCAGCGCTTCATGAGGAACAGCCCAACGATCCCGGCCAACCATGCGACCAGAAGCGGAATCGCCAGCACCAGCAGCACCACGTGACCGACCAGGATCGGCTGCGGGAGATCGAGGTAAGCCTGTTCCAGCGCTGCGGGGATCGTCCCCGGGATGAAATCAACGGCACCGGCGCCGAACAGTGCGACAAGGTGAGCCACAAGCAGCAGGCGGAAAGTCTTGATCGACATGGGCTACTCAGATGACAGGTGGGGAGAAAAGACTCAAGCCTGGCAAACTCGCATCGCAGGCCATTCTGAAAGCCCGCTCTGAACGTCTCATCGCGATGAGTCTCACACATTGAAGTCAGCGGAATGGTCTTCGCGAAAGCGCGCTGTTGAAGGGGGATCCCGCGGCAGTGAGCCAGCGGGCAGCGAGACGACGAGCCGCGAGCGACGTATCCGTCTGCAGGATGCTCAGTTCAAAGCTAACGCTGTCGCCCAGGCCGCACGCTTCGACGACCAGAACCGCCAAGTCCATCCTCGCCAGATGAGGACAATCTGCCGGCCACTGGGACGTCCCATCACACCGATGTCTTTCCGTTACGGAAGGGATGTCGCGGTAGGTCGTTAGGCGACAGGGGCAGTTCGCCGCACGCCCCAAGTGAGCATGCCGTCGATGACTGACTGCTGCCCAGCAGACGAAGGGGGATTGAGTCGCAACTCTGAGAGTGCATATAGGGAACCCGAGCGCCGTCACGAGGGGGGCGCGGCGTGTTGATGGCAAAGCGCCACGCTTGAACTCACGGAAGCTTGTGATGCAGGTGCTTACCTACTTCAGTTCGCCTGCTGACGTCACGTGCGTGGCGCCGGGGTAGACGGGTAATCTTCTCGCACGACTCCGCCCCTGCTGTTCGAGTCCGGCGATTCAAACCTTGGGCCTGCTGTTGGCGCAGTCGCCTAAGTCGAGAAGAACCGACAACAGGTCGCGTGGCCGAACCCACGCTTTTCAGGGCAAGCCCGCTGACTGCAGAGCGCGCAGCTTCGCAAGGTAAAGCGCGCGGTCGCGATCGCGTGGAGCATTCTCGTAGGCCTCACGCAGCGAGCGTTGGGCCTGTGCCGGCTGTCCGAGCGCGTCATAGGCCACTGCCATGCGCCAGTAAGCCTCGTGTAGGTAGGGCGCCATTTCCGCGGCCTGAGCGTAGTACGCCAGTGCGGATCGCGTGCGTCGCTCGGCGATCGCGGCCTTGCCGAGTTCGATGTGACGATACGGATCGTGGTTTGGCAATTGCGCAAGCCTTGCTTCGATCTCTGCCGCTTCGCCAATCCGCTGCTGCTCACGCAGAAGTCTGCGCAGGTTGTTCAGAAGGTTGAGATTGTCGCTGTGCCGACGTAACGCTTGACGGTACAGAGCTTCAGCCGCATCGACTGCGCCGACGCGTCGATGCAGCACTGCCAGTGTGTTCATCGCGTCCGGATTGTCATCGTCATGCGCCAGAGCCTCGATCAACAGCCAGTAGGAGCGCTGATAGTCCCGCGTTGACAGTGCCTCCCCCGCCAGGTTGACGTAATACATCGACTGCAGCTGGTCCAGGTCGACGCGGGCGCCGCTGCGCTGGCCGAGGGTCGGAAAGTAGTCGACGATGAGGTGCGGTGGCTGCATCAACTGCTGACCGTCCTGCGCCACATAGGTCGGATCGTAAAGGCGCGTACGGACATGGTCTGCCACTGCAACCAACCCGTCCCGACGTTCAAAGATCGGCACACTCCGCACGCGCTGATAGCGGGCCTCGACATTGGCCAGACGCGCAAGCGCGGTCGTCACCAGAGCCAAGCTCAGACAGTTGCCCTGCTGACGTGCCAGAGCTTGTGATGCCGTCAAGGTGTCGCCGTGGTAGCGGAAGTCGCTTAGACGCCCTTCGAGATACCGGAAGATGCGCTCGTGCGGCTTGACCTCTGCGTGAGCGGGGTCGGAGAAATGCTGGATGAAGTCGGCCTGCTGCGCTTCCGTCAACTGAAAAAGCGCCTCGGCCGAAGGCACAGCCACAGGATCGCCAAACAGCTCGGGCCGCACGGCGATAGGCTCGGGTGCAGGGCTGATCGCTGGCGCTGTGACTGTGGTTGGCGACACCGACGCACAGGCGCAGAGCGATGCACACAGCGCCAGCAGCAGCACGCGGACTGAGATCATCGGACACCAGGCATTCGGGCTCGGCGTCGACCTTGACCGATGAGCTAGGCATTGGCAAGCACCGCGCCGCGCGTGACGGTTCGCAGGGTGCAGGTTGACCCGCTTGCTCGCGACGGACTGACTCGCCGCCAGCAGTGTCAGCGCTGGATTGGCAAGCCGGACCCAAACTGGGCACCTTCAGAACAAAGAGCATGAAGGCCAACCCACGCACGCGGAGGTTGCTGGCGAACAACCGCACTGCACTGCGCTGTGCGGGCAGGCGGCTCACCAGGAACGGCCGGCAGCCTACGCGGTAGAAGCCATCAAGGCGAAAGTGCGTCTGTGCGAGAACGGCTTTTCGACAGTTCGACGGCCTATCGTGGTGATACAGTTCAGGAATCGTCGGAAATCCAGGCCGCGCAGGCGCGTTTGCGGCCTAGCCGTCTCTTGCCGCGCGGGCTCCCGGGCCTGAACACGCGGGTCGGTTACAACCCTCTGATTCAGCACCGCGGCTCCGGTTTGGCGATCCGCGGGCTCGCCCCCGCAGTGGGCTGCGCGTCGGAAAATTGCTCCGCAGCCCCTCACTCTGCAGAGGGGTCTGCCGAGGGCAACGAAATCGACGCCAGAGTTACGCCTTGGTTCTGCGCGCCGATCTCGTCGCAACGAGGCGAACGCGCGGCTGTCGTGGCGCCCTGCGGGCCTCCACGACAGCCGCGCTGACGAAAAACGATCCAAGTCGACGTCAGAACCCAGCGCAGCTCAGATACTCGCCGAAACACGCTTCTGAGCAGGCGTCCACAGGGAACTGCGCAGGATCATAGTAGCCGCAGGAAAGCATGCAGGCGCTGTAGGTGACCCAACAGACGTCAATGCTTGCCGACTTGGCGTCTACAGCCAGCAGACTGCTGGACTTCAGTTCGGATGTGCTGGCGAACTGGAAGCTCTGAGCCGACGCTGTTTCTGGTTGGGCGGCAACGGCGGTGACGGAAAGGCCGAGCGCAAGAGCCATGGCGAGTATCGAGAGTTTCATGGGTTTGACTCCAATTGAAGGTGAGGGAATGATCGCGCGAGATTCAGTCGTGTAGCGCAACCGTCCGCAATCCTGCATGGCCCGCAGGCAGACTCAAGTCGATGGGTCGAACAGACACCCCCAGCGACCGCAGTTGGCCCTAGATCACCCCGCTCCGCGGCAGGCACCGCGGCCGACGCATCGAACACCAGGACCGCGCTCATTGACTGTCACGGTCATCGCGAAGCAGATCCTCGGGGTTCACCGCCGCCGGCAGCCTGCGCCCGCTTTCGAGCAGTCGGCGCAACGCGGCCAGACGACGGTCATCGTTGGCTATGCCGAGCGCGCGACGCAGCTCGACCAAGGCCTGCTTCGAGAGGCTGCACTGCTCGCTGCTCGCTGCGGCAGCCACGGCCTCTTAGACGTCGTCTTGAAGCTCTCTGATCTTCAGGGTCGGCCTAGGTGCACTCTGCCTGAGATCCGTACCCGCGCAGACTGGAGGTTTGGCGCTAGGCCGAAAGCGCTGCACTCCGGGCGATCCGAGGATGGAGCTAATGAATGTCCTCATTGGAATGGCCCACACCGATGCCTCAGAGCTCGCGCGCTTGCAGCAGGCGGTGGCCGACTACCCTGCGCGCCTCGAACGTCTTGTCGAATCACGACGCGAAGCCCTGGAGAGCGCCCGCGCCGGCCCAAGTTGGCGCGGCTGGGCCTGGACGTCCACGCGGGAGGAACTGCAGGTCTATGTCGGCGAGTTCAAGAGCAAGCGCCTTGGGCAGATGCGCGTGCGGCTTCGGCCGGACGGGCTGGAGGCTTGGCTGGGCGCGATGTGGATGACGCTGACGCCCGGAGCGTGCGCAGCCACGAAAGTTCAATCAACACACTGCGGCCCACAGAGCGCGCAAGGAGGGCGCTCTTGAACCGATGCATGCTCTCGCCGCCCCCGCGGAGGCGGCGGTCAGCGGGCAACCCTCGGACTCCAAGACAGTGGATCCCCGCCTTCGCGGGGATGACGAGCCAAAGTGTCTTCAAGCGCACTGGCCAGCAGCGACGCCGGACGTGCTTGCCCGAGGGCAAGCGCGCTGGGCAGCTTCGGCGATTCAGGCTGACAATGGGTTGGGGTCTAGAGGCATTGAGATGGCCACGCCCCTCATCCGATCACTCGGTAACTCTGCAGAACCATTCGCCGAACCCAAGCTCAGGCTGCTCCACCAAGAAGCAGTCCCCTCTGACGCGCACGTTTCGCGTCTGCTCTTCGCCGCCAGTCTTCGACTTCATTGAATAGACTCCAGGCGCCAGCGCAATGGTTGAATGAGCCTCCCAAGCCACCGTAGCGAGATCCTCATCGTCAAAGTAGGAGCGTCTTTGTCCCGATCGAATCTCGACAACCAGACGGCCGAAAAAGTTGCTTCCAAAGAGAGCTCGCTGCTCGAGGCCAATCAGCTTGCTTCGAGACATCTCCTGTAGCGTTCGCTGCTCGTGAGACTTCCACGTGCCGCACAGTTCGCAAACATCTGAGGCGAGCGCAGGCATGACCCCCATAGCCATCAGCAATCCGAGTGAACGTTTCATCGAAGGCTCAAAACCCCTATAACGCATCGACCCTTCGCGCTTCAAGTCGTCAGCTGTCGGCAAGCCATGAGAAACAACTTTTGCCGTCGCACGGGATACTGCAGTACAACGCATGATTCCAGAGTTCCCCGAGGCTGAAAAGCTTCAATCGTCTAAGTCCCAGTGTAGGGCTACGCCAGTTCTGTCCATTCCGCGAACCAGCATCGTCAGCACCTTGTCGCGTCGTCGAACCAGCCGCGCACCGCTTCGGCCGCGGCCTTCCACTTCGGCGAGCGATTCAAGCGATAGACCGTGACTCTTGATTCCTGCTGCGAGACCGCTTCGATGTCGATGACCTGCAGGAAACCGCTCTCAGCCGCACTGGCGAACGAAACCGTGACCGTGGCATGCGCCCCCCCGGGATGCACCTTGCCCTCGACCCTGTTCTGCCCGCCAGGCACCATCACGAAAGACGAACCCACCGGTGCCAGGTAGCCGCTGCTGCCGCCCTGGCAGCGCAGCGTGTTTCGCGCAACGAGCTCGTAGGCCTGCTGAAAATCCATGGGCGTTACAAA
>JBIJCA010000409.1:0-3163 GCA_044344935.1 Aquimonas sp. | reverse complement strand
GCCTGTGGACGTCGCGGACGCCGTGCGCGCCATCCGTCGAAGCAAGCTGCCGGATCCGGCACGGCTCGGCAACGCCGGCAGCTTCTTCAAGAATCCGGAGATCGATGAGGCCCGCGCCACTGATCTGCTCGCACAGCATCCGGACCTGCCTGCCTACGCCGGCAGTCGCAGTGGAACCCGCAAGCTCTCCGCCGCCTGGCTGATCGAGCGGTCAGGTTACAAGGGCTATCGAGTCGGCGACGCAGGCATCTCGGAACGCCATGCGCTGGTGCTGGTCAACCACGGCCGCGCCAGCGGAAACGCGCTGCTCGCGCTGGCGCGCGAGGTGGCCGACGGCGTGCAGAGCCGATTCGGAATCGCGCTGGAGCCTGAGCCGGTGATTCTCGGCGCGACCTTCCGGCCGGCGCCGTGAGCGCGGCATCCAAAGCCGCGGCAGAGATCTGGCGGGCCGTGCTGCTGATGTTCGCCAGCGCGTGCCTGTTCGGCTGCATGGCCGTGGTGATCCGGCTGGCCTCGGCCCAGCTCCATCCCTTCGAGATCGCGTTCTTTCGAAATCTGTTCGGGCTGATGTTCGCCTTGCCGCTGCTGCTGAAGCACGGGCCCGGTCTGCTCCGGACATCCAAGCTGCCGCTCTACTTCTTCCGCTCCGCGATCGGCATCGTCTCGATGCTCTGCGGGTTCTGGGCAATCGTGAACCTGCCGCTGGCGCAGGCGGTGTCGCTGTCCTACTCGACGCCCCTGTTCGTGACCATCGGCGCCGTGCTGGTGCTCGGCGAAGTGGTGCGTGCGCGTCGCTGGACAGCCGTCGCGCTGGGCTTCGTGGGCGTGATCCTGATCGTGCAACCGGGCTCCGCATTCAGTCCGGGAGTGCTGGTCGCACTGCTGGCGGCGGCCCTGAGCGCGGCGGTCGCGATCAGCATCAAGTTCCTGTCACGCACCGAGAAGCCCGACGCGATCGTGCTGTACACGACCCTGCTGTGGGTACCGCTGTCGCTGCTTCCCGCCCTGTGGGTGTGGGAGAACCCGGAGGGAATGACCTGGCTGTGGATCGTGCTGGCCGGCTTCTTCGGCACCGCCGGCCACATGTGCTGGGCGCGCGCGCTGAAGCTCGGTGACGCGTCCATGCTGACCCCGATCAGCTTCCTGCAGGTTCCGATCGTGGCGACGGCAGGCTATCTGCTGTTCGATGAGCGTCTGGACGTGTGGATCGGCGTGGGCGCCGGGGTCATCTTCGCGGCGAACGCGTACATCGCGCACCGCGAGGCGCAGCTGGCTCGACGCGCCGTGACCGACGCCGAGATCGCGGGCGAGCCTCCGTCTCCGCGCTGAAGAAAGGACCGCCCGGCTGCTCCGCGGCGACCTCTGCGCGAAGCACGGATGCAGGCGCTGCGCGGGCGATCGGCGGTCATGATTTCGGCCCAACGCCGCCGAGACTCTCGGCGTAGCGGCCTGGTCGAAGGGAAGCGCGGATTCATGCGCGCCGGTGCACCCCGCGGCAGAGCACGCGAACGAAGCGCGACCCGCTTCAGTGGGGAGCGTAAAGAAACAGCGCGATCAGGGCGGCCGCAATGCCGGCGGCAGCGAGGATCAGCCAACCGAAGTTGAATCCCCGCTGCTCCTGCGCGCGCGCCGAGGGCGTCGCCGCCGCCGCGGCAGCGGCCGCGGCATCGGCCGCGTCCACGGCGCGCATCGGCTTGACTGGCGTATGCGGGTCGTCGCGACGACCGGGCCTCAAGCCGGGGGCTTCCAGCACGAATCGCGCCCCGCCGACACGCAGCTGATCGCCGGGAAGCATCCATGCCGAGCCGAGACCATGTCCGTTGAGTTCGAAGGCCGAATCATCCTCGGGCGACTCCGCGATCACCAGACAACGATCGCCATACCAGTGCAGACGCAGGTGCACTGCGGCCAGCCCTTCGTCGTCGACGGTGATGTCGGCACGGTCGCTGCGGCCAATGCTGAGACTCGGCGAGAAGCCGAAGCTGCGCCCGAAGTGCGGCCCGGAAACAGCTCTGAGTACCACCCGCGGCCCACCCGGCCGCGCTGCAGCGCCGGCATCCTGCAAGGGCGGCAGCGGCGCTGTCGAAAGCGCACCCTGCACCTGCACGCGTACGCGGTTCAAGGTCAGCAGGTCGCCGGCTCGCAGCAGCGCGAGGCTGCGCACCGGACGCGCATTGACGTAGGCCAGAGCGCCCGGCGCCAGGCGCAGCGCGCACAGGCGTCTCTCGGGCTGCAGTTCGATGCGAGCATGCGCGGGCTTCAAGCCGGCGACGGGCAGGCAGACGGTGTCCTCCGGCTCGGAGCCAATGCTCAGGATGCCCCGAGTCAGCTCCAGCCCGGGGTGCTCGCCGTTGGGAAATGTGAAGCGCATGCGGCATCCTAACCCGTGCTTCGGCCTTCATCTAGGTTGCAGCGTATCGGGCCGGCGACCGTTCGCCGGCTTTGTCCAGTCCATCCAGCGCGAGTGCCCCCGCCCATGCCGAGCATCCAGATCAGTCGCCGCCACACCCGAACCCTGAAGGAGGCCCGGGTCGCGATCGAGCACGTCGCCGAAAAGCTCGCAGAGAAGTTCGCGGTGGAGTACGCATGGGAAGGCAACACGCTGCATTTCGAGCGCATGGGCGTGAACGGCAACATCGCACTGGGCCGTGGCAAGGTGGACGTCATCGTGCAGTTGGGCTTTTTGCTTTCCGCGCTGCGCGGGCCCATCGAGTCGGAGATCCACCGCTACATCGAGCGTGAGCTCGGCCCCGAGGAGTGAGCCGCTCCGACACGGTCGAGCCCAGCCGCCGCGATCCCGATGCCCCGCGTCAGCGCGGCTCGCGAATGTCGATCGGCGTTTCGAAGTCGTAGACGATGCGAACAGTGTCGGGCCGGCGCTTGCCGCTGGTCGACATCAGCAGCCGCGGCAGGCCGCTGTCCTTGCAGACCGACATCTCGGCGGTGCTGTTGCTCTTAACGCCCATGAAGGTTCCGCTGGTGGTGTAGCGATAGGTGACCGCATCGCAGCCTTCGACCATGCCCTCACCCACTCGCTCGACGTCCTGCAGGCTCTGCTTGCCCTGCTCGATCGCGTCCGCGCTGTAAGCCTGGGCCATCTGCGAGACGTTGACCGGCATCCGCATCCAGTTGCCGTCGATGCGCATCCATGTCCCCTGCGGCA
>JBIJCA010000006.1:0-37074 GCA_044344935.1 Aquimonas sp. | reverse complement strand
CGCGCCAGCGTCGATGTGGTGCGTGCGCGTCTTTTGGCGCTGCTCTGCGATGCCGGCATCGCGCGCGCCGAAGCCGAAGCCTTGTGCGCGGCCTGGCTGGTCTGCGACGACTTCCTGCTGGCGGCGCTGCCCGCTGAGTTCGATGTGGTGGTGGGCAACCCGCCCTATGTGCGGCAGGAGCGCATTCCGGCACCGCTGCTGGCCGAGTACCGCCAGCGCTATCGCACCCTGTTCGACCGCGCCGATCTTTACGTGCCCTTCTACGAGCGCGCGCTCGATCTGTTGGCGCCGGGCGGGCGGCTGGGTTTCATCTGCGCCAACCGCTGGGTGAAGAACCGCTACGGTGGCCCGTTGCGCGCCAAGATCAGCGGCGGCTTTGCGCTGCTGCATTACATCGACATGGAGAACGTCGATGCCTTCCACACCGAGGTGATCGCCTACCCGGCCATCACCGTGATCGAGCGCCCGCGCACCGCCAAGATGCGTGCCGCGCCCACCCGCGTCGCCACCGCCGAAGCTCTTCAGCAGCACGGGCTGGCGCGCGTGGCGCAGAGCCTGCTCGCGGATCAAGTCGCCAGCGGCGTCGATGCAGTCGACCTCGCCCAGGGCGGCGAAGCGCCCTGGCTGCTCGATGACGTGCCGCGCCTGCGTCTGCTGCGCCGGCTGGAGTCGCAGTTCCCCGCGCTGGAAGACTTCGACGCGCTGCCGGTCGAGCCCGAGCGCAAGCTGCCGCTGGCGATGGCGCGTGACCTGGTGGACGGCCGCATCGACTGGCGCGGAAAGGGCGTGCTCAACCCCTTCGAGGCCGACGGCCGGCTGGCCGATCTGGACCGCTATCCGCGCTTCGCCGCCTACCTCTACAAGCACTACGAGGCCGTCGCCGGCCGCCATGTCGCCACGCGCAGCGGCGAGGGTTGGTATCGCACCATCGACCGCATCTACCCCGAGCTGGTGCAGCAGCCCAAGCTGCTGGTGCCGGACATCAAGGGCGAGGCGGTGTTCGTGCTGGACGAAGGCCACTACTACCCGCACCACAACCTGTACTTCATCACCTCGCGCGAGTGGGACCTGCGCGCCCTGCGCTGCGTGATGCGTTCGTCGCTCAGCGTGATGATCGTGGCGACCTACTGCACGCGCATGGCCGGCGGCTTCCTGCGCTTCCAGGCGCAGTACCTGCGCCGCCTGCGGCTGCCGCATTGGAAGAAAGAGACGGGGTCAGGTCTATCTTCGTAGCATGGTCTTGTTCTCTCGCATCGCAACCTCTGCCGATCTCTTTTCGGCGCTTGCCTGATCTCTCCCCGCCCGCCACCCTCGCCGCATGCCCGCCCTCTTCGACTCCTTAGGCCCCGCCTTCCGCGCCCCGGACGTCTCCGCCGCGCTGGAGTCCCTTGCGGCCGAAAGCGAGGTCGAACGCGGGGCGGTGTTCACCCGGCCCGAGGTGGCGGCGGCCATCCTCGATCTCTGCGGCTACACCGCCGACCGCGCCCTGCATCGCCTGCGCCTGCTCGAGCCTTCCTTCGGCGGCGGTGACTTCCTGCTGCTGGCGGTGCAGCGGCTGCTGCAGAGCTGGCGTGGCGAGGGTGCGCCACTTGGTCACGTGGAGCCCTGATTCGCTTCCATCACTTGGAGCGCTGTGCCTGCATTGGCACGGTGCCCGCTGCGAGCGCAGGCGACGATCAACTCCGCATTCGCCCAGCTCCGCGTCCGCCGCGATGAATCCTTCAGCAAACTTACAGGGTGCACAGAAAATGACGCTCTTCGACTTTGTCCTCTGCCTGGCTATCTTCAATCTTGTCTACGTGGCCTGCTTCAGGCTGCTTCAGTTGCACTTGCAGCAGGCGTGTCCCGAGTACTGGCTTGAGATTGGATCGCCGAGCGGATTTGACGGGGCGTCTGCCCTCTCGGTGGTTCGTGTTCTCTACAGCGCGAGGATTCGATCGGAGGTAAAGGGCAAAGCCTGGCTTTCGGTGCTTTGGGCGGTTCGGGTGATGCTGCCGCTTGGCTTGGCTGCGGTCCTTGGAATCGTGATCTGGGCCTGGATGTGATCGATCAGATGACTTGCGGGAGCCAGGGTCACGGAAGCGGCGGTGAGGTCTTACTTCGTAGCATCGCTCAATTCATCTGCCCGAGGTCGCGGCGACCATCCTCGATCTCTGCGGCTACACCGCCGACTGCGACCTGCACCGCCCGCGCCTGCTGGAGCTTTCGTTCGGCAGCGGCTACTTCCTGCTGCTGGCGGCGCAGCGTCTGCTGCAGAGCTCGCGCCGCAAGGGCGGCACGTCGGCCTCGGCGTTCGCTGATCTGCGCGAGGCCGTGCGCGCCGCGGGCCTGCGTCTCTGATGCGGCCCCTCGTCCCTATCACGCGCGAGGCCTCGTCCGGATCGAGCCGTGCTGCGTGGCGCAGCGCTTTGTCCGGTCCCTTGCTTGATCGATCTGCACTCCGTTCTACGAGTGGGTCTGTTGCGCGCTCTGCCACCACTTTCCCCTGACCTCGCTACCCGAGTCCCTGACGCCATGCACTTCTTCGCCCGCGGTCTGCTCGTCCTCAGCCTGTTAGCACTCGCTGCCTGCGCCACGACCAGCCCGGTGCCTACGGGCCCGGTCATGGCGAATCGCGTCGGCCTGGTCAATCTCGTCCAGCCCCAGCTCACGCACAGCCATGTCGGCGTGACGATGTTCGGCAATGAGGCCAAGCGGGTGGAGCCGCAGCAGCTGCGGGCGCCGGAGTATCTGGCGCAGAAGCTCGGCGAGGCGCTGCAGGCGCGCGGTGTGGAGCTGGTGCCGGTCGAGCTGCCGCCCGAACTGGCCGAGGCCGGGGAGCGCTTCGTCTCGATGCGCTGGAGCACTTACAGCGTGCGTGAGGAATACGCCGCCGCGCTGCGCGAGCTGATGCAGTCGCGTGGGCTGGATGTGCTTTGGGTGGTCGAGTCCTCGGCGTGGCAGGACCCGATCGGCCAGTCCACGGTGATCGTTGAGGGTCATGGCCTCTACACCCGTCGAGTGCTGGGTGATGACCTGCCGCATGCCTACGCCTTTCTCTGGGGCTATGGGCTGCAGGCCGAGAGCCTCGCTGTTGTAGGCGCGGCTGGCGTGCGCGAGTACGCCCCGATCGAGGCCGCGGAGCTCGATGCTGCGACGATCCCGAGGATCGAGGCCGCACTGCAGCCCATGCTCGATGACGCCGCTGGCCGTCTGGTGCAGGCGCTCGATCCGCAGCCGCGTCGATAAGGCCAGGGCAGTGGCGGCCGAGCGCGCGCGTGGCGAGGTTCCGCACGGTGCATGCCGGCCATGGCGACTGAGGGAAAATGCGGCCAGATTCGTTCTCCATGAGCGAGGAAACGTGTCCGACCCTTTCGCGCTTGCTGGTTCCTGGTGCGGCTGCCGCTGCATATGAGCCAGCGGCGCCTTCGCAATGGCGCTGTCCCGAAACTGCACCCTTGAGACCCTCGATGACGATGACTTCTTTTTTGCGGCGTTGGCGTGCGGCGCGAAGCATCGTGCGCTGCGGATGGCTGTTCGTGCTTCTTGTGCTTTCGGCCTGCGCTGAACAGGCACCAGCGCCTTCGGCGGAAGACCACGCGCGCGCCGCACTTGAGCGACTGGATGGCGGAAGTCTGCGTGGCGGGGTGCTGGAGTAGGCCGCTGCGGACGTATCGCGCGCGCGGCAGATCGACGCCAATGACCCTTGGGTGGCGGTCGCCTCAGCGGAACTCGTGCTCGCATTGGGCTATCGCAGCGGCGATGCATTCCGCGGCCGGAGCTATGCGCGGGAAGCGCTTGCGCAGGCCGATAGCCTGCTGCAGCCGGCCTTGCAGGCAGACCCGCCGATCGCCCGCGCCTACCTCACACAGGCGCGTCTGCAGATTCTGCGCGGGCAGCGGCGGCAGGCCTGGGAGACGCTCAACATCGCGTACACCCTGCAGCCGGAACACCATCGGCCCTGGCTGCTGCGTGGGGTGATCGCCCTGCAGATGAAGGATCCGCAGCGCGCGAAGACGCAGCTTGACGAGGCCGAGCGGTGGGCCGACACGAATGCCGCGAAGATCTCGGTGCTGCGGCAGCGCGTGCGACTCGAGCGCTTGCACGGCACACCGGAGAGCGAGCTCGCGCAGCTGCGCCGCATCATCGACATCGACCCCAGCGCGGCCCATGCACACGGAAACCTCGGTGCTGCCCTGCTTCGCATGAAGCGCTATGAGGAGGCTATCCACGCGATTGAGCGCGCGCTCGCGATCGAGCGCTATCCGCTGGCGGAACAGCAGCTGGCTCAAGCGCGACAGGAAATTGGATTGAGGTAGGGTTGACCTGCCCCCAGTAGCCGTATCCCCGGCTGCCGGGAAGTCCGGCGCCGCGCGCTTTTTTTTTTGTGCGGCCTCGGGACCAACTCGCCTGCTCGCGCCTTGCGAGCTCAGTCCTCGAACCCGTCGCGGAACAGCCGGTCGCCGAGCCGTTCATGCGCGCCGATGTCGCAGGCGGCGTTGCCGTCGTCGTTGCCGTCCTGCGGTCGCAGCGTGCCGACGGCGTCGGTGGCCAGGCAGGATGCGGCGTTGCCGCTGTCGACGGTGGGTGAGTTGGCGGGGTAACGAATCACCGGCATCGGGCTGTTGATGTCAATGCTGCCGTTCGCCAGCGTCGGGACGATCGATGCACCGGGGATGACATTGCCGCAGTTGGTGTCCACGGCGATGTTCGCCTGTGCCTGCTGGACGAGCGCGGTCAGAAAGCAGCCGATGCCGGTGCCTCGGCCCAGCACCGTGTTGTACAGCTCTCGCACGACGCTGCTGTTGGCGGCCGTCAGGTTGGACACCGGCCCGCTGTTGCCCTGGAAGCTCAGGTGACGCGCGTCGAGCAGGGTGCGGAACAGCTCCACCGCGCCGGCGTCCGTGGTGCTGGTGCCGCTGGCGGCGTTGCCTTCGAAGGTGAGGTTGTCCATTCGCGCCACCGAGAGGGCGTTCGTGGCGGTGCGCAGGAACAGGCCTGCGCCGGTGCCGGAAGTGTTGCGCACAAAGCTGCTGCGTTCGAAGTTGAGCGCGCACTGGACTGAGCAGTCGGCGATCAGGGCGCCCCCGGCAGACCCACCGGGCAGCGTGCTGTCGGCGCGATTCTCGAGGAACAGCGAGTCGCTGGCGCCGACGCTGCTGAAGGCCGACACCGCACCGCCAAACGCGAAGCGTCCGGACGCCTGGTTGAGTTCGAAGCGGCTGCCTTCGATGTTCACGACGCTTCCGTACACGGCGCCGCCGGAGGCCTGCGACTGGCTGATCGAACCGGTCGAGGTGGCGCTGTTGCCGATGAAGTCGCTGTCGACGATGTTCATGCTGACGCCGTTCCAGTGCACCGCGCCGCCGCGTGAGAACCCGGCGTACACCGACACGCACTGGCGGAAGCGCATGCGATCGAGCGTCAGCTGGCTGGCCAGGCTGTCGGCATTGCTGCCGTCGAGGCAGCCGCCGCCGCTGCCGGTGTTCTCGGCGCGCCCGGAAGACAGCGTGAAGCCTCTCAGGGTCAGCGACTGCACTGTGCTTGCGACCGCCAGCAGGCGAAACGAACTCGAGGGGTTGATGGGCTCGACCGAGAGCCCCGGCGCGGCGCTGGCATCGATGGTCAAGGCCGGCGTGCTGATGGTGGGCAGCGGCTGCAGCAGCTCGATGGTGCCGCCGCCCAGGGCGGGCGCAAACACGATCTGGTGGGGCGGGTTGGGGGTGAGGTTCGCCAGCACGATCTGGTCGCGCAGGCTGCCGCTGCCGCTGTCGTCGAGGTTGCTCACCGTGTAGGTCGCGGCTTGCGCAGCGGGTGCCGCGCAGGTGAGTGCCAGCAGGGCGAGGCTGTGCAGCTTCAGGCGTGAAGACATGGGGTTCGCTCGTTGGAAGGTCACCCCGGTTACGGCGACCGGGGCGAGATTCGGACAGGGCTGTCCTCGCCCCGCGCGCTTGCTGGATACGCTGACGATCGCCGGCCGCAGCCCGCGCGGCGCTGCGAGGCGTCGGGTGGGTCTGCGCACACACAGGCGCGCTCCGCGTTGATCGCAGCCATCACGCGTCGCGACAACGCGGCTGTCTGCTTCGGCAGCCACGCTGTTTTTCGAAACCCGCAGGCGCTCGCGAACCCGGTGCGTGTGAAATCACCGGGCCGCTGTCGCGAGGGCGTGGCACGCCCTTCCTGCAAACCGCGAAGCGGGAGTTCAGGGCCGTCGGCCGCACGCGTGACCGCTGAATCCGTGCAGCGCGCTGTCGTCAGGCGGCGCCAGCGGCGGCCGCGGCAGGCGGAGGGTTGTCCCGCCCACTCTTACTCGCGCAGGCGCACGGCGAGCGCGCCGTCTGCCTGCTGCATCCATTCAAGATGGGCGCCGTTCGTTGGCAGAGGTGTCCAGCGGCCGACAGTCCAGAGAAACACGGATCAGAGTGCACTTTGTTGGATGGACTACTCTCCCGAATTCCTGAGGTGCCTGGACCGGAACACTGGTCTTGGGCAGGCTTCAGAGTCAGCATTTCGAGTCAACATTCGGTTGCAGGGAAGGCCACAAAGAACGATCGCACAGCCTGTTCAAGAAAGGCACCATTGCCCCTGTTGTTCTTGTTGCGGCCGGCCACACCATTCGCACCTCGGAGTTGGATTGGAGATGCGCTCGTCGTTCGCGAAGCTCACGGTGCTTGCTGCGCTGCTCGCGTCAGGTTCAGCGGCGTGTTCGTCGCACACGGAGGGCGCAAGGGTTGTGCGCCAGATTTGCGAAGCCCCGCCAACCTCAGCGGGGGAGGCAGTCCAGTTCCAAGCGGTGGTGCTTGCTCGGGCGGAGAACGATCTACACGTGGACTTCGACAGTTTCGGGGCGGACTTCTCCTCGATCACCGTCCAGTTCAGTGACCCGCCACAATGGCGAGACTTGAGTGCCAAGCTCTGCTATCAGGACGAAGCTGTCTTGGACGGCGTGGTGTTGACGGTCGGCACTTCGTTCGGTTTCCGCGCGGTTCCGCCGCACTGTATTGGCCGCCCGTGGTTCCTGCACACGGTCACAGATCAGGGGTGAAAGGTCTTCTTGGGGCGACCCCTCCGCCCCGACCGCCGATGAATTCTCGCTGCGAGTCCTTTGCGCGATACCTCGGGACCCTCGCGCGATCTGCACCCGTGATGCGTACGTCCCTGAGCAGGATGATCTTGGTGTCAGTAGCCCCACATTCCCGATGTCGCTCCGTGCGCTGGCGTCCCGGTGTACTTCGCGTACCGATGAGCACAGATGATCGAAACCACGGCCCAAATTCCACTAAGCCCTGAAACGCTGCGCGCTCGGGTGAACGCCATCGCAAGGCCGCGTCGCGGTGCCCTGCAGTCGCCGCGCAATGCGTTGAGGCATGACGAGCACGACACAGAGAAGCCCTACTGGGGACATTGGGAAGCATCGCGATTCAGTCTGCGGCCGCAGTCGCGTGGGCGGTGGGCGAATCTGCATCTGTGGTCGACGCAGTTCGATGGCGAGGCACGCCCTGCGGAGATGGGAAGCGCGCTGTGGATTCGCGCCAGCTTTGGCGCTTACGCGACGTCGAGCTACCTCGTCGTGTTGGGCCTGCTGCTGCTCACGGGCATCAGCTTGATGCTGCACGACCCGCTCGCTGCCTGCATCGCATTGGCGCTTGCGGCTGCGCTCGTGATGACGCTTCGCGCGAAGCTGAGGCGCGATCTTTCGCGCTTCGTTGCTCTGCTCGATGAAGCAGGGCCGGACTGAACATGCCTATCGCAGATCGGGCGGGCTGATTCCCGCGGGCCGCGAGGATCTCCGGGTTCTCGTTGTCGTGCCTGGTGCGCCACAGGCGCACCCTGTCTGGTCGTTCGGTTTGGCTGGATTGGAGGAGGCCGAAGTTGAGTAGGTTCTCGCCGCCACGCGGACGCGGGAGTTCGCGGCGCTGACGACTTGGCTCGGCGCACTCCCGTGTATTCACTGGCCGCGCTTTGCAACGAGTGTCCAGAGATCTCTTGCCATTGCGGCGAGGAACTCCCAGGCCCTCAGCTCATCACTCTGTGTCCGCAAACATCGCCCCGCGCATGCGCAGCATTAGCTCCACCCGCTGCTGCAGGGCTGCCGCGCGCTCCAGGCCGAGCGCAAGCGAGGCCGAGCTGCCGACGCGCTCGCGTGTCCACACGGCGCGTGCGAGCGCTTCATCCTCGATCGTCTGTTTGCGCCAGGTGCTTTGGGCGCTCTGCAGACGAGGCCGCTCGCTGTCGGGCAGGGCTGCGTCGAGTGCGGCTTGTGCCTGCGTCAGTTCGGTTTCAAGGAATTCGATCCAGGCGCCGAGCTCGACCGATGCGGCACCGCCTGCTGCATCCGAAACGGCCTGCTCGAAGGGTGCGGAGCGCTGGCGGAACTCGCCGATATAGTCGGGTGCATCGGGGTTGTCGACCGCGCTGGCGGACAGTGCGAAGCCAAGCGCGCACAGGCACAGGAGCAGTCGCGCGCTGGGCACTCGGTTCACGACCCAGGGCCCCGGCGTGGCGCTGTAGCCGCGGGTGAACAGACGCGTGTCAGTGCCGTCTACTGTCAAGGCCCCGAGCGGGCCCGGCCATCGCCATGCAGTCATTCGAGCGTTCCATAACAAAAGCGGGTCGGCTGACGTTATCAGATGCAACGCCTTCAGCGCGCCGCGGCTTCAGGGGCAAGAGAAGACCTGGCCGCCATCGCGAGGGCGTCGCATGGTCTCCTTGCAAACCGCGCCGCGGGAGTTCAAGGCCGTCGGCTGCGCGCGTGACCGCTGAATCCGCGCAGCGCGCTGTCGCCATGCGGCGCCAGCGGCGCCGCGGCAGGCGGAGGGTTCTCCTACACGTTCTTACTCGCGCAGGCGCACGGCGAGCTCGCCGTGCGCCTGCTGCGTCCATTCAAGATGGGCGCCGTTCGTTGAAAGAGGGGTCCAGCGGCCGAGAGTCCAGCGACCGGACGGCTCAAGCCGGTGCAGCCGCGCCTCGCGCTTGGGCCCGACCTGACGCTGCTGCACAAGCACCCGGTGGGGGCCGATCTCCAGCAGCAGCCCGGACGAGGCCGCGCTGTCCAGCGCCCACTCCGGGATCGCGATGCGGTTTGCCTCGCCCTGCTTGCCTGGCATGAGCGTCAGCGTCACTGACTCGAACCCGTTTCTGAACATCCACAGTTCAGTGGTCGCGGTACTGGCGTTGTTGGAGGGGTTCGGGTCGGTCACCGCCGAGCTGATCGTGGCGGTGTTGCTGATCGTGTTGCTTGTCACGGCCGAGGACACCCGCGCGCTTGCCGTGATCGTGATCGAGCTGCCGGCAGGCAGGCTCACCGTCTCGTTGATGTTGCCGCTGCCACTGGCGGTGCAGGTGGCGCCGCCGCTTGTGGCGCAGGTCCACGTCACTTCGGTCAGTCCCGCCGGAAACACATCGCTGACGTTGGCGTTGGCGACGGCCTGCGGACCTGCATTGCTGGCCACCAGTGTGTACTGGAGGACGCGCGGGTTGACCGGGCCGAGTACGCCGGTCTTGAGCATCGACAAATCCGCACCGCTGCCGCTCCCGTTCACGGCAAGCTGGAAGCTGCGGGTGGAGGTCGCGCCGCAGTTGTCGGTGGCGGTGACGGTGACTGCATAGGGCGTTGCTGATGCCGGTCCGGCGTTGTTGATCGTCACCACGCCGGTGGCGGGGTTGACCGCGAGCGTGCCGGAAAAGCCGGGTGCGCTGGCGGTGATACTGGCGATCGTGCCGTTGTCCGTCGGTGCGACCGAGGGGGTAACCGTGGTGCCCGCACCCGCCGCCAGTGCGATGTTGCCGTAGGTGCCCTGGCTGGGGGCCGCGTTGGGGTTGGTCGCGATGCTCAGGGGCGCGTTCGTGCTCAAGCTGCCGTCGGAGGCGGTCAGGGTGAACGCCGCGGCGCTTGCTGTGCAGCTGGCGACGACGGATGCGTTGATCGCGCCACCGAGGTTGCTGATGCCCGCGACGGTGATGCCATTGACCGTGGCCGAAGCGCCGCCGTTGACCGTCACCGTGACTGTGCCTGCGCCGCCGTCGTCGGTGACGGTGGCGATGGTCGAGCTGCTGGCGGGGCTGCCCTGCCGGCGGCTGAGAGTGCTGCTGGCGGCGAGCGTGGGCGCGGTGTTGGAGTCACGGACGCCGAGCAGGAAGGTGCGGGTGGAGGTCGCGCCGCAGTTGTCGGTGGCGCTGACGGTGACCGTGTAGGGCGTTGCCGATGTCGGCCCCGCATTGCCGATGCTCACAGCGCCGGTGGCGGGGTTGACCGCGAGCGTGCCGGTGAAGCCGGGTGCACTGGCGGTGATGCTGGTGATCGAGCCGTTGTCACTCGGTGCGAGCGAAGCCGTGGCCGTGGTGTTGGCGCCTGCAGCGACAGCGACGTTGCCGTAGTTGCCCTGGTTGGGGGCGCTGTTGGCCAAGGCATTGATGTTCAGCGTTGCAGCGGTGCTCAAGCCGCCGTCGGTGGCGGTCAGGGTGAACGCGGCGTCGCTGGCCGTGCAGCTGGCGACGACGGATGCGCTGATCGTGCCGCCGAGGTTGCTGATGCCCGCGACGGTGACGCCATTGACCGTGGCCGAAGCGCCGCCGTTGACCGTCATCGTGACTGCGCCATCGCCGCCGTCGTCGCTGACGGTGGCGATGGTCGAGCTGCTGGCCGGGCTGCCCTGCCGGCGATTGATGTTGCTGCGGGTGGCCAGGGTCGGTGCGGTGTTGGAGGCGCTGACGCCGAGCAGGAAGGTGCGCGAGGCGGTCGCTCCGCAGTTGTCGGTGGCGGTGACCGTGACGGTATAGGGCGTTGCTGATGCCGGTCCGGCGTTGTTGATGGTCACGACGCCGGTGGCGGGGTTGACCGCGAGCGTGCCGGTGAAGCCGGGTGCGCTGGCGGTGATGCCGGTGATCGATCCGTTGTCGCCCGGTGCGACCGAGGGCGTCGCCATGGCGCCGGCGCCCGCAGCGACAGCGACGTTGCCGTAGGTGCCCTGGTTGGGGGCAATGTTGGCCAACACATTGATGTTCAGCGTCGCATTGGTGCTCAGGGTGCCGTCGGAGGCGGTCAGGGTGAACGCAGCGTCGGTGGCGGTGCAGCTGGCTACCACATCGCCTGTCACCGTTCCCCCCGTGTTGACGATGTTCGACAGCGTGACGCCGTTGACCGTGCCTGCGCCGGTGACTGTGACCGCACCATTGCCGCCGTCGTCGCTCACCGCCGCGAGAGTCAGGTTCGCCACCAAGTTGCCACGGCGGCGGTTCAAGCCCGGGTCAATGGTGATCGTGGGTGCGGCGATGGGCAGGTCGTCGGCTCCGATCGAAGGCGCGACTGTTGGCCGCACCTCGTTGTCGAAGTCGACAGTCACCCCAGCCGCCGGCGTGCCTGCGGCGATCAGCGGCGAATTCGCCGGCACGTGCAGATCGGTGCTTGAGACATACAGCGGATCCACCTGCAGCGAGTTGGCGTCGTTGGCTACGGCTGCCGCCCACTGCGCCAGGGTCGGATAGTCGATGCCGGCGCCCTGGTTGAGTGAGCCGGTGCGGAAGAATCCGGCGTTGCCGCCAGCGCTGAAGTACGCGTTGTGGTCAGCGTCGAGGTTTCCGAACGTGCTGCCCTCAAGGCCGATCGCATAGCTTTTGGCGTTGGCGCCGCCACCGCTGGTCTGGGTGTTTGCGAACGCATTGTTCCTGAGTTCGACGTCCGGATCGGTGCCCGTGATCGCCAATGCATAGCTCGGCCGTTGCCCTGCCAGCGCGCCACGTTCGCCGGTCATCGAAACGGAGTTGTGCAGCAGGCGGGTGCTTGAACCGGAAGCACCGGCGATCCAGATTCCTGCCACCAGATACGGCGCCGTTGCCGCCGAGTTCACCCCGGAAATCATGTTGTTGACGATCACATTCGCGGCGCCAGCGCCCCCTGCGACGGCGATGCCCGTGGCGGAAGCCCCGATGAACGCGCCCGGGCCTGCGGTTACGCCATCGATGCGGTTCCGGGAGACGAACGCACCGGTCACATTGAACGAGGAGAGCGAGGCGGAACTCGACGGCACGAACAGCGTCCCCAGCGAGATGCCGATCGCGTTATCGTCTTCATCGTTGCCGACCCTCACCGCGTTCAATGTGAGCTGTGCGCCGCTGTCGTTGAAGAGAATCATGCCGCCGAGCCGGATTCCGTCTGCGCCGACCGCCGACAGATCGTTCATCGTCATGACCGTGCCGATGTTCGGATTGATGGTGCCGCCGCCCGCGCTGTAGATGCCGTAGAGCGCGCGCTGGACGCTGCAGTTCTCGATACGGTTGTTGTCGTTGTCGGCGCCGGAGGTGCCGGGAGTGACACCGCCCACAACGATGCCTGCCAGCATCGTCGTCGGGTTCGGGCCGCGCACGTTGAGGTTTCTGAAGGTGTTGTTCTGCGCACCGAAGTCGCCGGTCTGGATGGCCACAACCACCGAGTTGCCGCCCGCGCTGGTATTGACGAGCGTCAGCTCACGCAGGCTCGCGGTGCCGCCAACGCCCGATGCGGTGGCGCCTGTCGTGGAGCCATCGATCGTCACCCGGTCGGCGCCATTGAGGCGGATCAGAGCGCTGCCATTGCTGCCGGTGATCGTGCGCGGTCCGCCGCTGGGGCGAATCAGCAGGGTATAGCCGCCGACGCCTTCTTCCTGCCATTCATCGAGCGCGACGGTGCCCAGCTCGCCGGTGAGATCGCCGGTGATGTTGATGACGACATCCGTGCTCAGCACGCCTGCATTGATCAGCTCGAACGCGCCGCCGGTGTTGGTCAAGGAGGTGATCGTCTCCGCAGGGCCGACGTTGATCGTGCTGGCGACCCCAGCCACGATCGCGTAGCGGTGGGGGACAGCCGGCGGTGCGAGCAGCGCCGTGAGGTCAGCGGCCAGCGCGCCCGCGGGATGCGAGCTGAGCTCGCCCTGAGGGTCCTCGGCCAGAACGAAGTAGCTGATCACGTCCGAGATTCCGACGCCGCCGAGACGTGTGCTGCTGATGACGCAGTCGGCGAAGCTTCCGTCCAGATCGTGCTTGACCTCACTGCATGCCTGCGAGAGGTAGTCGCCATCGCCTTTGCGGTAGTAGATCCGCGCCGCCCAGCTGCCGGCTGCCACAGCGCCGGGATCACCAAGACGCACGCGCAGGTGGCGATCGCTGGTTCGGGAGCTGTTGCCCAGCGCCTTGAAGCTTATGCCGGGAGCGTTCGGATCCTCGATGCCGGCATCACCGGCGATCAGACCCGGGAGCGCGCTCTGGCGGACATCCGGCGCAGGCGCCTCCGGGGCCGCCGCCCGGATCGAGTGCTCGGCTGCGTGCGAGTGGATCCGCGCGCCCTGCGCCAGCGCGTTCGACGCACACAGGGAAAGCAGCACGGCGGGAAGCACGACGAGCCTACGGTGCCAGGGTTTCATGGTCTTGCTCCAGTTGCGCCTGCGGTCAATGGGTGGAGGGCATCACGTGCGTCAGCGTTGCATCGGCCGCTGCCTGTTGCCAGCCAATACGCGAAAGGCCGCGCCGCCCCCCTCAGGCCGTGCCCGAAGGCATGGCTGATAGGTCGAGGGGCGCGGCGGCGTATGTGGACGCAGCAGCCCCACGAGACTAATGCCATGGCCCGCCCCGTTCTTCGATCCGCCCTCGCGAGTGCTCTGCTTGTCGCGGCAGGAACGCCTGCCTTTGCCCAGTCGCTGAGCCTGGACACGAACTTCGGTGCAGGCGGCACGACCGTCATGACCTTTCCCGGCGGCTGGTGGACCGACTGGGACGATCGCGACGCCCACCTCATCAATCAGGGCGGCGCCTTCTCGAACAGCTGGGTGGTGGCCGGCAGCCACCGCACCCTGATTGGTCCGAATCTGTTCCACCGCCGCGGCTGGGGCTACTTCAGCGACAGCCTCGGCACCGGCTCGGTCGGCGGGCTGGCGAGCGAAGCCGGGCCGCCGCTGACCACGGGCGGCATCGTCCAGAGCGGCTCGGAGGTGAGCTTCATCGGCACGGGCGCGCCGACTGCCGCGCTCGACTCGGTCGACATCCGGCGAACGGACCTGAATCCGTTCGCGATTTCGTCTTCATGCAGCGGCAGTTTCCAGGCGACCTTCAGCTATGGGCCGAATCAGCGCGACGAGGTCCGCGGCGCGGCGCCGCGCGGCAACGGCAGCTTTCTCGCGGTCGGCACGACCCGTTTGGCGGACGGCCAGAGCCGCGGCCTGATCGCGGCCATCAATTTCAACTGCACGCGTGACACCGGCTTCGGCAGCAACGGTGCGGTGCTGCTGGACGTCAACCCTTTCCTTGTCGCGCCGCCGCCGCGCAGGGTCCGGGTCAATGCAGTGGCGACCTACACCAATGGCGCCGGCCAGGAGCGCATCGTGATGGCCGGCGGCGTCCGCTATGGCCTCGCCGAGACCTCGCCTGGCGCCTGCTTCCTCGCCGTGATGACGCCGAGCGGTGCGCTGGACGCGAGCTTCGATGGCGACGGCCTGCGCTTGTTCGATGCGCAGGCGCCGTTCTCGGCCGGCCCGACGTTCTGTGACTTCCACACGGTGCTGCCGATCAACGATGCCAGCGGCCGTGGCTTCGTCACGATCGCCGACTGGCGGCGTGACAACAGCAGCGAGTCCGGCCAGCATCTGCTGCGTTGGACCGAGTCCGGCGCGTCCCTGCCCGGCTTCAACGGGGCCAACGTCTCTTCTGCCAACGAACACGGGCCCAGCGCGCTCGGGCGGCGCGAAGACGGCCTGCTTGTCACGGCCCGCAACTACCTGGTCACGGGACAATCGGGCCAAGTGCTCGTGTCCACCAACGACCTGTTCCTGGTCAACCCGGCGACCGGTGCCACCGTCGCGGGTTCCGGAGCGTTGCTGCCGTCGCCCGAGGCCAGTCGTCAGGTGTCGCAGATCGTCGCGGCCAGCAACAACCGGGTCTATGTGATGGGCACTGCCGGCCCCGGCCGCTTCGGCCACAACCAGATCGTGATCGCGCGTTTCAGTGACGGCCGGCGAACGGTCACCGTCAGCACCCTGGGCAGCGGCGGCACGGTGTCGAGCACGCCGGCGGGGATCAACGGTTGCGGCGGGCCGGGTGGCGTCTGCAGCGCCGGGTTTCTGCCGGGCACCAACCTCAGCCTGACGGCCATGCCGCTGCCGAACCACCGCTTTGGCAACTGGAGCGGCGGCCTGGCGGGCTGCGGCACCAATCCGCTGTGCACTCTCACTGTCAGCGCCGACGTCAGCGGCGAGGCCGTGTTCGTACCGACGACCAGCGTCAACATTGCGCGCGTTGGTCAGGGTGGCATCAGCAGCGACCCGCCCGGGGTGGTCTGCGGGCTCACTGTGGGCAGCGGCTGCAGCGGCAGCTTCGATCGCGATCCCGGATTCGGCAACCAGACCCGATTCACCGCCACCGCCGCGGCCGGCTGGCGCTTCGTCGACTGGAGCGGCGACTTCGCGGGCTGCGGCAGCAATCCGATCTGCAGCTTCGTGCTGAACCAGCCGGGCTTCAACGCGACGGCGCGCTTTGAAGTGCTGAGCGAGAACATCTTTGCCAACGGGTTCGAGCCCTGAGGGCGGCCTCGGGAGATCAGCTGAGGCCACGCCAAGGCCAGCGTCAGCGCAAGCCGAAGATCCAGTCCGCGAAGTCTTTGAGGTGCACGGCGGTGGTGCGTCGCGATTGCTGCCCGGAGCGGCGTACAGGAGCTTTCTGTTTCGTTCCGGGCAAAGCGTCTTGCGGCGCGATTGCAGTCCAGAGCCGCGTACAGGATCTTTCCGTTTCGGTTGAGGCAAAGCGTCGTTCGTCGCGATTGCTGCTCAGAGCGGCGTACAGGATCCTTCCCTTTCGTTCCGGGCAAAGCGTCGCTCGCACTTGTAGGGTGGATAAGCGCAGCGCATCCACCAGCCGGTCCGGTGGAAGCCGGACGCCAAGCGAAGCTCGGGAGCTTCCAGGCACACCCTGCGGGAATCGGCGAAGCCGACTCGGTGCCCTACTGCCCGAGCACATGGCGTGCAATCGGCGGGGCGCACTGCGCTGCGGCCGGGCCAGGCGCAGGGTGCTTTCTTGAGATCTCGCAGGACGATCGCACGCTCGCTGACTTCGTTTGCCGCTCCGCGTCGTCAGGACCCGCTGGTGGATGCGCTGCGCTTATCCACCCTACAAGTGCGAGCGACGCATTGCCTGCAACGAAGTCAGGGGCCTGTGTGCGGTGCTCGGGTTTGAAAGGGCACTCTTCGCATTGCCTTCAACGACGTCACGGGCCTATGTGCGTGTTCGGGTTTGAAGGGGGCTTTTCGCATTGCCGGCAACGGCGTCAGGCGCCTTTGTGCAGGCCTTGTGTTCCAACTCGATTCCGCGGGCACGTCCGATCCGCGCTACTTCAAGAGCGTCCACGGAGACGACGCCAGCGGGATCGAAACGCAAACACCGCGCGGCCGATTCCCTTCGGCCGCGCGGGTTCTCATTTCAGCGTCACCAGCTGCTTCAGCACGCCGTCCAGGCCGCCGAACACGGTGAGTTTGTCGATCTTCTCGGTGACCTTTTCCAGCGCCTCGAGCTCTTTCAGACGCATCAGCAGCGGGCTCTCTTCCATCAGCTTGGCGGTGTTGAGCAGCGAGCGCGTGGCGTTCGCTTCCTCACGGCGGCGGATCACGTTGGCCTGGGCCGCCTTCTCCGCCTGCACCACGCTGTTCAGGATTTCCTTCATGTCGCCCGGCAGGATCACGTCCTTGACGCCGACGCCCAGCACTTCCAGCCCCAGCGCCTCCACGCGAGCACGCACGTAGCCGAAGATGTCGGCATCCAGCGAGGCCTTGTCGCCGAGCAGTTCGTCCAGCGACTTCGACGAAACCGCCTGACGCAGGCCGAACTGCAGCTCGCGATACAGGAAGTCCGCGTACTTGGCGACCTTGGTGCGCGCCGCCACCGGGTCGGTGACGCGCACGCTCGCACCCAGGTTCACCCGCAGCGAGACCTTGTCGCGGGTGAGCAGCTCCTGGCCGCTGACCTCGACGGCCTGCACGCGCAGGTCAATGACTTCAGCCACCACGTTCTTCTGCAGGTTCCAGAAGGACGCAGCGCCGGGCGAGAGCACCCGCGCGAGCTTGCCGTCGACGAACAGCAGGCCGACGTGTTCGCTGGGCACGGTCACCGACACGGCGACCTTGTCGAGCAGGCCGATCTGACGCAGACGCTGCGCGGTGGCCACATCGATCTCGCTCGACTCGGCCACGGCGATGCGCTGCACCTCGACCGGCACCAGGCCGTTCCAGTAGAGCTTGCGGGTGCCCGGCTGCAGCACGTCCTGCAGCTTGCCGTGCTTGAACACGAGGCCGAGCTCCTGACTGCCGATGTCGGCGAGCAGGAAGGTCTCGGCCAGTCGCTCGCCCAGCGCATTGATCAGGGCATCGACATCACGGCCGGCGTACTCCGGCTGGGTGATGTCGAACAGGCGGACTTCGACCTGGTCGAACCAGGCGCGCAGGCGGTGCACGCCCGGGCCCAGCACGCGCTCGAAGCGACGGTTGCGGTAAACGAGGCCGCGCTCGGCATCGCCGATCACGACCTTGCGGATCATCAGCATTGCGGTCTCCTTTACTTCCAGTGGGCTCGACGAAGGGTGGACAGGCCCCGGCGCCGCGGCGAGCCGATGCGCGGCGGGGGCAGGGGTTGGCGATGGGCGACCCGCCCACCACACGGCAGGACGGTTCAGCGGATGAACAGGGTGCGCAGCCATCAGGCCGCGTCACCGGGAAGAGAAGGGCTCGCCCCGCCGCCCTCAGGACGGAGAGCCGGCGCGCGCGTGCAGGCGGCATGGCGTGGGTGTCGCGCTCTCCGAAGCGGCAGAGCAGCGATCCCTGCGCGGGCCGGCCGCTGGCGCGGGCGTGGTCCCGGTCCAGTGGACGTTGCTGCCTGGCGTCCGTTGAACCTGCAGCCGAAGCCGCGTGTTCGCGAGTCGCCAGACGGCGCGGGGCGAAGCCCGTGGGGCGCAAGGCCCCGGGTGGTGCGATGGTTCACTGCGTTCAAGGCAGTTGGAGCGGGAGTCGAACCCGCGACACTCGGAATCTTGGTCCGATGCTCTACCCGACTGAGCTATCCATGTTGTCGGCGTACGGGACTCGAACCCGCGACCTTCGGTTACCAAATCCGATGCTCTACCTACTGAGCTAACGCCGCCCTTGGTGAAACCCCCTGCAGCCGGCCGAGGCATACGCCACGGCAGCGCCGCGCGCACCGGACGGGCGTGGGAACCCGTACCGCTACGAACCGGTGAAAGAGGCTTCGCATTGCCGCCGGTTCACGGCGGCAATTCCTGCGGGCGCTGTGGCCCGCGGCAGGCCTGCTGCAATCCTGCAGACCCGCGTGTGTGCTGGTACTCCCTGAACGATGGCGAACGCTGAAAACAAAACGCCCCCGGGTGGGAACCCGAGGGCGTTCGCATCGCCTCGGGGAGATCGGGGTTGCCGATCTCCCGAGTGCGGAAGATCAGCCGGTGGTATCGCTGTGGCGCAGACCCGCGATGCCTCGCTGGTCCGAACGCACGCAGGCGCAGGCGTCGAAGCCGGAGGGCTTCGCGTGCGATGTGCGTGGCAGGTGGGCGAGGCGATTCATGTCTGGGTCTGCTCTGGAACAGTGCGGGGAAGTCCGCGAGGAGGCGCACGATACGCCTGTTTTCCGAGCTGTCAAGCCCTCTGTGCGGCCTGTCTGAGGGTGCCGCTGTGCCGCGCTGTGCCGCTGCGGATTGATGCGAGGGGCTGGGCAGCGGCTGGCCGCGGTCGCCTGTGGCAGGTCGACGCGAGCGATGGCTTGACCGAAGCGGGCAGATGCGCGGGCGCCGTATCCGCGAGCCTCAGTCTTCGAATCCGTCCCTGAACAGAACGATCGTGCCGACCTCGGGGACGTGCATCACGATGCAGTGGATCGCGCCGGCCAGGGCGATGATGTTGGTGCAGTCGACGGTGTCGATGGTGCGGCCCGGAAAGGCCTGCTGGAACACGCTCACCGCCTGCGCGTTCTGCGCGGCGTACTGGTTGGGGTTGCTGGCCGGCGTGAAGCGGCAGGTCAGCACCAGATCGTTGAGGATCACCGCATTGGCATAGGTGCAGTGCGCGCCGCTGCACTGGAAGCCGGGCGTGCGGAACACGGTGTAGCCGCGGCCTGCAAGCGTGCTCGCCATGTCGTTGGTGACCTGCGCCGGCACGCCGCCGAGCAGGCTCGGCGAGTACTCGGAAATGATCACCGAGTTCCTCGATGCCGGCAGCATCCACATGTCGATGTGGCGGGTCGCGTCCAGCGCCTGCGGCAGCGCCGCGGTGACCTCGACCAGATTGCCCTGGTAGTCGAGATAGCGGGCCTGCACGTCGGCCAGGTTGAGCGAGGGATTGCCCTCGGACGGGTCGAAGATCAGGTTGGTCAGGAAGGCCGCGCGGTCATCGAACAGGTGGTAGTTGCCGCCGCCGTGCAGCAGGCCGATCTCGTAGCGCGGCTGGCTCCAGGCGTTCGCCAGAGCGGTGGGAATGAGATTGTCGTTCGGCCGCGGACGGTTGTAGGTGTGGTCGATGATCGCCAGCTGGCCGGCTTCATCGACGACATAGCGCGGTCCGTAGTCGCGCATCCAGATGCTGTCGCTGGCGGCGATGATGAACTCCACGCGGGCCAGATCGGCACCGGCATTGGTCAGCGTGGTGGTGACGCTGGCCTGCTGCGAGCTGCTGGCCACGACCAGGAAAACCTTGGCCCGGCTGTCCAGGGTCGTGACCTTGGTGATCATTTCGGTCTGCAGCGGGATCAGGCTGCCGGTGTTCGTCCAGCGCATCAGGATGCCGGCGTTGGGCTCGTACTCGGCGATCGCGCGCACCGGCCCGGGCGGCGGCGCGCGTAGCGGCACCACGGTCGGCGGCTGCCAGCGCGCGCGTTCCTCGGCCGTCATGTGGCGCGGCAGCGGAATCTCTTCGTCTTCGCTCCTGGCGGGGCCGGCGCAAAACAGACCGACGATCAGCGGCAACAGGCACAGCAAGCGCATCCGGCTCATGGCGACTCGCGTTCGATCGTTCGGGTTGCGAGTCTAGCCGCCCGTCAGATGCCTGTCAGTGGCGGCGCGGGCTGGTCGGGGTCGTGTTTCGATGTGGCGCGAGCGCAGGGTGCGGGCGCGGCGTCAGGTTCAGCGGGGCGGGAGATTTGCGGGGCGATCCAGTGCTTCTTCAAGCACACCTGCGCCCAGAGGCGGCCGCAGTAGGCGGATGGTTTTCTCACATGCTCTCAAGGAACAGAACGCTCGGCGCATCACTTGTTGCCGTCGCCCCCGCGAAGAGCCTGTCCTCGCGGAGGCGGGGACGGGGGCCCAGACGCTGCCGGCCTCAGTCGCGAGAGGTCTGGATCCCCGCCTTCGCGGGGATGACGGACTGATGTTTCTTCGAGAGCACCTGATCCGCAACGCGGAGCTGAGAAGCTCTCGGGCTCACGCCGTGACCACCCGCAGATGCGCTTGTGCCAGCAGCGCAGCGAAGGCGTCAGCGTCGACGGCGCGGCTGAACAGCCAGCCCTGCGCTTCGGGCACCCATTCGGCGCGCAGGAATTCCAGCTGCGCTTCCGTCTCCACGCCCTCGGCGACCATGCCGATGCCGAGCCGGCGGGCGAGCTCGGCCGTGGTGGCGAGAATCGCCGCGGCGCGAGCGTCATCGGGCAGGGCGGCGATGAACAGGCGATCGACCTTGAGCCGGTCGACCGGGAAGCGCAGCAGGTAGGACAGGCTGGAATAGCCGCTGCCGAAGTCGTCGAGCGCGCGTCCGAGGCCGCGCTCGCCGAGCGCCTGCAGCACGCGGCTGGCTTCGTCTGGATCCTTCATCAGCACGGACTCGGTCAACTCCAGTTCCAGCAGTGCTGCCGGCAATCCGTGGCGCTGCAGGGCGGCGTCGACGGTTTCGATGAGGTCGCCGGCATAGAACTGTTCGGCGGAGACGTTCACCGAAACCTGCAGCGGCGGCAGCCCGGCCAGGCGCCAGAGGGCGAGCTGGGCGCAGGCCTGTTCCAGCACCCAGCGTCCGATCGGCACGATCAGACCGACCGCCTCTGCCAGGCTGATCAGTTCGGCTGTCGGCAGGTGGGCGCCATCCGGCCCCGGCACGCGCAGGAGCGCCTCGGCGCCGAGGATGCTGCCGCTGCGCAGGCAGACGCGCGGCTGGTAGTGCAGCTGCAGGCTGCCCTGCTCCAGCGCGCGGCGCAGCAGGGCTTCGAGTTCGAGGGCGCGGCGCGCGGCCTGCCCGAGTTCCGCGCTGAACACGGCGACGCGGTCGCGGCCCTGGTGTTTGGCGCGGTACATGGCGAGGTCTGCGCGCTGCATCAGCACCTCGGCGCTCGCGCCGTGGGTCGGGAAGAGGCTGATGCCGATGCTGGCGCTGGCGAACAGCTTGCGTTCGCCGAGGAAGAAGGGCTCGCGCAGACGCTCGCACAGCCCCTCGGCCACCGCCTGCGCGCCGCCGGCATCGCCGACGCCGCGCAGTACCACCAGGAATTCGTCGCCGCCCAGGCGCGCGAGCATGTCCTCGCCGCGCAGGCGCGCACGCAGGCGGCGCGAGGACTCGATCAGCATGGCGTCGCCGACGCTGTGGCCGAGGCTGTCGTTGACGCCCTTGAAACGATCGAGGTCGATGAACAGCAGGGCGAAGGGCGCGGATTCGGCCGCCAGCAGGCGCTCCAGCTCCGACTGCGCCAGACGCCGGTTCGGCAGGCCGGTCAGCATGTCGTGGTGGGCGAGATACTCCAGCCGCGCCTCCGAGGCCTTCAGCGGACTGATGTCGGTGCCGACCAGCACCAGCTGCCGCACCTCGCCGCTGCTGTCGCGCACGGCATTGATGCTCAGCCACTGCGGATAGCGGCTGCCGTCGCGGCGGTGGCTGGTGCATTCGCCGTTCCAGTAGCCAAGACAACGCAGGCTCGACTCGATTTCCGGCAGCAGGCGCTCGCGCTGACCCTCGTCGGCGAACACCTCCATCCAGTGCCGTCCGAGCAGTTCGTCGCGACTGAAGCCGCTGCAGCGCAGAAGGGCCGGGTTGGTGCTGATGATCCGGCCGTCGAGCTCGGCCACGGCGATCGAGTCGCGGGTGCTCTCGAACACGCTGACCGCGCGCCGCAGATCGGCTTCGGAGCGGCGGCGTTCGATCGCTGCGCCCATGCTGGCGGCGATCAGCTTGAGCACGCTCTCTTCGGCCAGCATGAACTCGCGCCGCGCGCGCACCGAGTCGAAGCCAACGAAGCCCCACAGGTGCTGTTCGAGCATGATCGGCACGATCAGCAGCGACTGGATGCCCTGCGGCTCCAGGATCGCGCGCTCGCTTTCCTCGAACTCGTCGGTGTGCCCCTTGTAGGAGCGGTCGGCCGAGATGTAAGCGAGTACGTGGGGGAAGGCCTCGCTGACATTGAGGCCCTGCAGTTCGGGGTTGTCGATCTGCGGCTCGATGCCCGGCGCCACCCACTCCAGGCGCTGGTCCGCCAGCACGCCGGAATCGGCGCGCGCGCGGCTGAATTCGAACATGTAGACGCGGTCGACTTCACAGGCCTCGCCCATGGACTGCATGACGTCACGCAGCACCTCATCCAGACCGGTGGCGCTGACCAGCCGGTAGGCCAGGCTGGCGGCGAGGCTGATCAGGGTCTGCTGGCGGGCGAGTTCGGCGCGCAGCCGGGCGGCTTCGGCGCCGGGGGAATCCGGAGTGTCGAGCGCGGTGGTGTCCAAGCGGCGGCGGTTCTGCGAGGTGGGACGCGGCATGCTAGCAGGCCGACCGTCCCGGCCTTGCCCCACCTTGGTCGCCCCTCGCGTGAGCGGGCGGCCCGCCGGTACGTGGCGCTGGTCGCGGCTGCGGCCGCAGACGCCGTCTCAGGTCCCGCTTGTCCGGCCGGCGGGCGGGTCCAGGCGATAACCGAGGCCGCGCACGGTGGTGATACGGGAAGCCCCTCCGGGCTCATCGAGCTTGCTGCGCAGGCGCCGGATGTACACGTCAACCACGTTGGTCAGCGGGTCCGAGTCGACGCCCCACACGTTCGACAGGATGCGTTCTCGGCTGAACAGTCGACCCGGAGCGCTCATCAGCAATTCAAGCAGGGCCAGCTCCTTGGCGGTCAGCGCCAGCGCCTGCCCGCTGCGTCGTACCTCCATGCGTATGCGATCGAAGACGAGGTCGCCGACATCGAGCTCGGCAGCAGGCTCGACCCACTGCGGCGGACGGCGCAGCAGGGCTTCCACGCGCGCCAGCAGCTCGTCGAAAGCGAAGGGTTTGGTGAGGTAGTCGTCGGCGCCGCAGCGCAGGCCGGCCACGCGCTCTGCCACGCTGCCCATGGCGGTGAGCATCAGCACCGGCAGGGCGAGGCGTTCGGCGCGCATCTGCTGGCACAGCTCCATGCCCGACTGGCCCGGCAGCATCACGTCCAACAGGGCGAGGTCGAAGCCGCCGTGGCGCAGCAGCGGCAGCGCTTCCTCGGCGCTGCCGGCGATGCTGGGCACGTAGCCCTCCGCACGCAGCCCGCGCAGCAGGAAATCGGCAACGCGCGCGTCGTCCTCGACGATCAACAGGGTGTGGCTCATGCCGTCGCCTCGCCAAGGCTGACGGGCAGGGCAATGCTCACACGCAGGCCGCCGGTCGCACGGTTGTGCAGCTCGATGCCGCCGCCCAGCGCCTCGACGATGCGAAGCGCGATCGGCAGGCCAAGGCCCTGGCCCTGTGGCGCCAGCTGTTCACCGGTCGCGCCGCGGAACTGCGGCTCGAAGGCCCGTTCGAGTTCTTCCTCGCTCATGCCCGGCCCCTCGTCGTCGATGCACACGATCCAATGCTCGGATTCCTCGGCGAGGCCCACCTCGACCGTGCCGCCTTGGGGCGAATAGCGCAAGGCGTTGTCGAGGACAATAACCAGCGCCTGCTGCAGTCGTTCGCGGTCGACGTCGACCCAGCCCTTGTCTCTGGCCAAGGGTGTCTGCAGCTTGAGCAGCAGCGCGCGGTGCGCGGCGACCGCCTGCATCTGCTCCACGGCGGCCGCGACGATCGCATGCAAGGGTTCGCGACGGATGGTCAGCGCATAGTCCAGCGAGCCGCCGCGGGCGGCATCGAGCAGGTCCTGCACGCGGCCGCCAAGATCACCGGTCGCCTCGATGATGCGTGCCAGCGCCTCGGCCTGGGCGCCGGTGTCGCTGCGGTTGCGCAGCGCCACTTCGGCTTCGCCGCGAATCACCGTGACCGGTGTGCGCAGTTCGTGGCTGAGCTCCGCGAAGAACTGTCGCCGCCGTGCCTCGATGCCGAGCAGGCTCTCGAAGGCGTGGCTCAGCGCACGGGTGCGTTCGGCGACCAACTCATCGAGCTGGGTCTGCAGCTGCTGGCTGCGTGCCTGTGCCTCTGCGAGCCGCTCCGCCATCGAGTCGAGCAGGCTGCCGATGCGGGCGAACTCGTCGCGACCGCGCATTTCGCTGCGCGCGCTGAAGTTGCCGGCTGCGAGTGCCGTGCTCAGGCGCGCCAGTTCGGCGAAGGGGTGATCGAGGCGCCGGACGAAGTACACCACCGAAGCCAGCGCAAGCCCGATCACGCCGATGGCGAGGATGGCTTCCATCAGGCGGATCCGGCGCAATGCTTGGGCGAGGTCGGCGGCCGCCTGCAGGCTCGCGCCCTCGTGGCGCTCGACTGCCTGCCGCAGCAGTTCACGCATGTCGCGCCCTGCCAACTCGTCGAAGGCCAGCAGCACGGTTCGCCATTGTTCCGCAGGTGGCAGATCGCCGCCCGGACGTTCCGCCTCTTCGATGGCCTTTCCCATGGCCGCGATGTTCAGCGCGACCGTTGCCACTTCCTGACGTTCCAGCACGCGGAGATCTTCGGGCGCCGCTTCGGCCAGATCGCGCAGGGCCTGCAGACTCGCCTGCATCGACGTCATCAGACCGATCCGGACCTCCGGTGCCGGGTCGTCGGCCAGCATGCGCTGGGCGAACCAGACCTTGAGCCGCTGCTTGTTGCCCGAGATCTCCAGGTACTCGGCCAGCATGCGGGTCGCGTTGACGCTGCGCTCGGCGTGGTGGGCGGCGGTCGAGGCCGCCCACCACGCGAACGCGGACTGCATGAGCGCCAGCAGGGCCAGCGCGGAGAACACCATGGCGAGTCGGGTGCGGATCATGGAGGCATCGAAGCTCGGGTCCGCAGCCGGCTGCGGAGTTTACGGGGTGCTGTAGGGCAGCGAGCTGTGGTGAACCACGATCCGCAGCTTGCCATCGTCGCTCTTCTTGAAGGTCCAGGTCTTGTCGACCGTGGTCACCTTGCCATCCTTGTTGGTGATGCTGACATTGCCCATGCTGGTGGCGACGTCGCCATTGATGTGGATGGCGGCGTTCTCAGCGCGGCAGGCGGTCCAGCCCTTGAGGGCGAAGCCGGAATCCTGCGCGAAGTTCGGGTCGCCGCCGACGAAATAGGCCAGTGCCCCTTCGCGGGTGGTGCGGAAGGTCTGCGGCGGCGCGGCCAGGGTCGGCTTGAACAGCACCGGGCCCAGGTTGTAGCCGTAGGCGGCGTCCAGCACGTCGCTGGCCAGCTGCTTGGCGGCAGCGTGTCCGCGATCTTCGCCGGCCTTGTTGATCGCGACCAGGGCGTTGCACCAGGCGGTTTGCGCGGCGACGACTTCCGCCTCGCTGATGTTGGCGTTGTAGACCGACGTGCTGGCTGAAGCGCCGGCGGCCAGGGAAGCGGCAATCAGGGCGAAACCGAAACGGTGCATGACGGACCTCTGCGATGAGGGAGCGGAGGGCTCCCGGGGTTGCCATTGCACCGCCAACGTGATGAAGCGCGCCTCCGCCGGACATGAATTCCGGCCGCGTTGCGCATGACAGATGGATGAACGCGGCGCGGCCTTGCTCCGGCGGTTGGCTGTGGGCCGCGCTCATGGGCCCGCGCCTGGAGCGCTGCGAGGCGGTTGGCGAACACCTCCCTGCCCATCTCGAAAGCGCTGATGTTGACGCCGCTGCACCCGCTCTGGCCTGGCCCAGCGGGGCACTGGCAGGATCGAACGCCCGCGAGCGGCGGACGCTGCTGCGGTCGAGCCCGCAGCCTTGAGAGGCATCGAAGGCGGTGCACGCCTGGGGCCGGGCGTGGGCCGGGGCCTTCTTCCCGAGGTTTCAGCCGATGATCGATGGGTCGGCCGGGGTCGCAGGGCGCACATCGATCGACAGCCGCATGCGACCCTTGCCGCACGACCCTTGCGCTGTGTGCCCATGCCGATGAATGACGCCTGCTTCGTGCTTTCGACCGGACGCTGCGGTACCCAGTGGCTGGCGTCCGCGCTGGCCGGGTCGTATCCGGACCGGCTGGCGGTCGCGCACGAGCCGCTGCATGCGCGCTATCGACCGCGCGAGGCCCTGCGCCATGCCGGAGGAGCCGACGTTTCCCCGGCGCTGCCGGCAGAGGTGAACCGGCACATGGAGGCGATCGAGGCCCAGCTGGCGAGCCGCCAGTATCTGGAGTGCGGGCATCCGAGCTGGAGCACGATTCCGAGCCTGGCCGCGCGTTTCCGCGGACGCGTGCGGATCCTCCACCTGGTGCGGCATCCGCTGCCGACCAGCTTCTCGTGGCTGACCCATCAGGCCTACCAGCCGCCCCTGCTGCCCCACCTGGCGGAGAAAGCGCTGCTGACGCCGTTCGACGAGGGCGTCAGCTTCGTCGAGTACCGTGACCGCTGGGCGCAGCTCACGCCTTTCGAAAAGTGCCTGTATTACTGGACCGAAGTGAACGCGTTCGGGCTGGCACTCGAGTCGCGACTGCAGGTGCCCTGGCTGCGCCTGCGCCACGAGGATCTGTTCCACGGCGATGGCCTGGAGCGCCTGCTCGGCTTTCTCGGTCTGCCGCCCTGCGCGGCGGTTGCGCGTCGCCGGGCGGACGTGATCGACGCGCATCACTCGTATCTGGCCGTGGGCGAAGACTGGCGCAGCATCCATGCGCATCCGCGGGCCCTGGAGATCGCCGGTCAGCTTGGCTACAGCGTGGAGGACGACGCGGTCGATGCGGACGCGCTCGATCGCCGCTACGTGTACACGCCGGCGCCGTAGCCGCTTGCGCGCGGCGCTGCATTCGGCTGCGCGCCTTCTGCGGTGCGCGAAGTGGACAGCGGATGTCGGCGCCACACTCGCGGGTTGTCAGTCCGACTCGGCTTCGCCGCTTGGGCTGAAGCGCTGGCCGGTGTCCATCCGCACGCCGCGCAGGTGCGCCGTCTTCAGGTGCGAGGGGTAGCGATGCTCGGCGAAGTAGCCGATCAGGATCGAGCGGCGGCGCGCGCCGCTGTGGTTGAGACTGGCGGCGTGCAGCAGGTCGGCGTCGAACACCAGGATGTCGCCCGCGGCGCCTGCGACGTGCCGGGCGCGCAGCTCTTCCTCGTCGGCGATCGGCGCATCGAGCGAGGCGGGGCGATGCGTGCCTGGCACGAGTCGGGTGGCGCCGTTGTCGGCGCTGAAGTCATCGAAGAACGCGAGCGCGCTGACCGTGTCACCGGGCCGCTGTTCGGACAGGTCGCGATGCAGCCCTTGCCGGCCGCCGCCCGCCAGCGGCTCGCGGCCCTCGACCTGGGCTAGGAAGAAGCGTTCGCCGATCAGCGCACCGACGGTCTGCAGCAGGACCGGCAACCGGCAGACGGCCTGGATGCGCGGATCGAGATCCAGCTGAGCGTGACGCCAATCCGGCCCGCGCGGCACCGGCCACGCATGCGAGGGCAGCACGTTGGCCTCGAACACCGCGCGCAGCGGTTCGATCCAGTCGGCGGGAATAGCGCCACGCAGCAGGACGTAGCCGTCTCGGTGTAGCTGCTCGGTGTCGGCCATGGCCAGGCTGCGGTTCGCTCGGTCGGGCCTGCGATGGTGCCGCAGTGGCGCGTCGACTGTCTTCCTGTGCTGCCGATACCGCGGCTGCGGGCCGGCGCGCCAACGGTGGCGCGGTCTTCACGCGCGGCCAGGCTCCAGCAGTGCTGCGGAGCAGCAACTTCCGCACCTCTCCCGCCCTTTGCGCCAGTACGCGCGAGTGCCACCATGTGCGCCTGTCCGGTCACGGGGGCCGGAATCCAACGAGGACTTCCCATGCATTCCAGACTGCTGTCACGCCCGCTGTCCGCCCTTGTGCGTGCGGGTGTCTGCGGCCTAGCGCTCATGGTCGCGTTACCGAGCACGACGACGGCTGCCGAGGGCGCGGAGACGCGCGAGCGATCGAGCAAGTCCGCGGCGGAGGCGCCTGCCTCGGGCCGCTACGTGCTGGTGCTGAAAGAGCCCGCGCTGGCCAGCTATCGCGGCGGCAAGCCGGGCCTGTCGGCGCCGGAGCGCGCGGCCGGTTCCGAGCGTTTGAACGTGCGCGGCGCTTCCTCGTTGGCCTACGTCGAGCATCTGCGTCAGCAGCAGGAGGCTTTCGAGTCGCGCATCGGCAGCCGGCTTGGGCGTTCGCCGCAGGTCTCCATGCGCATGCAGCACGCGATCAACGCGCTGGTGATCGAGCTGTCGGCTGAGGAGGCCAAGGGTCTCGAATCCGATCCCGACGTACTGCTGGTCAGCGGGGAGCGCCTGCTTGAGCTCGATACCGACGTTGGCCCGGCCCTGATCGGCGTGGAGCCGATCTGGGACGGCACCAATCCGGGATCGAGCGGCCCCGCCCAGGGCGAGGGTCAGGTCATCGGCGTGATCGATTCGGGCATCAACTTCGGCAGCCCCTCGTTTGCGGCGGTGGGGCCGGTGGATGGCTATGCCCACATCAACCCGCTGGGTGACGGCAACTACCTCGGCACGTGCGCGGTGGGTGAGGTCGATGCCGGACGCTGCAACGCCAAGCTGATCGGTGGGTACGACTTTGTCTGTGGTGCGCCGGTCAACGGCTGCACCAACGCGGCCTGGCGCGAAGAGCCCGGCTTCGGCGACACCAACGGCCATGGCACGCATGTCGCGTCGACCGCTGCCGGCCACCGCCGCGACGCGCTGTATGCCAGCAGCACGGTGCGCATCGCCGGCGTGGCGC
Organism: Aquimonas sp.; assembly: GCA_044344935.1. Classification (GTDB taxonomy): domain Bacteria; phylum Pseudomonadota; class Gammaproteobacteria; order Xanthomonadales; family Xanthomonadaceae; genus Aquimonas. The sequence goes on along the minus strand of JBIJCA010000006.1, from coordinate 8,128 downwards.
CGCGCGCCTCGATCATCGCCTACGACACCTGCTACACCGAGCTCTCCACCGGGCGCGGTCTGTGCCCCAGCACCGCCACCTCCGCCGCGATCAATCAGGCGGTGGCCGATGGCATCGTCGACGTCATCAACTACTCGATCGGCGGCGGCGAGCAGCCGTGGAGCGATCCCAGTTCGCTGGCGTTTCTCGGCGCGGTGAATGCTGGGATCTACGTGGCCGCCTCGGCGGGCAATTCCGGCCCGGGCCCCAACACCATGGGTCATCTGGAGCCCTGGGTGTCCAGCACGGCGGCGGCCCAGCACGGGCGCGGCACCTTCCAGCAGAGCATGAATGTGACCGGGCCGGCGCCGGTGCCCACGGCGCTGGCGACCCTCCTGCTGACGCCGGGTAGCGGCGGCGTGGCCTTCAACGCCACCATTCCCGGCACTACGCCGCTGCGCATCAGCGCCGGCATCGACACGGCTTCCGACGGCTGCGCTGCCTATCCGGCGAACACCTTTGCCGGCTCCATCGCCGTGATCCGGCGCGGCACCTGCAACTTCGCTATCAAGGCCAACAACGCGGCGGCGGCCGGCGCGGTGGCCATGATCCTCGCCAACAGCGCGGCCGGCACAATCGCGCCTTCGGTGCCGGGCACGACCATTCCGGTGTTCTCGGTGACGCAGCTGGATGGCAATGCCCTGCGCGACTTCGGGCAGGCCAACCCGGCGACGACGACGGCCAGCATTCCGTTCCCGCCGACCGCGCTGCCGAACACGCCGGACCAGCTCGCGGCCTTCAGCTCGCGCGGACCGGCCGGCAGCTTCGATCTGGTCAAACCCGACGTGACCGCACCCGGTGCGCAGATTCTTGCCGCCTACGCCAGCACCTCACTGACCGGCAGCGAGAACCTGGTCGAGATCATCAGCGGCACTTCGATGGCCTCGCCGCATCAGGCCGGTGCAGCCCTGCTGCTTCGTCAGCTGCGGCCGAGCTGGACGGTGCCCGAGCTGAAGTCGGCCCTGCAGATGACCTCGTTCCGCGGCGTGCTGCGCGAGGATGGCAGCCCCGCTTCGCCCTTCGACATGGGCGCCGGGCGGGTGCGCGTGAACCTTGCCGCCAACGCCGGCCTGGTGCTGGATGAATCCTTTGCGGCCTTCCAGGCGGCCAACCCGGCCACGGGCGGAGACCCCAGCACCCTGAACCTCGCGAGCATGGGTGAGCGCTTCTGCATCAACCAGTGCCAGTTCGTGCGTCGCTTCCGCAACACCGGCACGAGCAGCGTCGACTGGAACGCCGCCGTCACCGGCCTTGCCGGTTCGGTCGTGCCGGCCAGCTTCAGCGTGGCGCCGGGGGCGACGGTCGAGCTGACCATCACCATCGACAGCAGCGCGATTCCCCTCGACGGCGCGTATCGCCACGGCTGGCTGGAGTTGAGCCGGGTCGGCGGCAGCGCAGCGGACGCGCTGAACCTGCCGGTCTCGGTGTCGGTGCCGCCGCCGGTGCTGAGCCTCACTCCGAACGCGCAGTCGGCCACGATCATCGAGGGAACGACGGCGGCGGTGAATGTCACCCTGCGCAACGAAGGCGGGTTCCCGCTCAGCTTCGATGCCGATCGCACCGGTGTCGGCGTGGTTGGCATCGCCAACTCAAGCAACCAAGGCATCGCCAGCGGCTTCCGCTCCACCGTCTACACCGATCCCGCAACGGCCGGCAGCCAGGCCCAGTTCGCGGCTGACGATATCGTGCTCGGTGGACCGACACGGTTGCGCTCGATCCAGGTCGATGGCTTCGTGGTTTCCAACCAGCCGCTCACGACCGCGGCCACGAATCTGACCTGGAGCCTCTACCCCGATGCCGGCGGCCTTCCCGCGGGCAATCCCCAATCCAATCCCGGCGCAGCGATCTGGACCTTCACCTCGACGCCCACCGGCGCTGGTGTGAGCACGGTCGGCGCCAACACCATCGCGATCGATCTCGTCGCCGCAGGCCAGAACGTCAACCTGCCCGCCGGACGCTACTGGGTCGTGGTCAACACCCGCGGCACCTTCGCCAACCGCTTCGCCTGGTACGGCTCCAACGACACCAGCGGCAACACCGGTTTCGCCTCGATCACTGTGGCCACCAACGGCACCGGCAACTGGGTGGCGAATCCCACGCTGCCCGGGCTGACGATGCGCGTGCGCGGCGAAGTGGACTGCACCGCGCCGTGGGTGGGGGCTGCCACGCCGGACACCGGCAACATCGACCGCCTGCAGCAGACGCAGGTCAGCGTGCCGCTGGGTCCGACCGCAGCGGGCAGCTACATCGGCGCCGCCTGCTTCGCGACCAATGACCCGCTGGCGCCGCGCGTGGCCTCGTCGATCAATCTGACGGTCGAGCCGGCCCGGCTGGCCTTCAGCACCGAACCGTCCGCGATGGCCACCGTGGCGCAAGCCTTTGCGGTGCAGCCGACGATCACCGTGCAGGACGGCGCGGGGGTGACCCAGACCGGCTACACGCTGCCCGTGACCCTCGAACTCGCCAGCGGTGCGGGCCCGCTGACCTGCGACGCGAATCCGGTAACGCCGGTGAACGGTGTGGCCAGCTTCAGCGGTTGCCGAGTCGGCAGCGTGGGCACCGTGACTTTGCGGGCGGTGTCGGGCGCCGCCACCAACAGCCTCACCAATCCGCAGGTGCTCGTCCGTCCGGGGCCGCCGGCGCGCCTGAGCTTTGCGCCTGTGCCCTCCGCCACGGTGACTGCGGGAGAGGCGATCGCGGTGCAACCCACGGTGCGCATCGAAGACAGCTTGGGCAACCTGGTGGATGACGCCACCGCTGCCGTGACCCTGCGTCTGGCCAGCGGCAGCGGCGTGCTGAGCTGCGATGTCAATCCGGTCAACGCCGTGGCCGGCGTCGCCAGCTTCAGCGGCTGCAGCCTGAATCGGGCCGGCACCGTCACTCTGGATGCAGCGATTACCGGCATCGCCTCGGCCACCGCCCAGCCCAGCATCGCGGTCGTAGCCGCCACGCCCACCCAGCTCGAGTTCAGCACCTCGCCGCCCGCCTCGGCGATCGTCAGCATGCCCTGGATGCCGCAGCCAGCAATCACGCTGCGCGATGCCTTCGGCAACGCCGCGCTGGTTGCAGCCACACCGGTGACTCTGTTCCTCGCCTCGGGAACTGGCACCCTGACCTGCGACACCAATCCGGTCGTGCCCGTGAACGGCGTTGCCAGCTTCAGCGGCTGTCGTGTCGATGCGATTGGCGCGATCACGCTCGCAGCCAGTACCAGCGGCATCGCCAACACCACCACCAACCCCGCCGTGCTGATCACCCGCGGTCCGCCAACGCGTCTGGTGTTCACCACTGCGCCCTCGCCGACGGCGACCGCCGGCGTGGCATTGGCCGTGCAGCCGGTGGTGCGGGTCGAGGACGAGTTCGGCAACCCGGTCACGGACAAGCCGATCGACATCACCCTGGGCCTGGCCAGCGGCAGCGGCCCAATCAGCTGTGATGCCAACACCGTCGCCGCGGTGGCGGGCGTTGCCAGCTTCAGCGGCTGCCGCATCAACACCGCCGGCACGGTGACGCTGAATGCCTCAGCGCCGGGCATCACCGGCTCGACGACGCAGCCGCAGGTGGTCATCGCGGCTGCCGCGGCCTCGCGTCTGGTGTTCGTCACGCCGCCCTCGGCGACCGCGACGGCCGGTCAGGCCTTCGCCGTGCAGGCCTCGATCGCGGTGACGGACGCGTTCGACAACGTCGTCACCGATGCGGCGACGCCGATCACCCTGCGCATCGCCACGGGCACCGGCCCGCTCCAGTGCGCCACCAATCCGGTCACCCCGGTGGCGGGCGTGGCGAACTTCGCCGGCTGTCGCGTCGACACTGCCGGCACGCTCACCCTCGATGCCAGCGCGGGCAGCATCGCGAACGCCACCAGCTCGCCGCAGGTGGTAGTGAGTGCTGCAGCGCCCAGTCAGCTCGAGTTCGCTCCGGCGCCCTCGGCCACGGCCACGGCCGGCGTGGCCTTCGCCGTGCAGCCGCAGCTGCGCGTGCTGGATGCCTTCGGCAATCTGGCGACGACGGCAATCGCGCCGGTCTCGCTGTCGCTGGCCACGGGCAGTGGTGCGTTGGTCTGCGCGGCCAACAGCGTCACGCCCAGCGCCGGCATCGCGGCCTTCAGCGGCTGCCGCATCGATACCGCCGGCACGGTGACTCTCAACGCAAGCAGCGGCAGCATCGCCGCGGCCACGAGCACGCCGCAGGTGGTGATCTCTGCCGGCAGCGCGAACCGTCTGGCGTTCTCGGTGGCGCCCTCGAGCACGGCCCAGGCGGGTCAAGCCTGGCTGCAGCAGCCGGTGGTGCGGGTCGAAGATGCCTTCGGCAACCCGGTAAGCACCGCTGCCGCGACCGTGACCCTGTCCTTGGCCTCCGGTACCGGCCCGCTGGTCTGCGACGCCAATCCGGTCACCGCGGTGGCGGGCGTGGCGAGCTTCAGCGGCTGCCGAATCAATACCGCCGGCACGGTCACCCTGACTGCCAGTGCGTCGGGTCTGGGTGGCGCAGTCACCGCGCCCAGCGTCGTCATCGGCGTCGGTGCACCGGATCGTCTGGTGTTCACGACGCTACCGTCCGCCCAGGCAACCGTCGGCGTGGCCTGGGCGCAGCAGCCGGCGGTGTCGATCCAGGACGCCTTCGGCAACGTGGTCAGCGCGGCCACGACGCCGATCACGCTGGCGTTGGCCAGCGGCGCAGGCCCGCTCGTCTGCACCAGCAATCCGGTGACGCCGGTGGCGGGTGTCGCCCAGTTCGCCGGCTGTCGCCTGAACTCTGCAGGGGTGGCGACTCTCACTGCCAGCACGGCCGGCATTGCCGCCACCACGACACAGCCGCAGGTGTCGGCGGTGCAGGCGCGCGCGGCGGTGGTGCCCACTACCGATCGCTGGGCGCTGCTGCTGCTGATCGCCCTGGTGGTGGCGGTGGCGCTGAGTCAGCGTGCGATGCTTCGCTCGGAGTGAGCTGCCGCATTGTCACCGCGGTGAGTCGATCCGCTGCCGCCGCGCGCAGGGCCCGAAACCGGGTGAGGCGTGGCGGCAGCACGGTGGAGGGGAAACGCCGCGTCTGCGGTGTTTCCCCGCTGTTGTTTGTCCCCGCTGTCGAGCCTCTGGAGACCGACCATGCGCACGCGTCACTGCCGACTGTTCCACCTCGCCCTCCTGGTGCTGCTTGCCGGTCTCGCCCCTGGCTTCGCTGCGGCGGCGAAGATCGATCCTGAGGTCGAGCAGGCACTGCGCAGCAGTGGCACTGTGCGCGTGCTCGTGTGGATCGAGTCCCCCGACGCACGCCAGAGCAGCTCTGCGGCCAAGGCGGCCGTGGCCGGACTGCTGACCGCGCACCCTGCGCTCGAAGCCAAGATCCGGCGTCGGTTCGAAACCCTGCCGGCGTTCGCCGCAGAGCTGGCAGCAGAGGATCTCGACCGCCTGCGTCTCAGCGACACAGGGATTCGCATCGGCCTGGATGTAGGCGGCAGCGGCGGTCTGGTGCAGTCCATTCCGCTGGCTGAAGTGACGCCGGTGCAGCTCGCCGGCCTCGATGGCAGCGGACGCAAGGTGGTGATCATCGACAGCGGCCTGCGCCTGGATCACCAGAGCTTCGCCGGTCGCATCGTCGACGAGGCCTGCTTCTGCACCACCTGCTGCCCGAACGGACAGGCGACCCAGTTCGGCCCCGGCGCTGCGGCCGACGGCCATGGCCACGGCACCAATGTCGGCGGCATCGCGGTGGGCGCAGCCGGCGTGAGCGGAGTGCCGCGCGGCGTCGCATCCGCGGCGAGCATCGTGGCAGTGCGCGTGCTCGACCAGAACAACAGTTTCTGCTGTGCCTCGGACGTGATCGCAGCCTACGACTGGGTGCGGGTCAACCATCCCGACGCCACCGTGGTCAACGCCAGTCTCGGCACCGGCGCGCGCTTCCAGGCCAACTGCGATACCTCGGCCAGCTTCACTGTGGCGTTCGCGGAAGTCATCAACGGCCTGCGCGGGCTGGGCGTGCTGAGCACCGTGTCCAGCGGCAACAACGGCTCGTCGATCGACATGCAGGCGCCGGCCTGCGTGGCCTCGGCGCTGTCGGTCGGTGCGGTTTACGACGCCGATGTCGGCAGCGCGGGGTTCGGCAGCGTCTGCACCGCCCCGACCACCGCGGCCGACCAGGTCACCTGCTTCTCGAACCTGAGCACCACGACCGATCTGCTGGCGCCGGGCGCACCGGTCACAGCCGCCGGACGCGGCAGCGCGGCCGGCACCTCGACCTTCTCGGGCACCTCGATGGCGGCGCCGATGACCGCCGGCTGCATCGCCCTGCTCAAGCAGGCAGCGCCAGCGGCCACGCCCGCCGAGATCGAAGCGGCCCTCGAAGCCTCCAGCGTGCGCCTGCTGCGTCCGCCGATGAGCCAGGACTATCCGCGTCTGGATTGCGCCGGTGCACTGCTGCTGCTGACCGTGGACCTGTTCGCCAATGGCTTCGAGTCGAGCTGAGGTCGCGCGGCCTCAGCCGGAGCGCGAGCCCAGCCGCTCCCAGAAGCTGTGGGGCAAGGCGTCGGACTCCGGCTTGCCCAACTTCTCGCGGAACCGGCCGGGCGGCGGTTCGCTGCGGTGCGGGCGACGGCAGCAGACCTTCACCACGTAGCCGTCGCCGGCCGTGTCCTCGAGCTCGACGGTCAGGGCCTCGCCCTGCTTGAGGGCCTGGTTGATGGCCGCGCCCAGTGCGCGCAGCGCCTGCGGCGTGCCGACCAGGGTCGACATGTCGCGGGGAAAGTCCTGCGGGTAGACGTGCAGGATCGAATCGGGCATGCGGGCTCTCCGGCGGCGGCGCGGCCGTGGCCGCCGCATCAGTCGACAGGCCGGCATGCAAAGCGCGCGCCGCGCCGCGCCAGAGGCCGCCCCCGGCGTGACTGCAGCCTGTGCTGATCGACAGGTGCCCGCCGCTGCAGTGGAGACCTTGGCCGCGAACGGCGGCCGAGCCCGCGGGGGGCCTTCGCGCAAGTCCCCGTGGTTTCACCTCCGCCGTGGTGCGAGGGCCCATGTCGCACGGGCGCGCGCGGTAGGCTGTGCGGAACGCGGTCTGGGCCGGGCCTGACGTCTCTCGTGCTGAGGACGAGACAGGGCAGGCTGCGCGACCAGGGGAATTCGATGCATCCAGCGGTATCCAGCGGCGACCTTCAGCCTTCCGCGCTTCAGCTTGACTCGCCGGTGCTGCAGGCCTGGGCGGCGTTTCCCTGGCTGCTGAGCCTGTCGCGAGGCAGCGCGCCCGGCAGCGACGCCGCGCTGCGCGCCTTTGACGCCTGGATGTGCGCGGTCGAGTCCGATCCGGAGGCGCTGGCACCGGCGCGCGGACGGCTGCTGGCATGGCTGGGCGGCAGTCGCCATGTCGGTCTGCTCGCGGACCTCGGCCTGCTGACCGCCGACGGATTCGGCGCCGAGTTCAGGCGTCGCCTGCTCTACAAGCTGCTGCCGGAAGACGTCGATCCGCTGCAGCTGCGCGACTGGCTGTGCTGTCTGTTCGGCCGCGCCGAGGTGGCGCGCTGGTGGGCGGCGTTGCCGGCCGATCGCTGGCTGCGCCTGGCGGGTGCATTGGGCCTGCTGGCGCTGGACGACGACCTGCGCCAGCGCGTGCGCGAAGAGTGGATCGAATCGATCAAGGTGCTGTCGGCGCGCATCGCGGCGACCGGCGTCGATCCGCTGTTTGCCCGGGTCTATCCCGATGCACAGCGATCGGCCTCACCGTTTCTGGAACAGCAGGTGGCCGTACGCGAGTACCTGCAGGCCTGGTTGGCGGCCTGGGCTCAAGACGAGGGGCGGCCGTTGGAAGACGATGCGCCGGCGCAGGTGCTGTTCGAGCAGTGCGAGGACGTCATCGCACGCATCCGCCGCAACACCGTGCGCACCGGGGTGACGGTGCGCCTGACCTACCGTCTGCAGCGCCTGGAGGACACGCTCGATCGTCTGCGCGCGCTGCTGGCGACCGTCGAGGCGGGGGTGGATGAAGCCACGCGCGTGCAGCGACGGGTCGAGTTCTTCCGCCAGCAGGTGGCGCACTGCGGCGAGGAGGCCAGCCTGCGACCCTTGGTGCGCAAGGGCACCCAGCTTGCCGCGCGCGAGATCATCAG
>JBIJCA010000408.1:0-3180 GCA_044344935.1 Aquimonas sp. | reverse complement strand
GCATGGGCATGCGCCTGTTCAGCCCGCGGACCCTGCTTGAGGCCCAGCAGAGCGCCCTGCGTTGGCAGCGCCTGGAGCGGCTGTCCCTGCTCGACATGGCGCGCTGGTGCTGGAGCAATGATCGGCCCGGACTCGCTAAGGCCGAAGCAGCGGGTCGGGATGCGCATGCGCGGACTTACGCTGTTCGGGCGCGCCGGCTGACAGCCAGCGCAGTAGGAGATCACAGACCCGAGCGGAACGAGCTGATGCAAGCGCGCGGGTAGAGCCATGAGCAGTGCTGAGGGTCCGGGCTCAGCCTGGGAGCTGTTGAGCGGATGCCCGCGTTCGGCGCTGCTGCAGTCGTGTCAGGTTCGGCCCGCTTTGGCGTAGGTCCAAAGGGGCGCCGCTGCGGGCGCCGGAGATCTCCCCATGCTTTCCTGGCTTCATCTGCTCGCTGCGGTTTTCCTGCTCACCCTGTCGCGCGTCGGCACCGCCGTGACCTTGGCCCCGGGTGACGTCGATCCTTCCTTCGGCGTCGACGGATGGACGCGTCTGGCATTCGACCGCCCCGGCGAGTCGTCCTTCGACTCCGCACGCTTCCTCGCGGTGCGCAGCGAGTTCGTCAACGTCGGCGGCATCCTGCTGTCCTTCCGCTACCTCTACGTTGCCGGGCTCGCCGGCGACCGCATCGCCATCGTCAAGCTCGACGCCAACGGCGCGCCGGTGATGAGCTTCGGCAACAACGGCCGTGTGATCAGCACCCAAGGCGACATCGGCGACATCGCCGGGCTCGGTTTCGCGCCCAACGGCGACGTGGTCATCGGCTACGGCGTTCGCAACCTCGACAATGTGTTCTTCCACGGCGCCAGCGAGGACTTTTTCGTCGAGGTCTTCACCCGCGACGGTGCGCCACGCACTCAGGGCCAGGCGCTTATCGGCCCGCCCGGGGGCGGGGTGCTGACGCCGGTGAACTGGGAGGGCGTGAACCTGTACGCCCCGGGCGCTCCGGGCAGCGTGTTCTGTGACCCCGCGATCTACCGCACCGAGCTCAACGCGCGCAGCCTCGCGATCGCACCCAATGGCGAGCTGACGATCGTGGGCCAGCAGACCTTCTTTTCCATCGGCGCGCCGACCACGCGCGCGCCGATGGTGGTGATGGCGCGCATGGCTTGGGACGCCGGCGCCAGCGTCTATCGACGAGTACCGGAATCGAACTATGCGCTGGGCTGCGGCAACAGCGGCGGCATCCAGCTGCCGGCGATCAACTCGGCCGGCGTCCCGGCCGCGGAATTCCTGCCTGCCGCCGCGACTTACCTCACCAGCGCCGACCTGCGCCTCGCCGGCAGCCTGCGCGATCGGCCGTCGCCGACTTCCGCCTACGGCCCGTCCTACGGCAGCTACCAAGCGCTGTTCAACGGCAGCTTCGCCAACGCGGGCACGGCGTGGGTCACGCCGACCGGCTACTGGTCGCCCGATTCGCGTCAGACCCGCTTTGCTTCGATGCGCTGGGAGCCGTCGCTGCCGAACCTGTTTCTTTATGGCTCCGCGGAACAGGCCTTCTTCGCCGGCGGCAATCAGCACCAGCCGATCATCGCTTTCGACAACGGCACGCAGTTTCTGTCTCCACGCTGGCTGTTCCTCAACGGCATCCTCTCCACACGCAGCGTGAACGTGCAGAAGGGGTTGCGCTGGGATGGCAAACACGTGCTGCTCGGTGCTCTGCGCCTGTGCACCGAGTCCAATCAATGCACAGGCGAGCAGGACAGCTTCTTTGTCGCGATGAGTGGCGGGCCTCCGGACAACCTCGCCTTTCCTCCGAATCTGGCCTTCGGCTTCGAGGGCTCACAGCAGTACCGCGTGCCCAGCGGCGGAGCGAACGGCGGCCCGGCGCCGCGCGCCTGGGCCTTCGATGGCGCGGTACTGGAATCAGACAATCAGGGCGCCCAGCATCTGATCGTGGTCGGAGATTTCCGCGGCGCAGGCATCGCCGATCCTGCCGACTACGACTGGTTCGTGACGCGCATCCGCCTGCGCGGGGCGCCGGGGAATCTCACGGTGCTGCGTAGCGGCGGCACCGGCTCGGTCAGCAGCAGCCCGGCCGGCATTGCGTGTTCGCCGACGTGCGTGGCGCCGTTCGCCGGTGACACCGAGGTCACCCTCACCGCGACCGCCGCACCCGGCTTCCGCTTTGATCGCTGGGCCGGCGCTTGCACGGGCACGACCTGCCGCCTGCGCATCGATGGCGACACCGAGGTCGCCGCGGTGTTCGCGCCGGCCGGGGACGCGCTGTTCGCCAACGGCTTCGAGTGAGCGATTGCCAGGACGACCGCGCGATCAATGGCCGATCAACACAATCCAGCCAGCTCGGCCGGTGCCACCGATTCCCGATTCCCTATTCCCTGCCCACAGCAAAAAACTCCGCAATCGGCTGCGGCCGGCTGAAGGCGTAGCCCTGCACGTACTCCACGCCGAGTTCGCGCATGCGCTCGACCAGGGCGGGGGTTTCGACCCATTCGGCCACGGTCTTGCGGCCGGTGACCTGGGCGATGCGTACGATCGCCTGCACGATCGCCAAGGCCAGCGGCGAGGTGCCGGCGTCGCGCACGAAGCTGCCGTCGATCTTGAGCAGGTCGACATCGAGCTTGGGCAGGTAGGAGAACGAGCAGAACCCGGTGCCGAAGTCGTCCAGCGCGAAGCGGCAGCCCAACGCGCGCAGGCCGCGGATGAACTCGACCGCGCGGGCCAGGTCGCGCACCGCGCCGGTTTCGGTGATCTCGAAGCACAGGCGGGTCAGCGGGAAGCTGCTGCGCGCCAGGCGCTGGCGCAGGAAGCGGGCGAAGCTCGCGTCCACCAGCGAGGCGGTCGACAGATTGATCGAGCACAGCCGCACGCTGGCCGCGGCCTGCGGATTGTCCTCCGGCCAGCTGAGGGTGCGGTCGACCACCCAGGTGTCGAGCCGTGCCGAGAGCCCGAAGCGCTCGGCGGCGGCGATGAACTCGGCCGGTGGCAGCAGCGCGCCGGTACTGGCTTCGCGCTTGCGCAGCAGGATCTCCAGATGGCGCCCAGGTATAGGAAATTCAAACGCCCTTTTCGGCGAGTCTGCTTTTCGGCGAGTCTGCCGGGTAGGCGGCGGCCGCGCAAGCGGCGGTTTGGGCAAGGATCGGGCCTGCGCGAGCGCCCTACGGCATCACCTGGGCGCGC
>JBIJCA010000407.1:0-3243 GCA_044344935.1 Aquimonas sp. | reverse complement strand
AAACGAGCCGCCTCACCCCAATCCCGAATCCCGGCTCTCACTTCCACAACATCCCCAGCACGCTGCGAAACGGCACCAGCGCCAGGCGGAAGGCTTCGCCGCTCCAGCTCAGCAGACGCTGCTGATCGATGCCCGACAGGCCGCGCAGCAGGTCGGCGAGATTGCCGGCGCCGGTGCCCGGCAGCTTGCACAGGGCCTGGGCACGCTTGGCGACGGTATAGGTGCTGGCCACGGCTGCAGTGATCTCGGCCAGAATCGTCGCCATCGGCAGCACGCGCGCGGCCACGGTGCCGATCAGGCCTTCGCCGAACTGCTTCAGGATCGCGTCCAGGCTGCGCTTGGACAGCTGCTGCGCGCCGATGTTGGTGGCCGTGGCGAGCAGCACCACGCCGCGCATCTCGGGCTCGGACAGCGAGACTTCGTAAAGCTCCACGATCTCCGTCACCAGCTGCTTCTGCACCTGGGCCAGCGCGACCGTCTCGGCCAGCGGACCCAGCACGGTGGGGGCGAGTCGTCCCAGCAGCGGCACGCGGCCGGTGATGCTGGAGATCGCCGCTGCCGTGCCGGCCTTGAGGCACGCGCCGCGTACGAGTGCGTCGAAGGCCGCTTCGCGCTGGGCCGCGCTGCGCGGCCGTGGCTTGGACCCGGCGGGCGCGGCCTTGGCAGCGGCGGCGCGCTTGCCGGTCGCGCGCTTCTTGGCCGGAGCGGCCGATCCCGGCGCTGTCGATGTGCGCTGGCGAGCTGGCTTTGCCGCCTTGCGCGCCGGTGTTGGCGGCGCCGGCTCGGGCGGGGCGTCCGCACTGACGCGTTTGCGGGTCGACTTGGAGGCGGAAGCGGTGCTGCGGGCGGCAGCAGCGCGCTTGGCGGGCGCTTTGGGGGGGCGGGAGCTGGGCATGCGCGCGAGCATATCAGCGGTGCCCGCCTTCGATCGCCGGGGTCGTCGCGCTACAAACTCGCGACAGTGCATCGGGTGTTGGTTCCGCACTGCGTCAAGTACGCTATGCGCCTTGTCTTGCCGGGCCTTGCTTCGAACGATGGACTACGACCGCTACGACCGCGTGCGCGCAGTGCGCTGGACCGGTGACGCGCTGGACCTGCTCGACCAGCGTCTGCTGCCGCAGCAGCAGAAGCGCGTGCTCTGCAGCAGCAGTGCCGAGGTCACCGAGGCGATTCATGCGCTGGTGGTGCGCGGTGCGCCAGCGATCGGTATCGCCGCGGCCTGGGGTGTCGTGCTGGCAGCACGTGCGGTGCACGCCGATACGGGCGCGCAGGCCGCCGAGGCGCTGGCGCCGGCCATGGCCCAGCTCAACGCCTCGCGTCCGACTGCAGTGAATCTCGCCTGGGCGCTGCGCCGTATGCGCGCCGCCCTGGTCGGCAGCGGCGGCGACTGGCTGCAGCGAATCGAGGCCGAGGCCGCGGCGATCGAAGCCGAAGACCTTGCCGCCAACCGCCACATGGGCCGCCTCGGCGCGGAGCTGATCGCGCCCGGCTCGGGCGTGCTCACCCACTGCAACACCGGCTCGCTGGCCACGGCCGGTTTCGGCACCGCACTCGGCGTGATTCGCGCTGGTGTGGCCGAGGGCCGCATCCACCGCGTATTCGCCGGCGAAACCCGGCCCTGGCTGCAGGGCGCGCGGCTCACCGTGTGGGAGCTGCTGGAAGACGGCATTCCCGCGACTCTGATCGCCGATGCCGCGGCCTCGCATCTCATGCATACGGGCCAGGTGCAGTGGGTCATCGTCGGCGCCGACCGCATCACCGCCAATGGCGATGTGGCCAACAAGATCGGCACCTACCAGCTCGCCATTGCCGCCCGCCACCACGGCCTGAAGTTCATGGTGGTCGCGCCTTCGTCGACAGTGGACATGGCGACGCTGTCCGGGGACGACATCGAGATCGAAGAGCGCAGCGCCGAAGAGCTCTTGGGCTACGCAGGCGTGCGCACCGTTGCCGAAGGCGTGCGCGCCTGGAACCCGGTGTTCGATGTGACCCCTGCGGGCCTGATCGATGCGATCGTCACCGAACGCGGCGTGGTGCTGCAGCCGGATGAGGCGCGCATGGCAGCGCTGTTCGGCACCTGAAGACATCGCCTGCCCAGCACGCTCCGCTCCACGTCCCGTTTCGCGACCCTCCCGGATCGTTTCCCAACCGTATCGACCCCCTCGCATGAATGCCTCTCCGCGCATTGCCGTCCTCGTGCCCTGCTACAACGAGGCCATCACCGTTGCCACCGTGATCAGGGACTTCCGCGCCGCGCTGCCGGATGCGCAGATCTGCGTGTTCGACAACAACTCGAAGGACGACACCGCCGCCATCGCGCGAGCGCACGGCGCCCACGTCCAGCACGTCGGGCTGCAGGGCAAGGGTCATGTGGTGCGGCGCCTGTTCGCCGACATCGACGCCGACCTCTACGTGATGGTCGACGGCGATGACACCTACCACGCTGCCAGCGCTCCCGCGCTAATCGCCTGCCTGCGCGAGGGCCGCCACGACATGGTCGTCGCGGTGCGCCGACACGAGGCCGAGGCCGCGTATCGCGCGGGACACGTCTGGGGCAACCGCATGCTCACCGGTTTCCTCAGCCGCCTGTTCGGGCGCCCGTGCCAGGACATCCTGTCCGGCTATCGGGTGTTCTCGCGCCGCTTCGCCAAGAGCTTTCCCGTCCTCACCGCAGGCTTCGACATCGAGACCGAGCTGACGGTGCATGCGCTGGAGCTGAAGATGTCGGTGGGCGAGCTGGAAACGCCCTACAAGGAGCGCCCGGAAGGCTCGTTCTCGAAACTCAGCACCTACAAGGACGGCATCCGCATCCTGAAGACCATGCTGCGGCTGTTCAGCGCCGAACGGCCGCTGGCATTCTTCGGCGGCATCGCCATCGCACTGGCGCTGGCGGGCGTGGGCTTCGGTATCCCTGTCATTCTCGAGTTCATGCGCACCGGCCTGGTGCCGCGCTTCCCCACCGCGATCCTGTCGACCGGCCTGATGATCCTGGCTGCGCTGTCGGGCTTCGCAGGCCTGATCCTCGACACCGTCACGCGCGGCCGGCGTGAGCTGAAAATGCTCGCCTACCTGCGCCACGGCGCGCCGGAGTAGCCGCCGCTGTGCGCCAGTTCGCGCTGTTCTGCGTCAGCGGCGGACTCGCCTTTGTCGTCGATGCCGGGCTGACCCAGGCCTGGGTCAGCCTCATGGGCCTCGACCCGTGGACTGCGCGCGCGCTCTCGTTTCCGGTGGCCGTCACCTGCA
>JBIJCA010000143.1:0-11042 GCA_044344935.1 Aquimonas sp. | reverse complement strand
GAACGTCGTCCAAGCAGCCGATGCCGAGCAGGGCACTTGCCTCGGTGGGTGCACCGTCGCGCGCGCTGCTGGCATCGCCCGCTTGCCCCGGGCCTGGCGGGGCATCCTCGGTAGCCACGGCGTCTGCATCTAGGGCCATGGAGACTTCGAGTTCTGCGAGCAGTGCCTGCTCCTCGGACGTGCAGAGGTCGGCGGCTGTCGATGCAGAGGCGAACAGAGCCAGCGCCAAGCCGAGCAGCATGGAGCTTCCCACTGCCGAGCGACGGGTCAGGGATTCTTGAAGAAACTGGACTGGTCCATTCGCGCACTTTCTAGGAGCCTGCTTGCAGGCGACCGCAGCCTCACTCTGCGGGTCGCGAGCGAGCTCGCTCCTACACACAGCCGGCCTTCGCGCGGGCGCTGGAGACAGATGCCGGGACGAGAGTTCTGTTTCTTGGGAGCGCGAACGGCGAACGATCAAGAAGCTCATGGCAGGGCTCAGGACAGGAACAGGCCGAATGGCGCCACGCTACCGGCCGGGCCCGCGGCTGTCATCCGGCCGCAACGATCTGCGCCACCTTCGCGCCCAACACCTGCGCGAACACGTGCGGGTCGAGTTCGAGCTGCAGGCCGCGCTGGCCGCCGTTGCAGTAGACGGTGGTATGGGCGAGCGCGGATTGCTCCAGCACCACGGGCACGCGCTTCTTCTGGCCGAAGGGGCTGATGCCGCCGACGTGGTAGCCGGTGATGCGTTCGGCGGTGGGCACCGGCAGCATGGTTGCGTGCTTGCCGCCCAGCGCTGCGGCGAGCTTCTTCAGGCTCAGCTCGTGGTCGACCGGCAGGATGGCGCAGGCGGGTTTGCCGTCGAGTTCGGCCATCAGGGTTTTCAGCATGCGTGCGGGTTCGATGCCCAGCGCGGTGGCGGCCTGCAGGCCGATGTTGGTGGCCTCGGGGTCGTAGTCGTAGGTGTGCAGGCGATATGCCAGCTTGGCGGCGTCGAGCATGCGGGTGGCGGGGGTGGCGCGGCTCATCGTGGGGTTCCGATCGAGGCGGCGGGTGCGCGGTCGTGCGGGGTGCGGTGGGGCGAAGCTCATGGTGGGCCAGGGCCCACCCTATGCGGTGTTGGGCGGGGTGGAGCTTGGGGTGGGCCGGGGCCCGCCCTGTGCGGGGTGCGGCGGAGTGGAGCTTATGGTGGGGCGGGGCCCACCCTGTGCGGGGTGCGGCGGAGTGGAGCTTATGGTGGGCCAGGGCCCACCCTATGCGGGGTGCGGTGGGGTGGGGCGCGTGGTGGGCCGAGGCCTGCCCAATGGGCCGTCGTATAGGGTGGGCCCTGGCCCACCGGAGCTCAACGCTGGCCTCGGTCAACGCTCGTGGGCGTGTTGGATTCTCACCCCGGCACACGTTGCCGTGAGATGGATGCATCGCCCGGTGACCGGGCGTGAGCCCTGCGCGCCTACTCGTCGTCTTCCGCCGGCAGCTGCGGGGCGCGGCCGTCGACGGTCAGCTTCGCTGCCAGCAGTACGGCTTGGGTGCGCGAGTGGGCGCCCAGCTTGCGCAGGATCGCGGTCATGTGGGCCTTGATGGTGGCTTCGCTGACGTTCAACTCGTAGGCGATCTGTTTGTTGAGCAGGCCGTTGCAGACCATCATCAGCACCCGGTACTGCTGGGGCGTGAGCTCGGCGACGCGTGTGGCCAGTGCTTCTTCTTCCGGGTCGAGCGATACGGCCGAGCCGCCGATACCGGGTGGCAACCAGGTGTCGCCATCGAGCACGGCGTGAATCGCGCGGCCGATCTGTTCGACTTCGGCCGACTTCGGAATGAAACCCGAAGCACCATGACCGAGTGCGCGCCGCATCAGCGCGGGATCCTCGCGCGCCGACACGATCAGGATGGGCAGAATCGGAAACGCGGCACGCAGGTGCACCAGCGCCGAAAACCCGTGCGCGCCCGGCATGTTGAGATCCAGCAGCAGCAGGTCCGCGCGCGGATGGCGCGACGCCAGCTCGGACAGACTGTCGACCGAATCGGCTTCGAGCAGTCGGGCATCCGGCAGGATCTGCGCGACAGTACGGCGCAGCGCGTCGCGGAACAGAGGGTGGTCGTCGGCAATCAGGATGTCGCGCATGGGTTCGCTGGCATCGTAGGGCGCCGGTTCAGCGCCGATCCAAGCCTGCCGCATGCCGCTGTTTTCGTCCATGCCGCTGTCTTCACTGCCGGAAACCGCCATGACGGTGTTCTCCATCGGGGCGCGGGCCGACGCGATCGCGTCAGGCCCGTGCCAAGTCCGGGTCTATTTCAGGAAGCGCTCCCGCACCAGGTTCTCGACCACGCTGGGGTCGGCGAGAGTGGAGGTGTCGCCCAGCTGGTCGGGCTGGTTCTCGGCGATCTTGCGCAGGATGCGACGCATGATCTTGCCCGAGCGGGTCTTGGGCAGGCCCGGCGCCCACTGGATGAAGTCCGGTGTCGCGATCGGGCCGATTTCCTTGCGCACCCACAGCGCCAGCTCCTTGCGCAGCTCGTCGCTGGGCTGCTCGCCGGCGTTCAGGGTGACGTAGGCGTAGATGCCCTGGCCCTTGATGTCATGCGGACAGCCGACCACGGCCGCCTCGGCGACTTTCGGATGCGACACCAGGGCGCTCTCGACTTCGGCCGTGCCCATGCGGTGGCCGGAGACATTGATGACGTCATCGACGCGACCGGTGATCCAGTAGTAGCCGTCCGCGTCGCGGCGCGCGCCGTCGCCGGTGAAGTAGGTGCCGGGGAAGGTCTTGAAGTAGGTGTCGATGAAGCGCTGGTGGTCGCCGAACACGGTGCGCATCTGGCCGGGCCACGAGTCCAGCAGCACCAGGTTGCCCTCGGTGGCGCCTTCGAGCACGCGGCCCTCGCCGTCGACGATCGCCGGACGCACACCGAAAAAGGGCAGGGTGGCCGAGCCCGGCTTCTGCGGGATCGCGCCGGGGAGCGGGCTGATCAGGATGCCGCCGGTCTCGGTCTGCCACCAGGTGTCGACGATCGGGCAGCGCTGTTCGCCGACTGAACCCAGCAGGCGGATGCTGGAGCGCGAGGTGCGCTTGACCGGCGCCTCGCCCTCGCGCATCAGCGAGCGGATGGCGGTCGGCGCGGTGTAGAACAGGGTCACCTGGTGCTTGTCGCAGACATCCCAGAAGCGGCTGACGCTGGGGTAGTTTGGAATGCCCTCGAACATCAGGCTGGTGGCGCCGTTGGCCAGCGGGCCGTAGACGACGTAGCTGTGTCCGGTGACCCAGCCGACGTCGGCGGTGCACCAGAACACGTCGTCCTCGCGCACGTCGAAGATCGCCTCATGCGTCAGGCTGGCATAGGTCAGGTAGCCGCCGGTGGTGTGCAGCACGCCCTTGGGCTGGCCGGTGCTGCCCGAGGTGTAGAGGATGAACAGCGGGTCTTCCGCGTTCATGCGCTCGGGTTCGCAGGTCTCGGGTTGGCCTTCGACGACCACGTCGTACCAGCGGTCGCGCGGGCTCTGCATGTCGATGGCGCCGCCGGTGCGGCGCACCACCAGCACGGTCTCGACGCAGCTGGTGGCGGGGTTCTTGAGCGCGCTGTCGACATTGGCCTTGAGCGGTACGTGCTTGCCGCCGCGCAGGCTTTCGTCAGCGGTGATCACCACCCGGCTGCCGCAGTCGGCGATGCGTCCGGCCAATGCATCGGGCGAAAAGCCGCCGAACACGATCGAATGCACCGCGCCGATCCGCGCGCAGGCCAGCATGGCGACCGCGGCTTCGGGAATCATCGGCAGGTAGAGGGTGACGCGGTCGCCGCGCTTCACGCCGAGATTGCGCAGCGCGTTGGCGAGCTTGCACACCCGCGCATGCAGCTCGCGGTAGGTGACGTGCGCGGACTCGTCGGGGCTGTCGCCCTCCCACAGGATCGCCGTCTTGTCTCCGCGCGCGGCCAGGTGGCGGTCCAGGCAGTTGACGCTGACGTTGAGCTCGCCGTCCTCGTACCAGCGGATGTGCAGGTCTTCGGCCTTGAAGCTGACGTCCTTGATCTTGGTCGGCTTCTTGAACCAGTCGAGGCGTTCGGCCATGCGGCCCCAGAAGCCTTCGCTGTCCTCGATCGATTCCCGATAGAGGCGCTCGTAGTCGTCGCGCCGATAGCGCGCCTTGGCGCTGAATTCGGCGGATGCGGCGTAGATGGGGCCGCTGCTGGCTTCGTTGGACATGGGGCTACCTCCCTGGGCGTGGCCTGCGCGGAGGGGCTCTGGCAGCTGCGCAGGCCGTCCGCTCTCTGGAATGTTCGGCGTCGAGTCTAGTCCTGCGGATGGGCTCTGGCGCGTGCGCGTCGACCATGGTCGAACGGACGCCACGAGGGTCGCAGCCGGATTCACCCCGCTTAGACCAACGTGGAATGGATTGCTGCACTGCGGCGCTCTCATGCTGCGCTGGCATCCTTGGGAGGGAGTGCCTCATGTTCAAACGCAAAACAATCAAGACAGGGCCGCTGGCCCTCGCAATCGCCGGCGTTCTGGCGATGGGCCCGGCGCTGGCACAGACCGAACGCGAGGCACAGCTCGAAGCACGCATCGCCGAGCTTGAGCGCCTGGTCGGTGAAATGGTCAAGCAGCAGGCGGCTGCACCTGCTGCACCTGCCCTGCCGGCGGGCACGCTGCCGGTGCAGGCGGTCAGCATCACGCCTGGAGCCAACCCGGGAACCCGTTTCAGCTACGGCGGTTTCATCAAGGTCAACAACACCTGGTCGGACTACAGCGACGGCAACCCCGCCGCCGGCAGCGTCGGCCGTGACTTCTACCTGCCCGGTGCGATCCCGGTCGGTGGCGTCGGCGAGTCCGCCGTGTTCGATGCCCACGCCAAGCAGTCGCGCTTGTGGTTCGCCACCGACACCGTCCTCGACAACGGTGACAAGCTGGGCTCGCGCTTCGAGCTCGACTTCGCGGTGCCGACCGGCGGTGACGAGCGCAATACCAACACCTACAACCCGGTGCTGCGTCGCGCCTTCCTGACCTACAACAACTGGCTGCTCGGTCAGGAATGGTCGAACTTCATGGAGCTGGGCGCTCTGCCTGAGACCGCCGACTTCATCGGCCCGACCGAAGGCATGGTCTTCAACCGCCAGTCGCAGGTCCGCTACACCAGCGGCGCCTGGGCCTTCGCCCTGGAAAACCCGGAGACCGTGCTGAGTCCCTTCGGTGGTGGAGCGAAGATCATCAGCGACGACAACACCATTCCCGACTTCACCGCCCGCTACACGAGCCGCGGCGATTGGGGGCTCCTGTCGGTTGCGGGCGTCCTGCGTCAGCTGCGCAACTCCACGGCAAGCTCCTCGAGCACCGAGACCGGCTACGGCGTCAGCGTGACCAGCAAGTTCATGTTCGGCGCCAATGATCTGCGCCTCATGGCGACCGCTGGATCGGGCATCGGCCGCTACCTTGGCCTGAACTACTTCGAGGACGGCGTGCTGCGCGCCAACGGTGACATCGAGGCGCTCGATGTGATCGCGGCCTATGTGGCCTGGCGTCAGGTCTGGGGCGGCACCTGGCGTTCGAACTTCATCGTCGGCCACACCTCGGTCGACAACGACCGCGCCCTCACCGGCCTCAATGCCAACGCCGAAGCCTCGAGTGCACGCGTCAATCTGTTCTGGTCGCCCGCGCCCAAGCTTGACGTCGGCATCGAGCTGTCCACCGCCAAGCGGGAGCTCGAACGTGGCACCAGCGGTACGCAGAACCGTGTGGACGTGATGGCCCGATACACCTTCTGAAGCATCAGGGAACCCACCGCGCCAGCCCGGCGCGGTGGGCAACAACGGAATCCAGGGAGACACCCATGTCAGGCAACAAGTCACCTGCCGAGTACTGGAAGGCCAATGTGCGGATCATCAGCATCTGCATGGCCATCTGGGCACTCGTTTCTTTCGGCTTCGGGATCGTGCTGCGGCCGCTCATTTCCGGTATCCAGTTCGGAGGCACCGACCTCGGCTTCTGGTTCGCGCAGCAGGGCTCGATCCTGAGCTTCATCGCGCTGATCTTCTTCTACACCTGGTACATGAACCGACTCGACCGCGACTTCGGCGTGGACGAGCAGTAAGGAGTACGACCCATGGACCAGTTCACCATCAATCTTCTCTTCGTCGGCGGCTCGTTCGCGCTCTACATCGCGATCGCGATCTGGGCCCGTGCCGGCTCCACCTCGGAGTTCTACACCGCGGGCGGCGGCGTGCACCCGGTCATGAACGGCATGGCCACCGCGGCCGACTGGATGTCGGCGGCGTCGTTCATCTCGATGGCCGGCTTGATCGCCTTTGTGGGCTACGGCAACTCCAGCTTCCTGATGGGCTGGACCGGCGGCTACGTGCTGCTGGCCCTGTTGCTGGCGCCCTACCTGAGAAAGTTCGGCCGCTTCACGGTGCCCGACTTCATCGGTGACCGCTTCTACAGCCGCTCGGCGCGTCTGGTGGCGGTGGCGAGCCTGCTGATCATCTCGATCACCTACGTCATCGGTCAGATGACCGGCGCCGGCGTCGCGTTCTCGCGCTTCCTGGAAGTGGATACCACCACCGGACTGCTGATCGCTTCAGCCGTGGTCTTCGTGTACGCGGTGCTCGGTGGCATGAAGGGCATCACCTACACCCAGGTGGCGCAGTACATTGTTCTGATCATCGCCTACACCATCCCGGCGGTGTTCATTTCGCTGCAGCTCACCGGCAATCCGCTGCCCCAGCTGGGCCTGTTTTCCGAACACACCGCCTCGGGCATGCCGATCCTTGCCAAGCTCGATCAGGTCCTGCTGGAGCTGGGCTTCAACGACTACACCGGCCACCACGGTTCGACCCTCAACATGGTGCTGTTCACCCTGTCGCTGATGGTCGGTACCGCCGGCCTGCCGCACGTGATCATCCGCTTCTTCACCGTGCCCAAGGTGTCGGACGCCCGCAAGTCGGCCGGCTGGGCCCTGGTCTTCATCGCCCTGCTGTACACGGTGGCGCCGGCCGTGGGTTCGATGGCGCGCCTGAACATCATCGACACCATCTACCCGGACGGCACCACGTCACAGCCGGTCGCGTTCGAGGAGCGTCCGGACTGGATGCGCAACTGGGAGAAGACCGGCCTGCTGAAGTTCGAGGACAAGAACGGTGACGGCCGCATCCAGTACTACAACGACGCCAGCGAGAGCTTCAAGGCCGAAGCCGAAGCCCGTGGCTGGAAGGGCAACGAGATGGTGACCTTCAACCAGGACATCCTCGTGCTCGCCAACCCGGAAATCGCGCAGCTGCCCGCCTGGACGCTGGGCCTGATCGCGGCGGGCGGTCTGGCGGCGGCGCTTTCGACAGCGGCGGGCCTGCTGCTGGCGATCTCGTCCGCCATCAGCCATGACCTCATCAAGTCCACGTTCAAGCCGGACATCACCGAGAAGGGCGAGCTGATGTGGGCGCGCATCTCGATGGGTGTGGCGATCGTGGTGGCGACCTGGCTTGGCCTGAATCCGCCGGGGTTCGCAGCACAGGTGGTGGCGCTGGCCTTCGGCCTGGCCGCGGCCTCGCTGTTCCCGGCGATCATGATGGGCATCTTCTCCAAGAACATGAACTCGACGGGCGCGATCGTGGGCATGCTGGTGGGCCTGAGCTCCACCGTGATCTACATCTTCAGCTACCTCGGCTGGTTCTTCATTCCGGGCACCAACATGCTGGAGAACGTGCCGGCGAACTGGCTGTTCGGCATCTCCCCGCTGTCCTTCGGTGCGGTCGGCGCGCTGCTGAACTTCATCGCCGCCTACGCGGTGCTGGCGATGACCAAGCCGGCGCCTGCGCATATCCAGGAACTGGTGGAGAGCATCCGCGTGCCGCGCGGCGCGGGCAGCGCCACCCACCACTGAGCCGGCCCAAGACCGGTGAACCCCATCGGCCCGTCCCCTCGCGGGGGCGGGCCGATGCATTTTCGGGGTGCGGTTCCTGCTGTGGGGTCTTGCGGCCGGCGCCCGCGCGCTCTATTCATGCCGCCTCTGAGCCTGTGAAAAACCCGGACGCCGTAGTGAGGGCCTCCAGTGGCGGCCGCAGCACGCGGAGGGTTCTCACATGCGCTCTGTCCAATCCACCTTGACCAGGACTTTCCGATGTTCTTTGAACTGATTGCCACCGTGGCCTCAGGCTTCTGCCTGGCCGGTCTGGTCATGGCGCTGCGCTGGCTGCTGCGCGGGCGCCTGCCGGGCTGGTGGGTCCCCGCCGCGGCCGGGCTCGGCATGCTGTCGTATGCGGTGTGGTCGGAATACACCTGGCTGGAGCGCGCCAGCGCGACCCTGCCGCCCAGCGTCGAAGTGGTTTCAACGAATGAGGTGCAGGTCTGGTATCGGCCCTGGACCTTCGTGGCGCCGCAGGTCAACCGGCTGATCGCGATCGACCGCGCCGAGCTCAAGCGCAATCCGGCGCAGCCGGGCAAGGTGCTGGCGGGTGTGATCCTGATGGGACGCTGGGAGCCGACCCGCAGGATCGGCGCGATGTTCGACTGCATCGAGCACCGCCGGGCCGACCTGGTCGATGGTGTGCGCTTCGGCGATGACGGTGAACTGCTGGATGCGCGCTGGCTTGCGCTGACGGTCGACGATCCCGTGCTGACCTCGGCCTGTCGCGACGACGCGGGCGGCTGAGCGGTCACGACGCGAAAGGTTCAGCGCGCCTGCGCGCCTCAGGCGCGTGGCGGCGGCTTCAGGCTGAAGCGGAATCTTCGGCAGGAGTCTCCTGCTGAGCGCGCTTGCGCGCTTCCGCCTGCGCGCGCAGCCGGGCGACCTCCATCGGGTCAACCATCAAGCTACCGTTCTGGGACACGCCTTCGATGCGGGCCTGCACCAGCAGCAGGGTTCCCCAGACCATCGAGACCAGCGCAACCGCCAGCAGGGGCAGGGCCACACCCAGACTCTGGCTCTTCAGCACGACGGCGAAGCAGAGCAGGGACAGCCCGAACAGGGCCCAAGGTTTCCACGTCATGGTGAGGCTCCTGCGCGAGGGTTTCGGAAAAGGGCGGTGCTGCGCCGCCGCACGTCGCTGGCTTGCAGCCCGAGGGCCGAAGTGTAGTGTGCAGACCACGGCGCTGCGGATCCGTTCATCGGCGCGGCGCTGCTTCGGGATGAGTGGTCTGTGCTGGTTGGGCCCTGCCGATGTCGTGCCGGGGGCCCGGGTTACGTATAACGCGGGTAGAACGCCTCAAAAAGGAATATCGCAATGCGCTGCTCTCGACTGACTTGTACTGCGTCCGCGCTGGCCCTGCTGTTCGCCGCCCCAGCGGCAGAGGTGCGAGCCGGCCCCGGCTTCTGGACGGGCTCCGGGCCCTTCGGTGGGCCCGTGTACTCGGTCGAAGTCCACCCCGTCACGCCCTCGATCGTATACGCCGCGACCCGCGGCGGCCTGCACCGCAGCGTTGACAGTGGCGCGACCTGGCAGCGCATCGAAGACGGCATCGGCACGGGCGGCTCGGTGAACCCGCTGCTGGCGCTTGACAGGGAATCGCCCAGCCAGCTGTGGACGCTCAACTTCGGTACGCGGCTGTTCCGCAGCACCGACGGCGGCGACAACTGGACGCCCACCGGCTGGATGGCGCCGACGGGCGCATCGGTGTTGGCGATGGCCGATATCGCGGGCGGCAGCGGCGGGCTTTTCGTCGCCCTCAGCGACGGACAGCTGCTGCGCAGCAACGACGCCGGCAACAGCTTTGTTGCGGTGCCTCTGGTGCTTCCCGCCGAGGCGGTCGTGTCGCGCCTGTGGACCGATAGCGCCAACCCTGCGCAGGTGGTGGCAAGCATCGAGCATCGCGGTGCCGCCGCCGCCGATCCGGGCAGCGCGGTGGTGCTCTGGCGCAGCGTCGACAACGGCGGCAGCTGGGCGCCGCTGCTCAACCGCGGAGCGACCGGGTCTTCGTTCGGAGTCAGCTATGACGCGGGCGCGGGCCTGCGCCGCTATGCCAGCGTCGACGACGTCATCTGGCGCAGCGATGACGATGGCGCCACCTGGGCACCCACCGGCCTCTCGGCGACCCAGGCGATCGCTCACCCCAGCAGCGCGGACACGGTTTTCCTGATCTCCCAGTTCACCGCCGGCGCCGTCAGGAGCCTTGCCCGCAGCACCGATGGCGGTGTCACGGCACTGCCGATGGAGACCGGCCTCACGCCGAATCCGACCTACGGCGGCGCCGCCACCGTGGCCGCCCTGACCCTGCATCCCGGTTATCCGACGGTGCCGCGCATGTATGCCGCCACGCAGGATGCAGGGCTGTATGTCAGCGCCAATGACGGCGTCAGCTTCGCCACCGCCCATGAAGGCATTGCCGCGGTCAATGTGCGTGCGCTCGCCGTCCTGCCCAATCCGGCCTTCAGCGGTCTGGCCAATCGGCGGCTCTTCGTGGGGCAGAGCGATGCGTTCACGGCATCGCCCGCCTTGTTCAGCAGCACGAATTCGGGCCAGACCTTCAGCGTCGCCACCAATGGCCTGCAGGCGCTGCATCTGCGCAGTCTGGTGATCGACCCGACCACGGTCGGCAACAGCCCGGCAAGCCTTGCTTCGACGGTCATCTATGCGGGAGGCCGCTCCGCCACCTTCCCCTCCGATCAGCGTCGCGCCGGCCTCTACAAGAGCAGCGACGGCGGCGCCAGCTGGTCCTCGCTGGGCGCCGGCGTGCCGCAGTTCGGTGTGCCGCCGGTGAGTTTCCTCGGCACGGTGCGCCAGATCCTGCTGGACCCACGCAGCTGCGCGAGTCCGCCGGTGACGGGCGCCTGTATCAGTGGGCCGCTGCAGACGGTGTTCGCGACCAGCAACGGCCACTCCGAATTCGTTGTCGGTGGAGACGGGGTCCGGCGCCAGCGTTTCACCCACCGCATCCTCCGCTCCGGCAATGCCGGCGCGCTCTGGAGCGCCTCCGACAGTGGTCTGCCGGACCCGATCCACGGTCCCGCCACCGGTACGCCGCCCAACCAGTTCGCACCGCTGCGCCAGATCGTGACGCCGGTGCCGATCGTCATGAGCGCCAGCAACACCAGCGTGCTCTACGCAGGAACCTTCATCAGCGGCTCGCTCAACCCCGGCAG
>JBIJCA010000405.1:0-3255 GCA_044344935.1 Aquimonas sp. | reverse complement strand
TCCTGACCCGCAGCATGATGATCTTCGGCCAGGGCGCGATCCGCTGCCATCCCTGGGTGTTGAAGGAGATGCAGGCCGCCCAGCACCCCGACCCGACGACGCGTCTGAAAGACTTCGACCGCACCCTGTTCGGCCACATCGGCTTTGCCATCTCGAACGCTGCGCGCAGCCTGATTCTTGGCTTGACCGGAGCGCGTATCGGCATGGTGCCGGGTGATGCATACACCCGTCGCTTCTATCGCCGCATGAACCGCTACTCCGCCAATCTGGCCCTGGTCGCCGACACGTCGATGCTGACCTTGGGCGGCAAACTCAAGTTCAAGGAAAGCCTGTCGGGCCGACTCGGCGACGTGCTGAGCCTGCTCTATATCGGCTCGGCGATTCTGAAGCGCTACGAGGACAACGGTCGCCCCGCCGGTGACCAGCCGCTGCTGGCGTGGGCGATGTTCGACATCAACCACCGGATCGAGCTGGCACTGTCGGGTGCCCTGCGCAACTTTCCGATCCGGCCGGTCGGCTGGGCGCTGTGGCTGCTGGTGTTCCCGTGGGGCCGCCGCGCGCAGGCTCCTTCCGACCGTCTCGGCCATCGCGCCGCTGCCCTGCTGATGACGCCGTCCGACACGCGCGACCGCCTGTGCGAGGGCGTGTTCACCACGCCCTGCGAGAACAACCCGGCGGGCCGCGTCAACGCGGCGTTGCCGCGCGTGATCGCCGCCGAGCCGGTTGAGCGCAAGCTGGTCAAGGCGGTCAAGGCCGGTGAGATCACTGCGCTCGATGCCGACGAGCAGCTCAACGAAGCCCGCTTGAAGGGTGTATTGAGCGCGGAAGAGGTCAATCTGCTGCGCGAAGTGCGCGTCCTGATCGAGGACGTGATCGGCGTCGACGACTTCGACCCGGCCGATCTGGAGTCGGCGGCAATGACGCGGCGGCGCGGCAAAGGTCTCGACCAGGCCGCCTGATCGGGCATCAAGGACAGTCCTCACGGCCCCCGCCCCGCGGGGGCCGTGCGTTTTCACGACCCGAATCCTGGCATCGCCCAAGCCGTAAACAAAGATCAAGACGCGGTGGGCTTACCGGCCGCTTAACGCAGGTGATGCTTTCCTATGTGCAGGTCATGCGCAAGGAGCGCCACATGGCACGCACACCGCGACTGGTTACCCTGCTCCGATCAGTGCTGGAAGAGGGCATCCGCGGCCCGCAGCCGGATCTCGGCTGGCTCGCGCGCGAGCTCGGAGCCGTGGTTCATCTCGGCTCCGACGGCCGTTATGAGCAGCAACTCAACGGACTTCGAGGCCGCGCCAAGCGCGGCTTCACCCGCCTGCTGATCCTCGACTCCAAGCGTCCGGCCTTCAGCGCCACTCTGCTCATCTGGCCGCCCGGCCACGTAACGCCGGTCAACTCGATGAGCGGCGACTACGGCATGGAGCTGGTCCTGCAGGGCTCGCTCGAGGTGCAGGAATACGCCATCGGCGCCGAGGGCGAGCCACCAAGCCAGCGCAAGATCACCTGGCTGGGCGAAAGCGATGCGCTGTGGTTCGAGCGCAGCGACAACCTCGCCCATCGCTGCCGCAATCTGAGCAGCCAGCACTGGGCGATCACGCTGCACCTTCACGGCGGTGCCCTGCCACGTTACCGCCTGTTCGAGCGCAATGAAGACGAGAAGCGCTGGCGCGTGCGGCCGCGCATCGCACGGGTGCACGGCAGGGTCATGGTCTAGGCAGCGCGCCGAAGGGGAACCGCGCTGCTCGGCAGCGTTGACACGGTTCGGTAGCGCGGTGCGCCTCGGGGGCACCCATTGAAGAACATCTGTGGCTTTGGTCTGCAGAGCGAGTCACTCGCGCTCGCAGGGTGCTCTCGCCGTGAAGCGCATTGAATCGAAACGCGCGCTCCGAGCCTGCGCACCGACGCCTCCCGCCAGACAACCGACCGGGTTCTTGGGGCTCTGCCATCGACGCCTGAGCGTCGTTGGACGCACAGGCTGCGCCCGTGCAGCATCGCTTCGAACTGCAGCTCGGGCTGCGCATCACGCGCCGACGCGGATTCGCCCTTCAGCGGGCGACCCTGATGGGGATGCTCCTGCCGCGCCTGAATGCGGCGCTGCCACTGCCGGCGCGCGCTACAGCCCGCCCGCCGCCCTTGCCACCGCGCGGAACAATGCGCGGCCCTTGTTGAGCGTTTCCTCCCACTCTTTCTCGGGCTCGGAGTCGAAGACGATGCCTGCGCCGGCCTGCACGTGCAGGCGGCCGTCCTGGATGACCGCAGTGCGGATCGCGATCGCGGTATCCGCATCGCCATGCCAACCGAGATAGCCGACCGCGCCGGAGTAGATGTTGCGCTTGACCGGCTCCAGTTCCTGAATGACTTCAAGTGCGCGGATCTTCGGCGCGCCGCTGACCGTGCCCGCCGGAAACGTGGCGCGCAGCACATCGCCGAAATCCAGCCCCTCGGCAAGCTCGCCTTCCACCTGGCTGACGATGTGCATCACGTGCGAGTAGCGCTCGATGATGAACTGATCTGGCAGGCTGACCGTGCCGGTCCTGGAAACGCGCCCGACGTCATTGCGGCCCAGGTCGATCAGCATCAGATGCTCGGCCCGCTCTTTCGGATCAGCCAGCAGATCGGCTTCAAGCGCCGCGTCCTCTTCCGGCGTTGCACCCCGCGGACGGGTGCCTGCGATCGGGCGCAGGGTGATTTTTCCCTGCTCCAGGCGCACCAGGATTTCTGGCGAGGAACCAACGATCTGGGTGCCCCCCAGATCCAGGAAATACATGTAGGGCGAGGGGTTGAGCGCGCGCAGGGCACGGTAGACATCCACCGGTCGCGCGCGGAACGGGATGGACATGCGCTGCGAAAGCACCACCTGGAAGATGTCGCCAGCGCGGATGTAGTCCTTGCAGCGTTCCGCCGCAGCGAGAAAGCCCTCCTTGGTGAAGCCGCTGACGAAGTCGGCTTCAGACACCGCCGAGGGGTCCAGAACTTCCGGATAGCTCGGTGCCCCCATGCGCAGTCGATGGGTGAGCGCGTCCAACCGACGTACGCCGCGGGCATGGGCCTGTGGCTCGGCGGTGTCGACGTGAACCACGAGATAGAGCTTGCCGTGCAGGTTGTCGAACACGGCGACTTCCTCGCTGAGCATCAACAGCGCATCAGGCGTACCGAGCATGTCGGGCTTGTCGGAAGCCGCGAAGCGCGGCTCGATCCAGGCGATCGTCTCGAATCCGAAGTACCCGACCAGGCCGCCGGTGAATGCGGGCA
>JBIJCA010000404.1:0-3256 GCA_044344935.1 Aquimonas sp. | reverse complement strand
CTATGGGTCGCGGTGTTGGTGGGTTGACGTGGCGACCGTGCGTGGTTGTCGTGGCACGGAGCCTTCGATGACCGGGGCGAGCATCGAGCCCATGGTGGGCCAGGGCCCACCCTATGGGTCGCGGTGTTGGTGGGTCGACGTGGCGTCCGTGCGTGGTTGTCGTGGCACGGAGCCTTCGATGACCGGGGCGAGCGTTGAGGCCATGGTGGTTCAAGACCCACCCTATGGCGCTTGGGTGTTTCGACGCATGCATTGGGCGGGTCAAGACCCACCCTATGGGTCTCCGCGCTCACGCAACCTGCTTCATCCAACCATCGTGCAGCTCAACCCGCCGCGAGCCGCGGGCGGCGTACTCGGGGTTGTGGGTGACCTGGACGATGGTGGTGCCTTCCTTGTTCAACTCGCTGAGCAGGTCCATCACCTGCTCGCCCTGGCTCGAATGCAGGGCGCCGGTGGGCTCGTCGCAGAGCAGCAGGCGCGGCCGCGCGATCACCGCGCGCGCCACCGAAACGATCTGCTGCTGGCCGCCGGACAGCTGGCGCGGATACAGATCGCGCCGCGCCGCCATGCCGAAGCGATCTAGCAATTCGGCGACCCGCGCCTGCCGCTCGCTGCCGCGCACGTTGCGGTAGGACAGCGGCAGCTCCAGGTTCTCTGCAACGGTGAGGTCGTCGAGCAGGTGGTAGTGCTGGAACACGAAGCCGATGTGCTCGCGGGCGAAGTCCTTGCGCGCCCGCTCCTTCTGCGTGTGCAGGTCGGTGCCGGCAAAGCGGTAGCTGCCCGACCAGTCGGAGTCCATCAGTCCCAGTACCGACAGCAGGCTGGTCTTGCCGGAGCCGGACGGCCCCATGATCGACAGGAAATCGCCCTCGCTGATGTCGAGACTGACTTTGCGCAGCACGTAGTGGCGCTGGGCGGCCAGCGGGTAGGACTTCTCGATCTCGCGGAGTTCGATCATGGGGCGATGTTCCTTGGGGCATGTCGCATGGACGTGGTTTCGGCGTGGCGCTCAGCTCTCGCGCAGCGCGCTCATGGCGTCGGTGCGGGCGGCGCGCAGGGCGGGTGCCAGCGCGGCCAGCACCGTGGCCAGCGCCAGCAGCAGCGCCGCGGTGGCCATCACCAGCGGCTGGATGCCCTCCAGCCCGAACAGCTGGGCGCTGAGCACGCGCAGCACCGCCCAGGCGCCGAGCAGCCCGATCGCAATGCCCAAGGCCGCGACGCGCGTACTTTCCCGCAGGCTCTGCAGAGCCAGCGCCTTGGGCGCTGCGCCCACGGCCAGCCGCAGGCCAAATTCGGAGACGCGCTGACGCTGGCGCAGGGCCGCCACCGCATAGACGCCGAAGGCGGCGAGCAGCAGGGCGGAGAGCGCCGCCACCGACACCGTGCGCGCGAAGAAGCGGGCCTGCACCAGTTCATCGTCGAAGGCATCGCTGAGCCTGTAGATCTGGGTGCTGGCCTCGCGCGGATCGACCTGGTACAGCGCGTCGGTCAGCAGCTTCTCGTAGTTGCCGAGCCCGCTCGGCGCGTACAGCAGGTGGGTCATCACCGCGGACGGCGTGACCGCGTAGGGAATGAGCAGCTCGGGGCCGGGCGAGGCACGCAGCCCGCGATTGCGGGTGTCGCCGGACACACCGACCACGCGATAGGCAATGCGCTCGGACTCGCCCAGCGGCAATTCGACGATGCGATCCAGTGCGCTGGCATCGCCGAACAGCTGACGGGCCAGAGTCTGATTGATCACCGTCACCGGCTCGCTGCCGGCGCGGTCGGTGGCCTCGATGCCGCGCCCCTCGATCAGCGGCAGCTGCATCAACGGCATGTACTCGGGCGAGACCCGACGGATACCGACCTGGAAGGGTTCGGGCTGGTCGCGCTCGGGCAGCTTCAGGTCGGCGCTGAAGTTGCCGATGACCGACAGCGGCGCGGCGCCGGCCAATGCGACCTGCTGCACGCCCGGCAGCGATTCGAGCTGCTCGGACAGGCGCTGGGCGAAGCCGCGCAGGGTGTCGTCATCGCCACGATGAAAGAGCTGCAGCACGTAGACACCCTGATGGCGCAGGCCGGGATCCACCGACTGCAGCTGCCAC
Organism: Aquimonas sp.; assembly: GCA_044344935.1. Lineage (GTDB taxonomy): Bacteria > Pseudomonadota > Gammaproteobacteria > Xanthomonadales > Xanthomonadaceae > Aquimonas. The sequence continues at coordinate 1,169 of JBIJCA010000404.1, read as the reverse complement.
AGGCTGACCAGCAGCGCGCCGCCGGCGACGACGCCCGCGGTGGACAGGGCCACGCCCACGGCCGGCAGCCACGCGCGTGAGGCGCGGCGACCGAGCACGCCGCGGCCGGCGCGCATCGCTTCCATCGCCCGCGACTGCAGGCGCAGCGCGCCCACGCAGGCGGCGACCAGCGGCACCAGCAGCCCGAGCCCGAGCGCGAACAGCCACACGCGGGTATCGATGGCGATCGCATCGACCCGCGGCAGGCTGCCGCGCGCGAGTTCGCGCAGGGCGTCGACGCTGAGGGTGGAGAGCAGCCCGCCCAGCGCCAGCGCGAGCGCTGTCAGCACACCGATCTCCAGCAGCAGCCCGCGGTACAGACGCGCGCGGGTGGCGCCGAGCGCCTGCGCCACCGCCTGCTGATGACGCAGCGCGACTTGGCGGGCGTCGATCAGGATGGCCACGTTGGCGCAGGCCACCAGCATCACCAGCAGGGCGACGCCGAACACGCCCCACAGCACGCCGCGCAGGCTGCCGACGATCCAATCCAGCAGCGGACGGTCACCCAGGCCCCTGCGCGGCTCGGCCAGCGAATGGGTGCGCATCAACTCCGCGCTGATCTGGTCGAGTCGCTGGGCACGCTGCGCGGCATCCACCTGCGGATCGAGTCGCGCGTAGGCGTCGAGATAGCGCGCGTTCCAGATCCAGGGCTCGGTGCGGTCGAAGGTGCTGTTGGGCAGCGGACGCCAGGCGCCAATCGTACTGATGGGCACGGCGAACTCCGGCGGCATCACGCCGACCACCTGCATGCCGCCCTCGGAGGTTTCGATGATTTCGCCGATGGCGTCGGCGCGTCCGCCCAGCAGGCGCTGCCATTCGGCGTGCGAAAGGATCAGCGCGCCGCGCTCGCTGGCGTGGTCCTCGGGTTCGAACCAGCGCCCCAGAAACGGCCGCACGCCGAAGGTCGCGAAGAAGCCGGGATTGACCACGGCGATATTGAACTCGCGCGGGCGATCCTCGGCATAGATCGTCATTCCGCCCCAGTTGAAATAGGCCATCGACCCAAAGGGCGAATCCGGCTGCTCCAACCGCCGCGCCTCGGCCGGGGTCAGGCCGCTGCTGCTCACGCCGCGCTCAGGGCTACGGCTTTCCACCACCACCAGCTGCTCGGACTGCGGGAACGGCAGGCT
>JBIJCA010000402.1:0-3282 GCA_044344935.1 Aquimonas sp. | reverse complement strand
TTGCAGGTAGGGCTAAGCGAAGCGCGGCCCAACGGCGCTGGCCACACGCCTGCCGCGCCGTTTGCGCTGCACTCGGGTGCGCGAAACGCGGCGGCACTGCTCGTGTAGGTTGGGCCAAGCGAAGCGCAGCCCAACGGCGCGGCGCCGATTCTCTCCGACGTATCCATCGTCTCGATGAAGGTTTCCAAGCGCTGCCCTGGCCAGGCTCAACATGTAGGTTGGGCCAAGCGCAGCGCGGCCCAACATGCTCGGCCTCACACCGGATCGCTCAACTCGGCCGACACGCTTCGCGGCCAATGGCTGCTCAGGGCCGACTCCACCCGCGCTGAATCGATCAATGCGTTGGAAACACCCGCCCCGCCGCGATCGTGGTGTCCAGCGCCAGCGAATCCGCATCGAGCAGCAGCAGGTCAGCGTCGGCGCCCACTTCGATGCGTCCCTTGCGCGCCAGCCCCCAGACCGCAGCCGGACTTGAGGTGATCGGCTGCAGCGCCCGCTCCAGCGCCAGCCCATGCGACAGCACCGCCTCGCGCAGGCAGTCGAGCAAGCTGTGCATGGGCGCGAACTCGATCGACAGCAGTTGGCCCTGGGCGTCGAAGCGCGGCAGGCTGGCCTGGCCGTCGGTGCTGAGTGTGATGCGCTCGATCGGCGCACCGTCCTCCAGCAGGGCCAGCAGCGCACGCATCGGCGGCACCTCGCCGGCTTCCAGCAGTGCGGCGCTCGTACTTGCAGTGATGTCGATGCTGCCGCCGGCGTGCAGCCAGCGTCGCCCCTGCTCGAACAGGCGCGCATTGCGGCTCATGTGGGTGGGATGCCACTGGCCGCGCGGCAACGGCGTGCGCACGCTGAGTTGCTCCAGCAGATCGATGCCGTCGGCGCCGTCGCCGACGTGGATGAGCACTGTGCCGCGCTTGCCCGCCAGCATGCCGCCCACGCGCGCGTCGGCGCCGATCCGCGCCAGCTCATCAATGGTCGGCTGCGAACCCCGGTGATCGGCAATCGCGATCTCGCCGACGCCCAGCATTTCGGGAATCAGCACCAGATCCGTGCGCACGCTTGCGGTCAGCGTCGCCACCGGCACGCGATAGCTGCCGGTCAGAACAAAGACCGACAGGCCCTCGGCATTGAGCGCCCGCGCGCAGGCCAGCAGGTCGGCATGACTGCGGGTGACTTCATCGGTGCCCAGCGCGCCGATGAGCGTGGTGACACCCGCGCGCAGCGCATCCTCCGCACGCAGCGGGTGAGCGCGCGTCGCAAAGCCGCCCTCACCGCCGCCGCCACCGATGTGGACCAGGCTGTCAACAAAGCCTGGCACCAGCAGGCGCCCGCGCGCATCGATGCGGCGTACGGGAAACGCGCTGCCCGGCTGCAGGTCGCGACCGATGGCGAGCACGCGACCGGCGACGATCAGTACGTCCTGACGACCGAGCGGCGTGGGTGCGAACACCTCGGCATCGGTGATCAGCAGCGCGGTGTCGCGTTGGTTGAGCAGCATCAGTGGTATCCCGTGAGAACGCCGAGCGCGACGAAGCCCGCCGCCATCGCGAGCAGAAGAAGTTCGAAGCGCCAGATGATGCGCAGCCACTCGGCCCAGCTGAGCCCGGCCACGCCGGTGGCGCCGATAAGGACCGCCGACGTCGGCACTACCAGGTTGGTCAGGCCGTCACCAAGCTGGAAGGCCAGCACCGACACCTGCCGAGTCACACCGACCAGATCGCCCAGCCCAGCCATCAGCGGCATGGTGATGGCCGCCTGCGCAGAACCTGAGGTCACGAAGAAGTTGAAGCCCGACTGCAGACCGAACATACCGAGCGCCGCCAGCATCGGAGGCGCGCCATCGAACACCCAGGCCATGGCGTACAGGAAGGTGTTGAGCACCGAAGGCGCATGCGGATCGCTACCGCCCAGCAGCCACAGCAGGCCCTTCGCTGCGGCGATGACCAGCGCCACCGGCACCATCGAGCGCACGCCGTCGGTGAACACCTCGGCGATGCGATTCGCCCCCAGCCGCCGGTCGATGAAGCAGATGACGCCGCTGACGAGACCGAGGGTGAAGAATTGCGCCGCGATCTCGGGCAGGTAGTAGCGGCGCTGGCTCACGCCCCAGACGATCCACACCACCGTGGCCAGCACCGCGAGCAGGATGGCGCGGTCGGCCCAGCGCAGCGGCTCGGCGCGGATCAGCTCGGCGACATCGCCGGCATCAGCCCGCTGCGCACTGCGATGGCGCAGCGCGTAGCGCAGGGTGAAGGCGATGCCCACCGCGGTGAAGCAGGCCCACATGGCCATGCGGAAGTCGGCGCCGGACAGGGGCTTGAGCCCGGCGATACCCTGCGCCACCAGCACACTGAAGGGGTTGGCCCAGGAGGTCGCGAAGCCGATCTGGCTGGCCATGTAGGTGCACATCACCGCCGACGCCCGCGGCAGGCCGAGGCGATCCGTCAGCGGCAGTAGCAGGGCGATGAAGGCGATGGTCTCCTCACCCATGCCGAAGATGGCACCGCCCAGCGAGAAGGCGATGAACAGCACGCTGAGCAGCAGCCAATCGCGGCTGCCGGTGAGCGCGATCAGGCGCAGCAGGCCGCGATCGATCGCGCCTGAGGCCTGCACCACGGCGAAGCTGCCGCCGATGATGAAAACCAGCGCAATGACGCCGATGGCCGCGCTTTCGCGACTCCCCGAGGTCAGGCCCTCGAACAGGAAATTGAGAAAGCCGCGCCCCTCGCCCGCAGAGAACAGACTGAGGCCATGCTCGGGCTGGACCAGGCTGAAGGTCGCGAGCGACAGCGGCTGGCCGGGCGCGAACTGACCGGCCGGCACCAGCAGGCCCAGCAGGCTGAAGCCCACCGCGACCACGAACAGCAGCAGTAGGGTGTTGAGGCCCTTCGACTCGGGGCTCGCGTTCAATCGGATCTCCAGGTAGGCGAGGAAACAGAAAGCGGTGGACAGGAACACGGGCAGGCAAGTGGCCGCAAGACCGAAGTGGCACGCAGAACTCGTCCGGGATCGCGCCCGGCCAACGCACGCAACATCGCGGGCACATAGGGTGGGCCCCGGCCCACCAACGCTACATCGCGAGCACATAGGGTGGGCCCTGGCCCACCGCAAGCCATGCTCCCGCCACGCGCGGGGATCCCGCGAAGCGCACGCCGCGCGCGAACAACCGCAATACAGACCACACGCACTGGGTCACGCCAAAGACCCTGGTGGGCCAGGGCCCACCCTATAGCTGGACGGGGCTCATCGCCGAAGCAGTCGCGGGGGCCGGCCGGGGGGGCGCCG
>JBIJCA010000401.1:0-3287 GCA_044344935.1 Aquimonas sp. | reverse complement strand
GCGATGTCCGAGGATGGGCGCCTCCAGCCGGGGATTGCAGCCCACCAGGAGAATGGCGCGCGCCTGCTCCACTTCCGCGAGCGGTAGTTCGAAAGCTTCAGCAACCGGAGTATCAGCAAAATCAAGCGTGCTGAGTCGATGGTCGATGTTGGGGCAGCCCAATCCGGCTGCCATCCGGGCGAGCAGCACGCCTTCTTCGAGAGAGGTCGACGGATGCACGAGCATGCCCGTCTGTTCGGCAGCGGCAACTCGCAGCAGGTCCGCCGCCCGCGCGATTCCCTCTTCCAGCGAAACCTCCTTCCAGCTCGCTCCTTCGCGCACCAAGGCTGCCCGCGCGCGATCGGTGGCCATCAGCCCAGTGTGGCTGTAACGATCGCGATCTGACAGCCAACTTTCGTTGATGGCCTCATTGTCACGCGGCACGACGCGCATGACTTCGCCGCGACGAACATGCAGATACAGGTTCGAGCCCAGCGCGTCGTGATAACCGACCGATTCCCTCGCCGACAACTCCCAGGCGCGCGCTCGGTAGCGGAACGGCTTGTTGGTGAGCGCACCGACCGGACAGACGTCGATGATGTTGCCCGACAGTTCGCTGTCGATGTTCTTCCCGATATACGTGCCGATCTCCAACCTGTCGCCCCGCCCCATGCCGCCCAGCTCATACGTCCCGGCGATCTCGCCGACGAAGCGCACGCATCGAGTGCAGTGGATGCATCGGGTCATGTCCGTGGCAACGAGAGGCCCGATGTTCTCGTCAGGCACGACGCGCTTGCGCTCAGCGAAACGGCTGACCGATCGGCCATAGCCCATGGCCACATCCTGGAGCTCGCATTCGCCGCCCTGATCGCAGATCGGACAGTCGAGCGGATGGTTGATCAGCAGAAACTCCATCACGTTGCGCTGGGAATCCAGAGCGCGTTTGGACTGGGTATAGACCTTCATCCCCTCCATCACCGGCGTGGCGCAGGCAGGCGCGGGCTTGGGCATCTTCTCGACATCAACCAGACACATCCGGCAATTGGCTGCGATCGAGAGCTTCTTGTGGTAGCAGAAGCGCGGAACCGGAATGCCCGCTTTATCGGCAGCCTCAATGATCATCGACCCCTTGGGCACCACCATTGCGGTGCCGTCGATCTCGATGTTCACCTGGTCGGGCGCCGTGTTCGGCGCAGATGGCGCGGCGCTCATGCGGCCACCTGGACGTTGCCTTCCACCATCGATCGCCCGTGGGCGACGTAGTACTCGAACTCATGCCAGTAGTGCCGCAGAAATCCCTGAACCGGCCAAGCGGCAGCTTCGCCAAAAGCACAGATGGTGTGACCTTCGATCTGGCCAGCGGCAGCTTTGAGCATGTGGATATCGTCCACCGTGCCGCGGCCATCGACGATGCGCGACAGCACTCGGTACATCCAGCCAGTTCCTTCCCGGCAGGGTGTGCACTGCCCGCAGCTCTCCTTGTAGTAAAACTGCGAGATCCTGCGGCAGGCCTTGACCATGCACGTCGTTTCGTCCATCACGATCACCGCGCCGGAACCCAGGCCGGAGCCCGCCTTCTGCAGCGCGTCGTAATCCATGGTCAGTTCCATGATGGTGGCAGCGGGCAGTACTGGCATCGACGAGCCCCCCGGAATCACCGCCTTCAGCTTGCGGCCGCCACGGACACCGCCGGCCATCGCCAGCAGGTCCTTGAACGGGGTGCCCAATCGGATCTCGAAATTGCCCGGGTTGTTGACGTGCCCGGAAACCGAAAACACCTTGGGTCCACCGTTGTTCGGCTTGCCGAGGTTCAGAAACCACTCGGCGCCGTTGCGGATGATCGCCGGGACGGAAGCGTAGGTTTCGGTGTTGTTTATGGTAGTCGGCCGCCCGAACAGACCAAAATTCGCGGGAAACGGCGGCTTGAAGCGTGGCTGGCCCTTCTTGCCCTCAAGAGACTCCATCAATGCGGTTTCTTCGCCGCAAATGTAGGCTCCTGCGCCGAGAGCTCCGTAGATGTCGATGTCCACACCTGAGCCCAACACGTCCTTGCCGAGCCAGCCGTTGGCATACGCTTCTTGAAGCGCCTCTTCGAAGTGCTCGAAGGGTTCGTGGTGGAACTCGCCACGGAGGTAGTTGTAGGCGACCGTGCTTCCGGTGGCATAACACGCGATCGCCATGCCCTCGATCACCGCATGCGGGTTGTAGCGGAGGATGTCCCGGTCTTTGCAAGTGCCGGGCTCGGACTCATCCGAATTGCAGAGAATGTATTTCTGCCCAGGCGCATTTCGCGGCATGAAGCTCCACTTCAAGCCGGCGGGGAAACCAGCGCCGCCGCGACCGCGCAACCCGCTCTGCTTGACCATGTCGATCACCTGCTCCTGCGGAACCTTCTCCGTCAGGATGCGGCGAAGTGCCTGGTAGCCGCCCACCTTGAGGTAATTCTCATAGCTCCAAGGCTTCTCGAAATGAAGCGTGGTGTAGACGACGTTGTGCTCTTGCGGTTCGGGTCCGTACGCCATTGCCTTCTCGCCTCTTCCTCATGCGCCCGTCGCGGGATGGCGACAAGCTCTCCGAAGCAGGTGTGGCGCGGCGTTCGTTGAACGAACGTCGCAGCCAGCGCCCCTTACTTCAGTGAATCCAGAATCTGGTCCATTGATGCCGCAGTGAGCTTTTCGTGGTAGTGACCATTGACCACCATCATCGGAGCTCCACAGCAGGCTGCCAGGCACTCTTCCTCACGCTTCAGGTAAATGCGGCCATCCGGTGTGCTTTCGCCCAGCTTGATGTTCAGACGCTTCTCGACATGGGCGACAAGATCTTCCGCACCGTTCAACCAACAGCTGATATTGGTGCAGATCGCGACGTTGTTCCGACCAACGGGCTTGAGTTCAAACATCGAGTAGAAGCTGGCGACTTCATAGGCCCACACCGATGGCAAGTCCAGATAGCGCGCAACGGCCGCCACCAGATCATCGGAGAGAAATCCACCGTTCTGCTCCTGCGCGGCCATCAGCGCCTGGATGACTGCAGAGCGCTTGCGCTCCGGTGGAAACTTTGCCACCCAGTGGTCGATGTGATGTCTGGTGTGATCACTCAGCACGGCGAGCGGGTCGACCTCGCGTACCGCTTCGAAGTTGCCGCTGGCCTTCATCGGTCGATCTCTCCGAATACCACGTCATAGGTACCGATCATCGCCACCACGTCCGGCAGCATGTGCCCACGCACGATGGAATCCATCGAAGACAGGTGGGCGAAGCCCGGCGCGCGCAGCTTCACCCGGAAAGGCTTGTTGGCGCCGTCGGAAA
>JBIJCA010000128.1:0-12302 GCA_044344935.1 Aquimonas sp. | reverse complement strand
CGGCCGGCGCCGTGAAGGGGTGGTGCAGGGCTACGTAGCGACCGCCGTCCTCGTCCCACTCGAACATCGGGAAGTCGGTGACCCACAGCGGCTTCCAGGCGTTCTCGACGCGACCGAGGTCGCGGCCCAGCTTGAGACGCAGGGCGCCCATGAAGTCGCTGACGGTCTTGTACGTGCCGGCGCCGAAGAACAGCAGGTCGCCGTTCTCCGCACCTGCGAGCTTGAGGATCGCGGCGATGGCCTCGTCGCTGAGGAACTTGGCGATCGGCGAGTTGATGCCCTCACGGCCCTTGGCGATGTCGTCCACCCGCATCCAGGCCAGGCCCTTGGCGCCGTAGCGGGCGACGAAGGCGGCGTAGTCGTCGATCTGCTTGCGCGAAAGCTGGGCCTGGGGCGCGCGCAGCGCGACCACGCGGCCATCGGCATGTTCGGCCCACTCGGCGAACACCTTGAACTCGCAGCCGCGCACGGCGTCGGCGATGTCGACCAGCTCAAGATCGATGCGCAGGTCGGGCTTGTCCGAGCCGTAGCGGCGCATGGCCTCGGCATAGGTGATGCGCGGGAAGGGGTTGGCCAGTTCGATGCCGTCGACCTCGTGCAGCACGCGGCGGATCATGTCTTCGACGAAGTCCTGCACGTCGCGCTCGCGGACGAAGGCGAACTCCATGTCGAGCTGGGTGAACTCGGGCTGGCGGTCGGCGCGCAGGTCTTCGTCGCGGAAGCAGCGGGCGATCTGATAGTAGCGATCGAAGCCGGCCATCATCAGCAGCTGCTTGAACAGCTGCGGCGACTGCGGCAGAGCGAAGAACTGGCCGCCGTGCACGCGCGAAGGCACGAGATAGTCGCGCGCGCCTTCGGGTGTGGCCTTGGTCAGGATGGGCGTCTCGATGTCCTGGAAACCGGCGGCGTCCAGATGCCGGCGCAGGGCCTGCACCAGCTTGATGCGGGTGCGCATCATGCGCTGCATCTCGGGGCGGCGCAGGTCGAGGTGACGGTACTTGAGGCGCGAATCCTCGCCCGGATTCTCGTGGCCGTAGAAGGGCAGCTTGCCGGCCTTGTTCAAGATCTCGATAGCGCTGGCGACGATCTCGACGCGGCCCGAGCGGATGCGCTCATTGACGCTATGGCGGGCGCGCACGCTGCCGACCACGCGCAGCACGTCCTCATAGCCCAAGCTGGCCGCGATCTCGAACAGTGCGGCCTGGTCGGGCTCGATCACCACCTGCACCACGCCCTCGTGGTCGCGCAGGTCGATGAAGCAGACGCCGCCGAGATTGCGGGCGACATCGGTCCAGCCGCACAGGGTGACGCTCTGGCCGAGCAGGGCCTCGTCGACGAGACCGCAGAAATGGGTACGCATGGAAACTCCGGGGCGCCGCGCTTGGCGCGGACGCGATCAGCAGGGAAGGGAATCGAGGCGCGACGAGGGGCTGTGGCCGCTCGCTCGGGCCGCATAGCGTAGGCCTGCGGCCGGTCTGCGGCAATGCGGCATCCGGGCTATCCTCGCCGGCCCTGCCGCAAGCCCCTTCGACGCACGCATGAGCACCCCCCAACTGGACGCTGCCCTGAACCTTCACCGCGCCGGGCGCCTGGATGAGGCTGAACATGCCTATCGCGCGCTGTTGCCGACCCAGCCAGCCAGTGCGGGTCGCATGCTTGGGGTGCTGTTGCTGCAGACCCAACGCTATGGCGAGGCCGCCACCGTGCTGGCGCCGCTGTCCAAGGCCGAGCCGCGCGACGCCGAGTTGGCGGTGAATGCGTCGCTGGCCCTGCGTCGCAGCGGTCAGGTCGAGCCGGCCCTCCTCGCGGCGCGCTGCGCCACCGCCGCGGACCCGCAGCGGACCTCGGCCTGGAACGCGCTGGGTCTCGCTGCGATGGAGAACGAACTGCTGAGCGAGGCGCTCGACGCGTTCGAGCGCGGACTCGCGCTCAGCCCCGGCCAGCCCGCCCTGCGCCTGCACCGCGCGCAGTGCCTGCGCCGCCTTGGCCGCTTCAACGACGCGGGCCGGGCCTTCGCCGAACTGCTGCAGGCGGATCGGACCCTGCTGGACGCGTGGCGCGGCCTGGCGGCGGTCAATGCCGCCGTCGGCAGCACCGATTTGGCACTGGAGTGTCGAACCCAGGCCTTGGCGCTGCAGCCCGACGATCCGGAACTGCGACTGGAGCAGGCGATCGCCCTGCAGCTGCACGAACGCGCGGACGAGTCCGCCGCTGCGATCGAAACCCTGCTGGTCGACCACCCCGGCGACGCCCAGGCCTGGGCCTGGCTGGGCCGCGCCGAGCTCAAGCGCGGCCGCCCGGAGCCGGCGCGGCTGGCTTTCGACAGGGCGCACGCGCTCGACCCGCAGGACGCCGTGGTCGCGCATTTCCGCGCTGGACTCAGCGGCGAACTGCCCGAGGGCGTCGAGAGCGAGTACATCCGCCGCCTGTTCGACGACTTCGCCGGTCACTTCGAGAGCACTCTGGTCGGCAAGCTGGCCTATGCCACGCCGGCACGGCTCGCCGAGTTCATTCGTGCGAACGCGGGCGATGCCTTCCCGAGCGTGCTGGACCTTGGCTGCGGCACCGGTCTGATGGCGGTCGAACTCGCGGCCGACGGCCGGGAGATCGACGGCGTCGACCTGTCGACACGCATGCTTGACGGTGCTCGCAGCAAGGGCGTGTATCGCTCGCTGTATGCGACCGAAGTGCTGGAATTCCTGCGCGTGGCGCAGGCGCAGTGGGCGCTGATCGTCGCCGCCGACGTGTTCGTCTACCTCGCCGATCTCGCGCCGGTGTTCGCTGCCGCGTTCGAGCGACTGCCGGCAGGCGGCGTGTTCGCGTTCTCGATCGAGCTGAGCGCGACGGGCGTGACTGAACTACCGCCGGACACCGGCCGTTACCGTCACGCACCGTCAACCCTGCGCGCCCAGCTTGAGGCCTGCGGCTTCGCCGACATCGGCGAGCAGCAGGTCGATATCCGGCTGGAGAAGGGCCAGCCGGTCGCCGGCGCCCTGCTGCTGGCGCGGCGACCGGGCTGAGAGGGCGCGAGCACTCTCACGGTTCCTGACAGCTTGCAGGCTGCGCGCTGTCGAGCCCCTCTCCCCTCGTGGGAAGCGGGGAAGCGCGCGCGTCGGCTGCTGGTGGCGGCCGACGCTCTCCGAAGCCCGAGCGAAGCGAAGGCAGGGTGGGGAGAGGTCGCGACTGTGCGTCGACGCGAATGCGCCGAATCAGGTCGCGGGTGTGCCCGCATCCCCCGGAAGCGCGGGGTGGCCCCACGGCGTCGGCGGCGTGGCGACCGGCGCGCTCAGGTCGAACTCGACCCGGAACAGGCGCCCGCCCGGTCGCGAAAGTTCATACAGGTAGCGCGTGCCGGGCTCGATCTCGATCGCCCAGGTGTTGGTGGTCGAGACGGCGCGATCCTGCGCGTTGAACAGGTCGATGCTGAACTGATCGACCGGGAATTCCTGGCGCTGGGCTGTGCCCGCGCTGGCGGTGTCGCCGCCGTACTGGGTCAGCGCGTCTTCGCTGCCGTCCGCATGGCGATGGTCGTGCTTCAGACGCAGGCCGCTGTCGGTGCGGGTGATGACCCAGGTGCGCGAATGGTCGTCGCCGACGTGGAAGGGCACCTTGACCACATCCTCCGCGCATTCCCGCACGTGCATCACCAGCGCCTTGCCCTCGAAGGGGTCGTTCGGTTCGGCGGGTTCGTTGGCGACAATGCGGCCGGCGAAGGCCTGGCCGCAGTGCTGACTCAGGGCGTCGAGGAAGGCATCAGGTGCTGCGCGGACCACTTCGGCAGGCGCAGTCACAGGCGCAGGCGGGGCGGCCTGCTGAGCCGGCGCTTCCGTGGTCGCCGGCGGAGCGCTGCCGCCGCAGGCGGCCAGCAGGCACAGGCTGGGCAGCAGAGCGAGTCGGGGCAGATGGCGGGTTTTCATGGGCACGGGCTCTTCAGGCTGTGGGGCGCCGACCGTAGCAGAGCATTCAGTCCTGCGCACGGCAGCGGCAGCACGCCCGTTGCCGGCATCAGCTCAAGCGCGTCGGCGTCTCAGCGCGAAGCGGCGCCCTCGGCCGCACGCAGGATGCGCAGCACGTTGCCACTCCAGAGCTTGCCGACCTGTTCCTCGCTGTAGCCGCGGCGCATCAGCTCCCAGGTGACGTTGAGCGTCTCGGCCGCGTTGTCCCAGCCGACCACGCCGCCGCCGCCGTCGAAGTCCGATGCAATGCCGACGTGGTCAACGCCGATCAGGTCGACGGCATAGTCGATGTGGTCGACGAAGGCGTCGAGGCCGACGTCCGAGTAGCGCGCGCGCAGATCGAGCACACCCTGGTTGTAGGCGGCGATATCGGCTTCGCTGGCATCGGCCCAGCCCTTGGCGATGTGGGTGTTGCGCAGCTCGACGATGCCCGCGGCAACTTCAGGCGCCAGCGCGGCCACGTAGGAGCGGAAGGCCACCATCTGCGCCACGCCGCCGTTGTCGCGGATGGCCTTCAACTGCTCGTCGTCGAGGTTGCGGGCATTCTCGTAGCGGCCCGAGGCGCCGGAGTGCGACGCGATGACCGGCGCCCGCGACAGCTTCACCGCTTCGAGCATGGAGCGCTTGCCGACATGGCTGATGTCGACCAGGATGCCGTGATCGTTCAGCGCCTTCACCAGATCACGCCCGAGATCGGTCAGCCCTTCGTCTTCGGGCGCATCGCCCAGCGCCGGGTTCGGATTGGAGCTTCCACCGAATTGGTTGTGCCCCATGTGGGTGAGGCCCACGTAGCGCACCCCGCGCTCGGCCCACAGTGGCACGCTGTCGATCGAGGGCCCCAGCGGGTACGCGTTCTCCATGCCGATCAGGGCGACCTTGCGGCCGCTGGCGTGGATCGCCTCGACCGCGTCCGCCGTGGTCGCCAGCGCGATCTGGTCCGGGTAGGCATCGACGGCGCGACGGATCGCGCGGTAGCTGTCCTCGGCGCTGGCGGCGGCTTTCGCATAGCCCTCGGCGTCGCGCGCGCCCTGGCCGGTGTAGACGATCAGGAACATGGCATCAAGGCCGCCGGCGCGCATCTTCGGAAGGTCGACCTGGGCGTTGGTGAAGCGGCCCGGGTCGAGCTGTTCGGTGGCGTAGCCGCGACCGATGTCGACATGGGTGTCGAGCGTCAGCACGCGTGCGTGCAGGGCGCGGGCATCGGCTTCGGCGACGTCGCGCGGGGTGCGCGCAGTCTCGCTTGCGGCGGGCAGTGCAAGGCTGAGGCCGAGCAGCAGGGAGGTCAGGGCGATTCGGGTCATGGGTGGTGTGCCGGGCAGCGGGTTCAGGCTCAAGTGTCGCCAGCGCGGCGGTGCTTGCACAGCCCCGAAAGTCCCGCGTCGAATCGTTCGCGCGAGTTCCAGCGGAGTCGGTCACGAAGAGCCGAAGGACGCCATCGCGGCGTCCTTCGGTGTGCAGCGCTGTGGGTACCCATGCTCGGGCGCCGGGTACTCAGCCCTCCGACCCGCTCTCGGGCCCGTCCTCATCGCCGATCTCGATCTGCAGGTGAGCGTCCCAGTCCTCTGCAGCCTGTCTGGCATACCAGCGACCGTGCACCTGGACCAGTTCCTGTTCGGCGTGCAGGGGCGCATCGAACACGGTGAACGTGGTGCGCACGCGCGCCGTGTCGCCATCCAGTTCGAGCACTTCAACGCGCGCGCTGGCCGCGATCGCGTCGAGGTCGATGCCGTACAGCTTCACCGCCTGTTTGCCTGCGGCCATGATGCGACCGCCATGACCCAGAAGCTCATCGAAGCTCAGCATCTTGAGCTGATCGAGTTCGCTGATTCCGGTGCGGCGCGCGGCGTCGGCAAGCAGGTTCAGGGCATCGCGCAGCGTGTCGGTGTTGAAGAAATCCGTCTGGATGATCCAGGCCTCGATGCCCGGCAGGGCGTTCTTCAGCATTGCGCGCTGGTCTTCGGTCAGATCGGAATCCGGCGAATTGATAGCCATGTTCAGAGCGCCGAGGCCGAGCAGGATCATGCCCTCCGACTGCACGGCGTGCTCGCTCAGTTCGGGTTCGATCTCGGCCATGATCCGGTCAACCGCATCGGTGGCGATGAGTTTCTGAATGTCGTCGGAGAACTCCGCTCGCTGTGCCTCGCTGATGGGTCGCGCGCGGGCGACTTCGTACTTGTCGAGCAGTCGCTGGTAGTGCGCAGGCGGAACGCTGCCGCGCACCAGCGCGGCGAGATCGTTGCTGCGGAACTGGCGGACCAGTTCCTGCAGCTGTTGGGCCGGATCCGCCGCAGCTGCGCTGGCGTAGGCGACTGCGGGGGTCTGTGCGGGCAGGCTGTGCGGCGCCAGCCCCAGACAGGCCAGAAGCGAAAGGGTGAGCATCGTGCTGCGCATGGGCGTCCTCCTTGTGCGGCGCCTCGGATCTGGCCGGGGCCGCGTGTCCCGATCGGAACTCCTTGCCGCCGTGGTATCGGAGCGGGGAGTCAGTTTCCGGCCCTCGCCGTGGACGGCGGGGACAGGGCCTGCGGGGCAACGGGCGCGAACGGCGTCCGGGCAGCAGGTGGGTTTAGTGTTGTAGATAACTACAACACCACGCAGTGCCAAAAGTCATGGGTGCCTGTCACGCCGGCCGTGTCCCCGCGTCCGCCCTCGGGCTGCGATGATCGAGCGCTCACGCTCAAGGGAGGATTGAATGCTGCGACTCTGGATCGCACTCATGCTGGTGTTGCTGCTGATCGGCGCCGTGGTGGCCGCGCTCACGCGCACCGAGCCCAAACGACTGTGGGCGTTCGCCCTGGGTCTGCTCTGTGTCGGTCTGATCGGCGGTGGGCTGATCTGGATCCTGGCGCTCTGAGCGCAGAGGATGACTCCCTTGCGGCGTCCGGGTGTTCTCAACAGCCCGGTACGCTGCCCATCAGCGCCGCAGGCTGCGCGTCGCGCGCACCGCCAACACGCCATCGAGCGCCAGCTCGGTCTTGAAGCCCGCCTTCTCCAGGCGGCGAGCAACCTCGCGCGGCACGTCGCGGCCGCTGGTCAGCCGATTGGGCGCGCCGGTGTAGTGGAACAGACGGGCGCCCGGCTTCAGTACCCGCGCGAGCTGGTCATAGAAGGCCTGGGAATAGAGCTCGCCGGCGATGCCGAAGCGCGGGGGGTCGTGCAGGGCGGCGTCGAAGGCGGCGTCGGGCAACGCGGCAATCGCGAGCGAGACATCGCCCTGACGCAGCTCCAGCCGGCCGGCGGCCTCGGGTGAGGACGGGTCGGGTGACCACGGATTGAGGCTGCGCAGCCAGTGCACCGAGGGGTTCTTCTCGAAGCTCAGGATCTGCGCTGCGCCTTGCTCCAGAGCGCAGGCTGCGAAGTAGCCGAGCCCGCCGCAGGTATCGAGCAGACGCTTGCCGCGCGGCTGCACCAGCTCGACCTTGCGCCGCGCGTCCTCGAAAGGGGACAGCTTCGAGGTCGGCAGCATCTTGATGCCGTCGATCTCGAAGGTCGGCGCGCCCCATTCGGTTGGCACCAGCTTGATCAGCGAACCCGAATACACCTGGACCGGCTGGAACTCGCCCTCATCCCAGTAGTACAGCGTGCGTTCGCGCAGTGCCGAGGGATAGGGAAAGCACCGCCCCCGGGCGCGCCAGTCTTCGACAGAAAGCGCAATGGTCTCGTTGCTCCGACCAAGGTCGAGGGAAAGCGTCAGGACTGCATCACCCCGGTCACGCGCTGCTCTCAGGGCGTCGGCAATGTCCTTGGTGATCAGCAAAGTGGTGGACGCTTTCAAGAGATCGACTTCGGAGAAGGCGGCGCGGACCTTAGCAGATGACTGCAGCACGGCGGGGTTCCCGCGTCACGACGTGCCTGCTGGTGGGCGCCTCCGGCGTTGGCGCGCCTTATGGTCGCCATTGGCCTGCGGATCCCTGACCGCCCCACTCCAACCCGGGGCCCCAGGTTCAAGCGGGCTTCGGCGGCTGCCGTCATCGCCTGAATGCCGACTGCGGGGTCGTCAACGCGAGCGGGTCGTTCTGGCCCTGACCGTTGCTGTCGCGCTCTTCGCTGGCGATCGGGCGGATCATCGAAGGATCTCGCAGTAGCCGTGGCGGGAGGACATCCCGCGAAAGCCGCTTTCCAGGCGCCCTCGCGCGGACGTTCGGCGTCGACATCAACCGCTGTGGCCGCCGAGGCGACGCAGAGAAGATCTCCGCCAGCATCGGGAACACATGCCCCGATCCGCGCCATCCTGGCCCACGTCGAGAAGCACAATGCGCAAAAGCCAGCGGTCCACCTGCCGCAGTGGTGCCTGGCATCGCCCGAAGTGGCTGCGTCACCTCAGCATTCGCCAGCGGCTTACCTCAAGGCGGGTAGGGGCCGCGAAACTCGGTGTCGCGAACATCGGCCTGCCACAGCAGTTTGCCGTCGCTGAGATTGATCGCCTGCAGCTCCGGTCGCTGGAGATCCATGTCGTTCTCTTCGAACGAAATGCTGAGGGGCTGAACAAACAGCAGCACTCCCTGGACCACTTCGAAGGGCAAATACGAGTGCTGGCTGTCGATCGATCCGAGTGCGCCCCCCTTGCTGTCCTGCAGCGTCCAGCGATAACTACCCTGTGGGGTCGGCTCTGAAAGCAGAATGTGGGCGCCGCTGGCGGAGTAGAAGCGCCGTGCAGCTCCCGGCTGCGGCAGGCCAATTTCGACCGCGCGCGGCTTTTCCGACGCAAGGCCTTTGCTGTTTGCCACCGGCGACAGCTTGGCATCGGCCCAGTCGACGCTGAAACTGCCGGCAAGCGCTACGGCAGCATCCTCCGGCTGGGCTTTCTTCGGCGCCGCGCCATCGCGGGTCGGGCCCCAGTCATCACCGGCCAGCAAGGCCCCGCTGACGTGGCTGTGCCGGTACGACCAGTCAAGGCTGGCACTGCCGGCCTTGATCTGAAAATGCTCGCCCAATCGGTCGTTGATCAGTGCCCGCGCCGGATGCGGAAGAGGCGCGGACTTGTGGCCACTGACTGCTCCGGAACCGCCATCGATAAGGGCGTAGTGCAGCCGTCCGCGTTCTGCCGGTTCGGCCACCGCCAGCACCCGGTTCTCGCTCAGCGCTACGGGCATGTCGGCCGCCTGACTGGTCCAACGCAGCTTGCCATTCGCGATGTCGATGGCGGCGATGCCGCCCTCAGGGCGCATCATCAGGACCTGGGAATTGGCAGGGTCCACGAGTACTCCGCGTTGTAACTCGGTCGCTTGCGATTGACTGACGAAGGCCAGGCAGGCCAACACACACAGGACGGGGCGCATAGACATGAGCATGGATCAACCTCGATGACTGAGTGCGCATTCTGGCAAGACCGGGCTGCTCCGTCGAATGGGTAACAGTGCCATCGGATCGCGTATCCTCCGCCGTTTATGAATCGAGCGTGAGGCGGTCATGAGGAAGTCGGGGCGGAGCTTGATGTCTTTTGTGTGGGGCGTGGTCGGCTGGACATTCCTGGTTGCGGCCGCCCATGCGCAGCCGGCCAATGACAACTTTGCCAGCGCCGTGACGCTGTCCGGCGACGTCGTGAGCACCACCGGCAGCAACGTCGGAGCCACCCGCGAAGCGGGTGAGCCCCAGCACGCCGGCAATGCCACCAGCGCCAGCGTCTGGTGGCGCTGGACCGCGAACCGTTCCGGTACGGTCAATGTCGATACGGTGGGCAGTAGCTTCGACACCGTTCTGGCGATCTATACCGGTGCCACGGTCAACGGCTTGACCGAGATCGGCAGCAACGACGATTCCGGCGGTGGCCTGCAGAGCCGGGTGATTTTCCAGGCCGTCGAGGGCACGACCTATCAGATCGCCGTGGCAGGCTTCGATGCCGCTGTCGGCAGCATTCGCCTGCAGTTGCTGGCGGGAGAACCGCCGCCGCGAATCGCCTCCAACCCTGCGCCTGGCAGCGCGCTGATGCTGCCGGCCGGCCTCCTTGGAAGCGTCACGCAGCTGAGGCTTGATCTGATCACCACCGGTGGCTCCACGGGCTCCAGCCTGCAGGTGACCTGCAATGGCGGTTCGGGAGTTCGGGTGGGGCCAGCAGGCTCAGCGCCGAACAGCGCCAGTTTCAGCCAAACGGTCAACGCCGGTTCTCAGCCCGCCGATTTGCAGATCGCTGCCACCGTGGCGGCGACCGAGCAGCGCATCAGCAACGGATTGATCTGCCAGGTCCAACCGTCGCTGGGCGACAGCTACACGCTGGAGTATTCGGTGGTGGTGCCAGCGGCCCAGGCCGCCGACAGCGCGCCGCTCATCAGCGCCCTGCCGGCCGGCGGTTCGCGCCTGCTGTTGCGCCCCGCGCTGGCCGGTAGCAGCGCTCGCGGTGGCGTCGATCTGCAGAGCCTGGCAGGCTCGGGCGGTGG
Source organism: Aquimonas sp. (assembly GCA_044344935.1). GTDB lineage: Bacteria > Pseudomonadota > Gammaproteobacteria > Xanthomonadales > Xanthomonadaceae > Aquimonas. The sequence continues at coordinate 1,975 of JBIJCA010000128.1, read as the reverse complement.
CTCCGCAGCCGTCAGCTGCAGCGCCACGGGCAACCTGTTGATCGGTGCCTCCGGAAGTACGCCAAGCAGCCAGAGTTTCGCCTTTTCGGTGGGTGCCAATCAGGAACCCTCCGATCTTGAACTGGCTGCTGCGGTGGGCACCACTGCCAGTACAGCTGAACTCAGCTGTCGTGTCACCCCCAGCCTTGGTGCCGCGTACACCCTGAGCTTCAGCGTGGTGATCCCTGCGGCCATTGCCGCCGAAGGGAGTGCTTGGGAGGCGCAGGGCCCGATAGAAGTGACCGGCGGGCAGGTCGAAGGCGTCAGTGTGCCGCGCGCCAATCCGGTGGCTGGCGCGATTCACGTCGTGGTGCCGCATCCCAGCAATGCCGATGTTCTCTACGTCGGCGCCGTCAATGGCGGCGTGTGGAAGACCCGCAATGCCACAGCACCGGATCCGCGCTGGGTGCGCCTTACGGATAGCCAGTCTTCGCTCAGCATCGGCGCGCTGGATCTCGATCGGTCGGTCGCCGACGGCGAGACGCTGGTCGCAGGCATCGGCCGATTCAGCAGCTATGCACGATTGGGCGGCGCGCGCAGCGGTCTGCTCCGCACCACCAACGGCGGAGACAGCTGGACCGTCCTGGATGGCAACATGCGCGGCAAGAACATTTCCGGCGTAGTGGCGCGCGGGAATGTGATCGTGGCGGCGGTCGACACCGCAGACAGCTTTACCTGCAGCAATGTCGGTCTGTTCCGCAGCATTGACAGTGGCGCCAGTTTCACCAGGCTTCTGGCCGCCCAAGGGTTCCCAGGCGGTGGCGTGGATGCACTGGCCGGCCATCCGACCAATCCCAACGTGATGTACGCCAGCCTGGAGGCGGCTGGGTCCTGCGCCTCCAATGCCGCATTGAACGGCATCTATCGCACCGCCGACGGCGGCGCCAGCTGGACCAAGGTCAGCGATGCCGTCATGGATGCTCTGATCGATCAGGGAAGCTCCAGCAACTACCTGTTCAGGATCCAGGTCGCGCCCGACGGTGCGGTGGTAGTGGCGATAGCGCGTGGCACCCTGTTGGGCGTATTCCACAGCGCCAATGACGGCGCCAGCTGGACCTCGCTCGGTGTGCCGCAGACCATTGAAGGCGATGAGGCAGTGGGCATTCACCCGGGGCGGCAGGGCAGCCTGCATCTGTCGGTCGCGATCAGCCCGACCGACAGCAATCTGGTGTTTGTCGGCGGCGACCGCCAACCGCGCGGCGGCACTGGCGCATTCCCCAACAGCATCGGCGCCGCCGACTTCAGTGGTCGACTGTTTCGCGCCGACGCGCGCGGCGCCAGCGTCTGGACTTCGATCACCCACAACGGTACTGCGAGCTTCGGCTCAAGCCAGTCGCCTGCCGGCAGTGCGCCACACGCAGATTCGCGCAGCATGGCATTCGATGCAGCTGGCCGCCCGATAGAGGGCGACGACGGCGGCGTCTACGCCCGCCTATCGCCCGCCAACAGCAGTGGCGACTGGGTCAGCCTCAACGGCGATCTGCAGGTGACCGAGCAGCACAGTCTGGCCTACGACCCGCTGTCTCGGGTCACCCAGTCCGGTAATCAGGACAACGCCAACATGCGCCAGCTGCTCAGCGGTCAACCGCAGTGGGGCGTGGTGCTGAGCGGTGATGGCGGCGCGGTGGCGGTGGACCGCTTCCAGTTCGCCGCCGAGGGTCGCTCGATGACCTTCTCCAGCGCCCAGAACCTCGGCGCCTTCTCACGCCGCACCTACGACGCCGACAACAACCTGCTGCGCACTGAGTTCCCCTCCCTGCGGGTCACCGGCAACGGCGCCACCCCGCAAGGACAGTTCCTCACTCCGGTCATCGCGCATCAGCTGCAGCCTCGCCGACTGGCAATCGGCGCCGCGAACGGCATCTACGAGTCGTTCGACTCCGGCACGACTGCGATGCTGGTGGACCCCAACCTGCGCGCGTTTTCCATTCCAACT
>JBIJCA010000399.1:0-3312 GCA_044344935.1 Aquimonas sp. | reverse complement strand
GCGGGTGGTGCGGCGGTGGTCGGCGGCAGGGGCGGGGGTTTCCATCGCGGCAAGGTGAGGGCGAGGCCGTGGAAGCGCAAGCCGGAAACGCGAAGCGGGCGCCCAGGGCGCCCGCGTCGGGGATGTCCAGAGACTGCGCTGGGTCAGGCGTCGAGCGCTGCCAGCACGGCTTCGGCCGACGACACCTTGTACTCGCCGGCAGCTTCGACATGGAGCAGCTTGACCACGCCATCTTCGGCGTACAGCGCAAAGCGCTTGCTGCGGATGCCCATGCCGAAGGCCGATGCGTCGAGCTCCAGGCCCAGTGCCTGGGTGAAGGCGCCATTGCCGTCGGCCAGCATCATCAGGCCGTCCGGGGTGTTCTGGCTCTTGCCCCAGGCGCCCATCACGAAGGCATCGTTGACCGCCATGCAGGCGACCTCGATCCCGCGGCGCTGGAAGTCCTCGAACTTCTCCACGTAGCTGGGCAAGTGCTTGGCCGAACAGGTCGGGGTGAACGCGCCGGGCACGGAGAACAGCACCACCTTCTTGCCCTTGAAGAGTTCGTGCGTGGTCACGGCCTGCACGCCATCGCGCAGCAGGTTGAGGGTGGCTTCGGGAATGGCGTCGCCGATCTGGATGCTCATGGGGTGCGCTCTCGGGCGGTGAAGGCCGCACAGGTTAGCCGGAAACCGTGAAGACTCGGCGAGGAGGCTGCAGACCCGGTGCCTGGGCTACCCTTGGCGGCCTTGTCCCGCCCGGAACCTGCCCATGATCGTCGTCCATCATCTGGAGAAGTCGCGCTCGCAGCGCGTGCTGTGGCTTCTGGAAGAGCTGGGGCTGCCCTACGAGGTCAAGGTCTACAAGCGCGACCCCAAGACCATCCTCGCGCCGAAGTCGCTGATGAAGGTGCATCCGCTGGGCAAGTCGCCGGTGATCACCGATGGCGAAGTCACGGTGGCGGAGTCCGGCGCCATCATCGAGTACCTGGTCGAGCGCTACGACAGCAAGGGCCGCTTCAAGCCGGCCGCGGGCACCCAGGCTGCGCTCGACTACCGCTACTGGCTGCACTACGCGGAAGGCTCGCTGATGACCCCGCTGGTCCTCGCCCTGGTGTTCGCGCGGCTGCCCAGCCAGCCGATGCCCTTCTTCGTCAGGCCGATCGTGAAGGGGCTGAGCGCCAAGGTGATCGCCAGCTATGTGCGGCCGCAGCTGCAGACGCACTTCCGCTTCATCGAGCAGCAGCTGGCGAAGTCCGACTGGTTCGCTGGCGATGCCTTCTCGGCGGCGGACATCCAGATGAGCTACCCGCTGATGGCGGCCGTCGAGCGCAGTGGGCTGGAGCTGCCGCGCGTGCGCGACTTCGTGGCGCGGGTGAGGGCGCGGCCGGCCTGGCAGCAGGCCGAATCCAAGTACGGGCCGTTCGAACTGCCGGGAGCCGACTGATGCAGTTCGACTTTCCTTTCACTCTGGGCTTCATTCTGCTCACCGCCTTGGTGAGCTGGCAGTGCTTCGAGCGCCCGGCGTTGCTCAACCGCTTGTTGCTGTGGTCGCCCGCTGTTGAGCGAGGTCAGTACGACCGTCTGTTCACCTATGGGCTGGTGCACGCTGACTTCAATCATCTGCTGTTCAACATGATCACGCTGTTCTTCTTCGGGCGCGAGATCGAGGGCTTCCTGGCCGAGCGCTTCGGCCTGTGGGCGTTTCCCTTTTTCTATCTCTCGGCCCTTCTGGTGTCGGTGCTGCCCGGCTACTTCCGGCACGCCCGCGACCCGCACTATCGAACGCTGGGTGCGTCCGGCGCGGTCTCGGCGGTGCTGTTCGCCTTCATTCTGCTGGCGCCCTGGAACCTGATTTTCGTGTTCTTCGTGCCGGTACCGGCAGTGATCTACGGCGGCCTCTACATCGCCTACAGCGTTTACATGGACCGCCGCGGTGGCGACCGCGTGAATCACAGCGCGCATCTGTGGGGTGCGGTTTACGGTCTCGTTTTCATGATCATCGCCGACCCGAGCGCGCTTCCTCGCTTTCTGGAGCGGCTGGCGAGCCCAATGGGTTGAGAGCTTGGATTCGGGATTCGCCGAAGAGTGCGCAGCCGCGGCCAGTGCCGCCTTCCTCCAGGCTTGCACCCCACATGAGGGGAGAGCTTGGCTCGGCGCGCGAGCTTCACGCTTGCGAGGACGGCGCCAACGAATCCCGAATCCCCACTCCCGAATCCCGCCCGCGGCAAAGCCGCGGGCTATAATCCGCGGTCATCTTGAAGCCAGAGGCGGGCCAATCGGCCCCATCCATGCAGCACATCCGCAACTTCTCCATCATTGCCCACGTCGACCACGGCAAGTCCACCCTGGCCGATCGCATCATCCAGATCTGCGGCGGCCTCGCCGAGCGCGAGATGGAAGCCCAGGTGCTCGACTCGAACCCCATCGAGCGCGAGCGCGGGATCACCATCAAGGCGCAGTCGGTGTCCTTGCCCTACACCGCGCTCGACGGTCAGACCTACCAGCTCAATTTCATCGACACCCCCGGCCACGTCGATTTCAGCTACGAAGTCAGCCGTTCGCTGTCGGCCTGCGAAGGCGCCCTGCTGGTGGTGGATGCGGCGCAGGGCGTCGAGGCGCAATCGGTCGCCAACTGCTACACCGCGGTCGAGCAGGGCCTGGAGGTCATTCCCGTCCTGAACAAGATCGACCTGCCGACCGCCGACTGCGAAAAGGTCAAGGGCGAAATCGAGGCCGTGATCGGCATCGATGCCACCGACGCGCTGCAGATCAGCGCCAAGACCGGCCTCAACGTGCGCGACGTGCTTGAAGCGATCGTGCTGAAGATTCCGCCGCCCAAGGTCGGCGACACCGATCGCCTGCAGGCCTTGATCATCGATTCCTGGTTCGACAACTACCTGGGCGTGGTGTCGCTGGTGCGGGTGATGCAAGGGGATCTCGTGCCGGGCGAGAAGATCGTGGTGATGACCACCGGTCGCGTGCATCAGGTCGACCAGGTCGGCGTGTTCACGCCCAAGCGCCTGGTCAAGAGCAAGCTCGGCCCGGGCGAGGTTGGCTGGATGTGCGCCTCGATCAAGGATGTGCACGGCGCGCCTGTCGGCGACACCATCACCCTGGCGGCCAAGCCCGCCGCGCAGCCCTTGCCCGGTTTCCAGCAGATGCAGCCGCGCGTTTTCGCGGGCCTGTTCCCGGTCGATGCCGAGGATTTTCCGAACCTGCGCGAAGCGCTGGAGAAGCTGCGCCTGAACGATGCGGCGCTGCGCTTCGAGCCGGAGAGCTCCGAGGCGATGGGCTTCGGCTTCCGCTGCGGCTTCCTCGGCATGCTGCACAT
>JBIJCA010000127.1:0-12330 GCA_044344935.1 Aquimonas sp. | reverse complement strand
GCGGTGGCGTGGGGGCGGGCAGGACGCGTGCCGATGTGGCGAGCAATGTACTGGTCGGCCGAACCGGCGGCGGCGCCGGTATCAGCGTGCGCGGCGACAATGCCGAGGTCAGCGCGCGTGTCTACAACAACACCATCGTCAATCGCGCCATCGGCATCGAGTACGTCAAGTGGCCGAGCGCCAGCACGCCGGATCTGCGCGGCACCATCGTCAACAACCTGATCGCTCACAGCAGTTCTCGCGCCTTGATCCTTACCGACGCCAGCGCCGTCACCAACAGCCACAACCTGATTTTCGACAGCGGCGCCAGCATTGGCTTTACCCCCGGAGCTGGGACGATTACCAGTGACCCGCTGCTGCTGTCGCGCACGAACCCCTGGCTGCGCGCCGGCTCGCCTGCGATCGATGCGGGCGACACCGCGTTCGGCGGGCTGGCGCCCGCATTCGCCGGCATGCCGCAGCTCGACGGCGACGGCATGCGGCGCAGAAGCGGCAGCGATATCGACATCGGCGCGCGCGAATTCGGCGACGTCTCGCTGCTGCACCGGGCGGTTTCCAGCAACACCGTTGCCCACGTGACCGCGCTTGACCATCCGTCGATCAATGGCGATCCGGCAGCGCGCGTCTTCACCACGCCGAACTTCAACGCCGGCGCGGCGACAGGCGGGCTCGCCTACAGTCGTCCGCACGGCGTGTTCTACGCCTCCGCGCGGTGGCGAATCTTCAGCCAGGATTTCGTGGCGGTACCGATCAACAGCACGTTCAACGTGTTCCGTCCGCAGGAGGGGCCCGGCGTTTTCGGGCACGTCACCACCGCTGAGAGCGTCAAGATCTTTGCCAGCTTCGCCAGCGTCATCGACAACTCCTCGCTCAACAACCAGCCCGAGAAGTTCGTTCTGGTGACGCAGAACTGGACCAGCGGCGGGATGGACATCTACAACCCGCAGCCGGTGGGAGTGTTCTACTTCTCGCCGCCCGGCGGGCCTGGCAACTGGGGGGTGACGAACATGGCGCCGGCGCCGTCCGATATGCCGCTCGGGGTCGGCTTCAACCTCTACTCGCAGGACCCCAGCCCCAACGCGTTCCGCGCGGTCGCCACCGAGGCCAACCGCAGCGGCCAAGCGCTGGTGCTCGCCCATCCGCTGCTCGATGCGAAGCCGTGCGCGCAGGTGCATGCGACGCGCATCTTCAACGGCCCGCAGATCCCTCAACACTTCGATGTGCGCTATCTGCCGGACGTTGCACGCTGGGCGATCTTGCAGCAGAACGTTACGCAGATGCCGCTGGGCAGCGAGTTCTTCGTGCTGGTCAATCCGCGTCAGGTGCACGAGTGCAGCAGCCCGATGTTTGCCGACGGATTCGAGGCGCCCAGCATCTGACATCGTCGGCTCGCGCCTGATCGTCGCGCGCATCAGGCTTCGGTGCGCATGCCGATCGTGTCGCCGCCGCCCGACGCTGCGCGCCGGATGGCGTGGGCATGGCGAATGCACCACACTGCGCGGCGTCGAGCTCCGCATTCCGCGGAGCTCTGAAAAGGTCGGCGGAGCAGGGCTTCCAGCGACGTCGACATCCACCGTTCGAATCCGGGTGTCGCCTGGTTTGCAATCAAGAAAGGCATGCGGTCTCCGCAGTGTCTCCTGACCTCAGGCGAACGCGATCAGCGGAATCCCTGGCGACCCTCTCTCGGCGCCTGGAACTGACCCCGCTCCACGCCGGCGCGCCAGCGCGAGGGATCAGGCGTCCATTCGCCCTCGCCGAGCATGGCTGTGGCCAGGTCGGCGATGCGAAAGCCGAGGTGCGGCTCTGCGCCAACGCCGGCGTCGCGCTGGTGGGCGTGGCGCACGAAGGCGCGGAAGCGCTCTTCGGCGCGCGCGGCCCGGCCAGTGAGGTGTCGGGCGAGGTCGTAGGACAGCAGGTTGCCGTCGTCGGTGCGCAGGAAGGACTTGCCTGACCAGAATTCCTGGATGGTGTCGGCGTTCCAGAAGTCCGCGTGCTTACGCACCATCTCGTTCGGGTGGTGGAGCTGGGCCGAGGGCGCGAACAGGTGCGGAAAGAGGGCGGCCTCGGTGTTGGTCGCCAGACCTTCGTTGAGCCAGGCAGGAATCGGCAGATGACTCACCAGACTGTGCGTCAGCTCGTGCGCGACGGTGGGCTGCATCTGCTCCATGCCGCCCTCGAACATCGCGAAGTGCCCATAGCCGGCGTTGACGAACATCCCTGAAGACAGCGCGAACTCGCCTTCCTCGGGGTAGTAGTGGCTGATGTAGCGGTAGTAGTCGTCTTCGCTCCCGAACACCATCACCACGTGCTTGCCGTGCCCGGCGTCGCTGGCGATGTCGCCAAGATTGCGGCGAATCCAGCGGTGCACGTCCTGACAGAACTGCAGGAACAGCTGCGCCGGGCGATCCGGCAGGTTCGACAGCAGCAGGAAATCGGGGCTTGAGCGCAGCCGATAGTCGCCCGGGAGTTCGCGACCTGTCGCCAGCAGCCAGTGCGCGGCGGCGGCCGTCCACCAGTCGTGGCGTGCCGCATCGTTGAGCCCGGCGGGCTCCTGCAGCGCGAGCCGATCCCAGTCGGGCAGCGGCAGCGTGGTGCCGCTGCACCACGGGATAGGTATGGCCGCGAAGTGCTGGGGCGTGGCGATGGCGCCGGTCGCGTCCAGTGCGGCCGCTGCGGCGGTGGAAGAGCGGGGCAGCAGGGAAGAAAGCAGACGCTTCAACATGGAGAGCTCGGTCAGAGAGAAAGCACACAGGGCCGCGCGTCGCGATCGGTAGCGCGACTTGGCCGGCACTGCTGCGGCGCCAGTGTAGGGGTAGGGGCGGGCCTCTCCACGGCTGGGGCGCTGCGGCAGCGCCGTCGACACCGGCCTGCCGCGCGTGTCCGCACGCGCGACCGGCAAGGCGCAACTGCGCCCGAAGGCTGCAGATATTCCGAGCGGTATGGCCGGAATCCCGCGCATGACACCGGTGGCAGGTTCCGGCATCTTCCTCCCATTGAACTGAGGCGATGACAGGGACGAGCCCATGCACACACGACGCGAACTGTTGAAGACGGCCGGCCTTGGCGCGCGGGGGCTCGGCGCTGGGGCGCTGGCCGCTGAGTCCTTCGCTGCGGACGCCGTGCCCGACGCGAAGACGCCCGCGGCGGGCGTCGACAGCGCAGACGGCGCCAGCGATGGCGCGGGCCGGCGTGCTCTTGCCGCCGACCTCGACTGCGCGCCGCAGCGCCCGCAGCCGGCCTGGGCGCGCGGCGTCGAGAACCAGCGGCGCGCCGATCTCGGCGACGGCCGCTACCTCAATCCCATCGTCTCCGGCGATCGGCCCGACCCGTCGATCGTCAAGGATGGCGACGACTACTACATGACCTTCTCGAGCTTCGAGGCCTATCCGGGTCTGCTGATCTGGCACTCGCGCGATCTACTGAACTGGCAGCCGATCGGCCCGGCGCTGACCCGCAACATCGGCTCGGTGTGGGCGCCCGAGCTGATCAAACACCAGGGGCGCTTCTACATCTACCTGCCAACCAAGCAAACCGCGGCGCCGGGTTCGAAGACCAGCAGCTGGGTGATCTACGCCGACGACATCCGCGGGCCGTGGTCCGAGCCCATCGACCTGGACCTGCCGAACCATATCGACCCGGGGCATGCGGTCGGCGAAGACGGTTCGCGCTGGCTGTTCCTGTCCGGCGGCGATCGCGTGCGGTTGGCCGATGACGGGCTGTCGCGCATCGGTGAGCCCGAGCACGTCTACGACCCCTGGCGCTATCCGCCGGACTGGGTGGTCGAAGCCTTTGCACCGGAGGGCCCGAAGATCACTCGCCGCGGCGAGTACTTCTACCTGATCACCGCGGTCGGCGGCACCGCCGGCCCACCGACCGGGCACATGGTGATCGCGGCGCGCGCGAAGTCGATCCACGGGCCGTGGGAGCACCATCCGCGCAATCCGCTGGTGCGTACCCGGTCGGCGGCGGAACAGTGGTGGTCGCGCGGCCACGCCACCCTGGTGGAAGGGCCGAAGGGCGACTGGTGGGGCGCGTACCACGGCTACGAGAACGGCTTCTGGACGCTGGGCCGGCAGTGCCTGCTGGCGCCCGTAGAGTGGAGCGAGGACGGCTGGTTCGAGTTCGGTGGCGGCGACCTGTCGCAGCCCTTGTCGGCGCCACGCCCGCATGAGCCCGACCGCGAGCCGCCCCCGCACGGCATGGCGCTGTCGGATGACTTCAGCGCGCTGCGCTACGGCCTGCAGTGGAGCTTCTTCCGCCCGGCACCTGACGAGGCCGAGCGTTTGCGCGTCGACGATCGCATCCTGCATTTCGCGGCCCGCGGCAGCGCGCCGTCGAGTTCGCCGCCGCTGCTCTGCGTGGTCGGCGAACAGGCCTACGAGTTCGAGTGCGAAATCGAGATCGATGAGGGCGCCGTCGCCGGCCTGCTGCTGTGGTACGACGACAGGCTCTACTGCGGGCTCGGTTTCGACGGCGAGCGCTTTGTCACCCACCAGTACGGCATCGAGCGTGCGCGCCCGGCCAACCCGCACGGGCGCCGACTGCACATGCGCGTGCGCAACGACCGCCACATCGTCACCTTCGACACCTCCGACGATGGCCGGCACTGGACCCGCTACGACCGCGGCATGGAAGTCTCCGGCTACCACCACAACGTGCGCGGCGGCTTCCACATGCTGAAGCCCGGGCTGTATGCGGCCGGGCAGGGCGAGGCGCGGTTCCGCGGGTTCCGCTTTCGCGCGCTGGACGAGGCTTCCCGCGCCTGAGCGCGGGTGCAGCGGCGCGGCGTCGCGGTGATTGGACGCTCGCTGCGTCCGGGCTAGAGTGCGGCGCTTCGCCAGATCAGAGGAACGCGCATGACACAGGGCTGGGAGGCATCCGCGCAGGCCTGGATCGAGGTGATCGGCAGCGAGGGCGACTGGGGTCGTCGCCATGTGCTCGATGCGCCGATGCTGCAGCGGGTGCGCGGGCGCGGCATTCAGAGCGCGGTGGATATCGGCTGCGGCGAGGGGCGCTTCTGCCGGATGCTGAAGGCCGAGGGCATCGACTGCATCGGCATCGACCCCACCCGCGCCTTGATCGAGCAGGCGCGTCGATGTGATCCGGCCGGTGACTACCGCATCGCCGGCGCGGAGTCGCTGCCGCTGCAGGATGCGAGCTGCGATCTCGCCGTGTTCTACCTGTCGCTGATCGATATCGCCGAACTCGATGCCGCGCTGGCTGAGGCGCATCGCGTGCTGAAGCCCGGCGGCAGCCTGCTGATCGCCAACCTGCAGGGCTTCAACACCGCTGCGGTAGGGCAGGGCTGGAGCCGCGAGCCCGACGGCAGCCGTCGCTTCTGCATCGACCACTATCTGCAGGAGAGCGTCACCTGGATCGCCTGGCAGGGTATCCGCATCGCCAACCACCATCGGCCGCTTCAGCGCTACCTGCAGGCGCTGCTGTCGCTGGGCTTCGAGTTGCGCCACTTCGCCGAACCCGCGCCTGTGGGCGTGGCGGGCGACAAGGCCGATCGCTATCGGCGCGCGCCGAACTTTCTGCTGATGGAGTGGGAGCGCCGCTGAGCGCTGCTGTTCCCGGCGGCCCATGGTTTGCGCCGTGCGCAACGCGCTTGCTCTGGCGTCGCTGACGCGTCAGCGCAGGCGTTCCCCAGGTGTCAGGGGCGCGCCATCCGTGGCAGGCCGCGCGCTGCGATCACTCAGCGTCGTGTTCGCTTACTCCGAGCCGTTGCCGAAGAGGCCTGTGCTGCGCTCCTAGAACACGTTGCCCACCAGGCGTCGTGAGACAGAGAAGTTGCCGCCGGTGATGAACGGCGCACTCATCGGTGTCTCCTGGGCAAGCAGGGCGAGTGCGCGGTGTCTGCGGTCGGGCGGGCTGCTGCTGTCTCTGGGTTCGGTCAGCGTCCGCTTCGCCCGTACGATCGGCAGGCGCAGGGCAATGCCGCCGCCCTTGGACGTCGCCCACTGCTGGGCCACCGGCGTGTGGCGGGCGCAGGCCGGGCAACCCGTGGAAGGCGGCGCCTGCATGCGCAGCCGATTGCCGATGCTTCGAACCGGACACGGAAGACCGCATGCGGATTCGCCATGCAGCTTCGATCGCCTCGCGTGCGTGTGTGGCGGGCCGGGAATTCGGCGGCATCGAAAGCCTCGCGGGCAGCGTGGCTGCTAGCCGTGGTAAACCTGCGATCAGCCCGCTGGCCACACCGTGCGAGGCACTCCGCAGTCGCGCCGCGCAGCGCGGTGTGCCGAACGTGTCAAGGCGTGCGCTGTCGGGTTTCGCCCACCCGGCGCGTATCCCCGGCTTCAACCCGCCGCGCGACCGGTCTGTGCGCACCGTGACCGTCGAACCCACGAGGACCTTCCATGCTGAATCGAATCGCCCTGCTCGCCCTGTCAGCCCTTGCCCTGTCCGCCTGCAGCGGCGACTCGGCAGAAGCCCCGCAAGCCGCGCAGGCCTCCGCTCCGTCCGCCCTCGCGACCCCTGCGGCCGATGTCGATTGCGCCGTTCACTACAGCGAGGTGCGAGACGGCATCCTGGGTGCCCTGCGTGGCTCCGAAGTGCTGCCGCTCATCAGCGTGGTGACCAGCCACTCCGAGGGCGTGATGAGCGCGCCGACGCCTGGCACCGCGCTCGCGCAACTCAACTGCAGTTCGGAAAGCCGCAGGTTTCGAGCGAAGCGGGCGCCCAGCCCTGGTGCGGGCTGGAGCCTCGCCCCGCAGTGCGATGCCTTGATCCTGCGCCTCGACAGCGCCTGTCTGAAGCCTCTCGCGCACGCTGGCACGCCCTTCAGCGCTGCCTGCAACCTCGCGCTGATGGGCGTCGCTTCGGCCAGCGACGGCCAGCAGCAGAACATGTCGAACGCCAGCCTGTGCGAGTCGGCGATGAGCGGGCTCTGAGCCTGCAGCAAGCGCAGTCTGTTGCAGGGATCAAGCGAGGCCCTCTGGCGAAGGCCGTGCGGCTGGCGCTGACGCGTCGGCATGTCGCCGCTGGCGCTCGGCGCGAAGAGCTCAGGGCCCGCCCGCCAACCCGGACGCCTGGCTCTTCCGGGCTCAGGCTGGCTTCGCTGCGCTTCCGACATCGCGCGGTGCGCCAAGGGCGCGCGCCCAGTGACTCATGGATAGCTGTAGCGAAGGCTGACATCGAGCGCCGGGTCGTCGTAACTGAAACCGGCAGGCAGCACGCCGCCGCCGGTGCGGCCGACAGCCACCCGGCCGATCGGGTGGCGTCCGCCGTTCCAGTACTGGCGTGTGGCGAAGCGCAGCGCGGGCTGCAGGCCTGCCGGATCGAGTACCGCCACGCTGAGCACGTACTCGCCGGGTGCTGCGTTCGGAAAGAAGGTCTGCGCGACGCGGTGCGTGGACGGCGGTGTGCCCCAGCCGATCGGCTGCGAGGACCAGCCGGCGGCCACTGCCTGGCCCGGCCAGAGTCCGATCGCCTCGAACTGCGGCGGCGTCCAGTGGCTTCCGGGCGTCCAGCGCCGGATGTCCAGATTCGAGAACGTCCCCTTCCACGCGATGGCACGGGTGGTGGGGTGGTGCAAGGCCACTTCCACCGGCCAGCGGTAGTAGAAGGGCGCCGAGCCCTCGTTCCTGACCTCAAGCTCGACGCGTAGGCCGCGAGTGCCCACCTCGGCATCGAAGCCGACGCGATCCAGCACGAAGCGATAGCCCAGCGCGCGCTGCAGCTGCTCTGCGCCGGCGCATGCGGTCGGATCGTTCTGGTCGTAGGCGGAGATCCAGCGCAGCTGCGTGGCGTGCAGCCAGCGGATGGAATTGATCAGGAAGTCACGGTGCACGGCGTTCGACACGCTCGCAGTCGGGTTCAGGCCCGGCTGGGTTTGCCACTCGCCCCAGTCGTAGGCAACCTCACCGCCGATATAGGTCTGCAGGTAGAGCTGGTGGTCGCGGTTCAACGCGGCGATGCGATCACCGTTGCCCCACATCTGCTGGTAGTGCCCCCAGCTGTCCCAGTACACGCCCATGCCCAGGCCCTGGAACTCCGTCCACGCATGTCGGACCGAGACCTTCTTGTCCGGGAAGGCATCGCGAAAGGCCTGGCCCACCAGGACCTGCATCGCCGGTGTCGGGCTGGGCGAGTGGTGCTCGCCCCACTTGCCGAAGATGCCAAGCTCGACGAAGGCCACGCGCGGATCGTTGTTCCAGGCCTGGCCGAGACGCTGCACCAGCCGCGTCACCCGCGCCTGGAACTGCGCGCTGGTGTAGTCGTCGGTCTGCATGTCTTCGGGCCAGTATTTCTGGTTGTCCTGGCTCCAGTGCAGATAGACGCGCGGGATGAACTTGACGTTGTTCGCCGGGCCGTCAGCAAACTGCTGGTGGCTGACCTGCAGGATGCGATCGAGGCCATCCGACTCGCGGTTCTCCAGCTCGTTCCAGCGGAAGTACACGTGCCGCGTGCTGGCCCACGGGTGCCCGATCGAGTGGGTGAAGCCCTTCATCGGGTTGCGCAGGGCGCGGTCGTAGTAGGTGGGCGTGGTTCGGGTCAGCTCGAAGTCGTCGAAGAAGACCATCCCCGGCTGGGCAGCGGCCTTGGCCGGATTGGCCGCTCCAGGGGCTGACAGCAGAAGGGCGAGCAGCATCAGCGTCGACATGTAACTCCGCTCCAGCGGTGGCGAGGGCGCACCTTAGTGGCGTGCAGCTAGAGTCTGCACCCTGCTGCCATCGCCCTCGCTCTTACCCTCGGCCGGGTGGAGCCCGAGTCTTCGGGCGTCGGCGGCGGTGGATTGCCTCCGCACTAGCGGGTCGGTGATCGCGCGATCGAGGCCTTCGACGGCCGCGCCTGGGCGCCGATGGGTGCGCGGCCGTACAGGTCCCCGCAGGCCCGAAGACGCGCCACGCGCGTCCTCGGGCGGCGACCGCTGTGGATCAGCGCGACTTCGGCACCAGCGGTGTGTTGTCGGTCGAGAACAGGTGGCTGGTGTCGGTGCTCTTGCCGCTCGACGCGCCGTGGCAGCCGAAGCAGCCCGGCGGGCTCTGCTGGTGGTAGGTCTCCATGGTGGTGTTCGCCAGCAGCACCGAGCCGGCCAGTGCCGGGTCGCTGCCACTCGCGGGAATCGAGCCGTCCTTCGACCACACCGCGCCCACCTGGAAGTAGTTCGCGCGCACGTCCTGCACCAGGCCCAGCATGAGGCGGACATCGAAGTTCAGCGAGATCAGCTGACTGTTGTTGTCGGCCGAGGCCGGGGTCGGTGCGCTGCCCCAGGGATTGAGCCGATACACATCGTTCGCTCGGACGCTGTTGCCTGCAGTGGCCTGCAGATTGCCGTTGCTCTGCACGGTCATCTGCGCCACCAGCGCGCCCTCGCGGCTGCCGCCGTTCTGCATGAAGTTCCAGGCGCCCTGCGAGTTGTAGGGCAGTTCGAGCTGCTGACCGAACAGGCTGTTGAAGTAGAAGTCGTTGTCGGGCGCATTGTCCTTGTGCTCGAAGGTGGCCCAGACCATTTCCGGATGGCCCTTGACCGGCCCCACCACGTGCATGCCGACCAGGGCCAGGGTCTTCACCTCGGTCGGCTGCTGCGGGTCGAGGGTCCAGACGGTAGTGCTGGTCTTCTGGTAGCGGGGCACGGCCGCAACCGTGGTGAGGTACTGGCTGACGTCGGCGACCGTGCTCGCATCCACCCAGGCCGTTTTCAGTTCGAGGGTGAGGGCATTGCCGTCAGGCAGGTTGCTGCCGTGCTGGCTGGCGTAGGCAAGAATCGGCGTCAGTTCCGCCTGCGTGGTTGGAAAGGCGGCGTCCTGCGAAACCGCGCCATTGATGACCGCGGTGTTGAACCAGGCGTAGACGTCATTGGCGTGGGTGGCGAAGTAGACCAGCGAACCGTTGAGACTGAGCAGGGTGTCGTTGCCACCCGCCTGGCCACCGGGTTGGAACTGCTGCGGCTTGCTGCCGCGCAGGCTGAAGCGGTTGCCCGGCGCACCGGCGCCGTTGCGCACGTAGGTGCCGTTGCCTGCCGCGTCAAAGAGCAGATCGAAGAACACCGGCGAGTCGAGCACGGTGCCGCCGGCTTCGGGCGAGTTGATCCACAGGAACATCTGGTGCGCCCACTTGTAGAAGTCACAGGCGCTGGGCTCGGCGGGAAAGGCCAGGCTGTCGGCGAACTTGACGTCGCCCCCGGCGGCGATGCTGCCGTTCTCGAACCAGGTGCTGAATTCACGCGCTGAGATCGAACAGCTCGACTGGACGTACTGCAGGCTGTTCGAAGCGGAGATGGGCTCGGCGGCGGCCACCGCGCTGAAGGAGAGGCTGCAGGCGGCCACGAGGGCGGCAAGCAGCGGAGGCTGCGACATAGGCATGGTGGTTCTCCCGGTGTAGGTGGCTGACGGCCGAATGTGATCGGCATCACTAAACTAAGCCACTTGCTCGGGGCCAACCAGCTGTCAGATCTGACACTCGGCCGGCGCCGACATCTGCCGCGATGGGGGCGCCGCACTGCGGCGCGGGGCCTGCTGGAGAGGCGGAAACGCATGTCGCGTTCTGGAATCTCAGGCCGCAGCGCTGGCGCCGCCGGCCCGCTCCGCTCGGCACGGTTCGCGCTGCGCACGCGGCCACGCATAGGCCAGCAAACGCCCCATCAGGCCTCAGCTGTCGCGATCGCAGCCCTGGCGGGCGCCCAGCGAGTCCTTTCCATGGGGCGGCCGTCCGCGGAAGGCGCGAGTCGCCCGTGCTGCTTCGGAAGGACCCGATGCAAGGCAGATCGGATGCTGCGCGATACCCACCGAGGCCTATCGACCTGACATCCTGTCGGCCCAACCCAGGGAGCAACACGCGATGCCTACCACCGCCGTTCGCCTCACGCTGTGGCTGAGCCTGATTCTCCTGACAGCAGGCTGTTCGCCGCTCCCCCAGCGCGCGGACGGCGTGCCCCGCGAAGCCATGGTCGCCGCCGCCGATCCGCTGGCGGTGGAGGCTGGGCTGGAAATCCTCCGCGAAGGCGGCAGCGCCGTCGACGCTGCCATCGCCGTCGCGCTCACGCTCGGCCTGGTCGAGCCCGAGTCTTCGGGCGTCGGCGGCGGTGGGTTGCTCGTGCACTACCGCGCGAGTGATCGCGTGATCGAGGCTTTCGATGGCCGCGAATGGGCGCCGGCCGGCGCGCGG
This sequence comes from Aquimonas sp., assembly GCA_044344935.1. GTDB lineage: Bacteria > Pseudomonadota > Gammaproteobacteria > Xanthomonadales > Xanthomonadaceae > Aquimonas. The sequence continues at coordinate 1,218 of JBIJCA010000127.1, read as the reverse complement.
TCGGACATGTTCCTGCAGGCCGACGGCCAGCCCATGCCCTTCGAGATCGCCCAGGCCAGCGGGCTGTCGATCGGCACGCCGAGCCTGGTGGCGATGCTGGCGATGGCGCATGACACGCACGGCCGGCTGCCGTGGGCGCGGCTGATGCGGCCGGCGATCCGCTTGTCCGAAGAGGGCTTCGTGATCGGCCCGCGCCTTGCGCGCAGCCTGCAGACGTACGCCGCACGCTTCGCCAAGGACCCGCAGGCGCGATCGATCTATCTGGATGCACAGGGTCAGCCCTGGCCGCAGGGCCATCGCCTGCGCAACCCTGAGTACGCACGCAGCCTGCGCGCGATCGCCGAGCAGGGCCCGCGCGCACTGACACAAGGGCGCATCGCCGACGAGATCATCGCCGCCGCGCAGCGCGAGCCGCGCGCTGGCACTTTGAGCCTGGAGGATCTCGCGGCGTTCGCTCCGCGACGTCTTGATCCCCTGTGTGCGCCCTTTCGCGCACAACGCGTCTGCTCCGTTCCCTCACCGAGTTCGGCCAACGCGATGCTGTCGATCCTCGGCCTGTACGCGCGCGCGCGCCCTGCACCCGACGGGCCGCAGAACATCGACGACTGGGCGGCTTTCCTGTGGGCGAGCCGGCTGTCCTACGTCGATCGCGACCACTACATGGCCGACGACCGCTTCGTCGAAACGCCCACCGCAGCGCTGCTGGCGCCCGAGTATCTCGACGCGCGCGCCGCGCTGATCGATCTTCGTGCCGGCCGCGATGCGATCCCGATCGGTGCGCCGGCCGGCGAGGCCCTGCGCCTGCGCTGGGGCAGCAGCGCCATGCAGGAGAACGGCACCACGCATCTCTCCATCGTCGATGCCGAAGGCAACGCGGTGGCCCTCACTGCCACCATCGAATCCGAGTACGGCGCGCAGCGCATGGCCGGCGGCTTCTGGCTCAACAACCAGCTCACCGATTTCTCGTTCGAGCCGGTGATCGACGGCAAGCCGGTCGCCAACGCCGTCGCCCCGCGCAAGGCGCCGCGCTCGTCGATGTCACCGTCGATCGTCACCGATGCCGGCGGCACGCTCGTGCTGGTCACGGGCTCGATGGGCGGCAGCACCATCATCGCCTCGGTCGCCCGCAGCATCATCGGCGTGCTCGACTGGAAACTCAGCCCGCAGCAGGCACTGGCGACGCCCGCCCTGTTCGCGCGAACGCGCACCATCGAAGCC
>JBIJCA010000126.1:0-12339 GCA_044344935.1 Aquimonas sp. | reverse complement strand
ACGCCGATCATGATCGGCACTTCCTTGCGCACAATTTGCCTGTGAACCACAAGCGGCGTGATCAGTGCAGCTGCGCCCAGAATGAACAGCACATTGAAAATGTTGCTGCCGACCACGTTGCCGATCGCGATGTCGGCCTGACCGCTGAGGGCGCCTTGCACTGAGACTGCAAGCTCGGGCGCGCTGGTCCCAAAGGCAACCACGGTCAGCCCCACCACCAAAGGTGTCACGCCCAGACTCAGGGAGAGTCGACTGGCTCCGCGCACCAGCAGGTCCGCGCCCACCACGAGCAGGACCAGACCTGCAGCAAACATCAAGACACTCACGGTCGGGCCTCGTGCGTTGGCAAATCGACAGGGGCGGAAGGGTACATGCCCGCAGCCTGAAAAGGGTGGCGCTGCGCCGCCCGATTTCAAGTCTCGTCGGACTGGATCCAGAGTTCAGAGGGGGGTACGCGATTTTTTCCGTGGCTTGGCCAGGGCGTCCAGTGCGCCCGACGACTCACCTGGACATCCGCTATGCCGACGCTGCGCTTCCAGCAGCACCGGCAAGCGCTCGGCGAGGAAATCGATCAGCGCCCGGATCGAGGGCAACAGGCCGCTGCGCGACGGAAACACGGCATGGAAAATGCCCTGCGGCAGACTCCACGCCGGCAGCACCCGCTCAAGCGCACCGGCACCGAGCAGATCCGCGCAGACCGTCTCAGGCAGCAGTGCGATGCCGTGCCCGGCGGCAGCGACTTCGCGCAACACCGGAAAATCATGGGCCATCAAGCGGGGCTCGAACTCGATCCGTTCGATCGCTCCGCCCGGCCCATGCAGCTCCCAGCGCTGCTGACCCGGCTCTTCGCTCATCGATAGACATGCGTGCGCAGACAGATCCGCCGGCTGCTGCGGCCGGCCCGCCCGTTCGAGATAACCGGGGCTCGCTACAAGGTACTCGTTTACCTGCGCGAAGCTGCGAAGAACAAGGTTGCCGTCATCGTTCAGGCGGGTTCGCACGCGCAGAGCGACATCAATGCCCTCGTTGATCAGATCGACCCGGCGATTGCTGACGTGCAGTTGGACGCGCACTTCGGGAAAGCGGTCGAGGAACTCTGGAAGGAGCCTGGCCAACTGCTGCTGAGCGATCGCCACCGGCGCGCTCACTCTCACCAGACCCCGTGGCACAGCGGACTGACGCTCCACCACGTCGCGCGCCGCCTGCGCCTCATCGAGCATCGCGCGCGCGTGGCGATAGACGCTCTGGCCCAGCTCGGTGACCGCGAATCGACGCGTGGAGCGTTGCAGCAGACGCGCTCCAAGCGATGCCTCGAGCGCCGTGATGCGTCGCGACAGCCGCGACTTGGGCAGACCGCTCGCGCGCTCGGCTTTGGAAAAGCCACCGTGCTCCACCACCAGAGCGAAGAACTGCAGATCGTTGAGGTCGTGCATCTGTAGTGCCGGAATTCGGGATCGGGGATTGGGAAGTCGAAAGGGCAGCCTTCGGCGGTGCTCAGACCGCCGGGGCAGCGAAGACGTGGGCAGGAACCGCGCGTCTTCGTTCCATCCACGCAACGCAGCGTGCTCTTCTGGCGGATTTATCGCAACAGCGAAGCCAATCAAGCTTTGCCCATCGCCCACCCACGGAGCACCCCCATGAAGGTTCTGCACATCGATTCCAGCGCGCTTGGCAGCGCATCCGCAAGCCGCGAGCTGACCGCCGCCGCCGTGCTTCAACTGCGCGCCGACAGTCCGCATGTCGAGGTGACGTACCGCGACCTCGATGCGCAGCCGTTGCCGCACTTCACAGGCGCCACGCTCGCGGGGGCGGATCACAAGGAAGCCGAAGTGGCCAAGGCCGTGCTTGAGGAGTTCCTCGCCGCCGACGTTCTCGTGATCGGCGCGCCGATGTACAACTTCAGCCTGCCGTCGACGCTGAAGGCGTGGATCGACCGCATCGCCGTGGCTGGCGTGACCTTCCGCTACACCGCACACGGCCCCGAGGGTCTGGCCTCGGGCAAGCGGGTGATCGTGGCGAGTACGCGCGGCGGCGTCTACGGCGACGCCAGTCCGGCGGACTTCCAGGAAGCCTATCTCCGGCAGGTCTTCGCCTTTCTGGGCATCCACGCAATCGAGGTGGTTCGCGCCGAAGGCCTGAACCTGTCGCCGGGCAAGCGTAAGCAGGGGCTGGCCGAGGCGCGTTCGCAGATCTCGGAGACCGCGACGGCGGCCTGAATCGGATCGGTTTGAGGGACCGCGGGGCCGAAGCGGACGGCGTGATCGATTTGCGCTTCGTTTTGCGATAAGTACTTTGTCGGATGGAACTCCCCTCCCAGCGCGGGTCTTCCGCTGGATCCCCACCCGACATCCGGAGCGGGCTCTCCCCAGCACGCTCCGGACCTTACGCCAGTGTGTCCCCGGCTCACCGCGGTCGCCAAGGATGGCGCCGCGGTGCAGTTTCGGCGAACGCGTCCGCTGTCTGGCTGTCGCGGAAACACCTAGGTCTGGGGCGAACCGCGACCGACCGAAGGGAGCAAACCTGACCCGCAATGACGGTTTGAAGCGTTGCGGATGGATTTCCCCACTAGCAACTGGCCGGCTTGATCGACCTCAAACGCCCGATTCTCCCGGCGATTACCCTGTCGCCTCCGCGGCGAAGGCCGCGACTTCGGTCGATACTCCGCAATGAATGAGTCAAGCCCTGCCCGACCCTGGTTCCGCGAGCCGATGGTGTGGCTGGTCATCGCGATCCCCTTCGTCTCGGTCATCGTCGGACTGAGTCTGGTCACGATCGCGATCCGCTCCGGCAGCGCCGATGCAGTTCCCGACGTGGTGCGCCGCACCCTGCAAATCCAGGACGCCGACATCGCCGCCGACCGCCGCGCCATCGAACTCGGACTGCGCGGCGAGATCAGCGTCGATCCCTCCACCGGCGCGATCCAGGTGAATCTGCAGGCCTCGTCCGAGGCCGATTCAGTGCTCGGCGCGCCTGCACTCACGCTGCGCCTGCTGCACGCCGGACGCGCCAGCCGCGATCTCGAGCTGCGTCTGGTGCAGGCCGGCGAATCCTGGCACGGCCGCATCGACGGCACTGTCGGCCAAGCCTGGAACATCGAGCTGTCGGCAGAGGACAACAGCTGGCGGGTCGGTGGGCGTCTCGACCCCGGCGCAACCCGCAGCGAGCTGATCCCAATGCTCGCCAGCGGCTGATCGCGCACATGGACATGCGCGTCTCCGCCTGTCATCACTGCGGTGAACCGCTGCCACCGGTGCCGGTGCAGTCCGTGTTCAAGGGTGAGCAGCGCGCCTTCTGCTGCGGCGGCTGTGCCGGCGCCGCGCGGTTCATCGATCAGGCCGGCCTCGGTGACTACTACCGGCTGCGCGAGGAGCAGGGCCGCCGGGTCGGCGAAGACGCGCGCGACTATCGTGCCTTCGATCGGGCAGACGTGCTGGCCGAGCACAGTCGCGTCTCGGATGAAGCGCCCGACTGCCGCGAGCTCACCCTGATCGTCGACGGCATGCGCTGCGCCGCCTGCTCCTGGTTGATCGATCGTGCGCTCGGCACCCTGGAGGGCGTGGAAGACGTCCAATCCAACGCCATCAGCGGGCGCGTGCGCCTGCGCTGGAAGCCGGAAGCCCTGCGGCTGTCGTCAGCGCTGGAACGCCTGGCCGAACTCGGCTACAGCCCGCACCTGTCGCCCGGCGAAGGCCTGGAGCGCGCGCGCGCCGCCGAACGGCGCCAGCTGCTGCTGAGACTCGGCGTGGCCGGTCTCGGCAGTCTGCAGGCGATGATGTTCGCCGAAGCGCTGTACCTCGATTTCGCGAACCAGATGCCCGCGGCGACGCGGGATTTTTTCCGCTGGATCACCTTCGGCGTGTCGGCGCCGGTCGTGTTCTATGCGGGCTGGCCCTTTCTGGCCGGAATGGCCAGCGAGTTCCGCCAGCGCCGCCTCGGTATGGACACGCTGATCGGCAGCTCGGTGCTGCTCGCCTACTTCGCCAGCCTCATCGAGACCCTGCGCGGTGGCGCGCACGTCTGGTACGACGCTGCGGTGATGTTCGTGTTCTTCCTGCTGGTGGCGCGCTATTTCGAGCGGATGGCTCGCCAGCGCGCGAATGCTGCCGTCGACGCGCTGGCGCAGGCGCGTCCGGCGCTGGCCTGGAAACTGGATGCCGACGATGAGGCAACGCAGGTGCCAACCGCGGCACTCGCTGTCGACGACCGGGTCCGCGTTCCCGTCGGTGAGGCCTTGCCGGCCGATGGCGTGCTCGACATGGAGGCTGCCGAAGTCGATGAGGCGCTGCTGAGCGGGGAATCCACGCCCGTGACCAAACGCGTCGGCGACGAAGTCTTCGCCGGCAGCGTGGCCCGCCTGCAGCCGCTGCGCATGCGGATCACGCGCACCGGCCAGGACACCCGCCTGTCGCACCTGACCCAACTGGTCGAGCGCGCCCAGAACACACGGCCGCGCGTCGCCCAGATCGCCGACCGCGTCGCTGGCCATTTCGTCGCCGCGCTGCTGGTTTCCGCGGCACTCACTTTCGCCGTGTGGTGGCAGATTCATCCCGAGCGAGCGTTCGAAGTGATGCTGGCGGTGCTGGTGGTGAGCTGCCCCTGCGCACTGTCGCTGGCGATTCCCACCGCGCTGGCCACCGCAGGGAGTGCGTTGGCCCGTCTTGGCGCCCTGCCGCTGCGCGGCGATGCGCTCAGCGACCTCGCCGAGGTCGACACCGTGCTGCTCGACAAGACCGGCACGCTCACGACCGGCAGCCCGCAAATTGTGCAGGTCGAGGTGCTGGCCGATCTGGATTCGGAAGCGGTGACCCGAATCGCCGCGGCACTCGAACGTGATGCCGGTCATCCATTGGCACGCGCGTTCGCAGGCACGGAGGCGCCCATCGCCCATGCGGTGCAGGTCACCGCGGGCGCAGGGGTCGCCGGAGAAGTCGGAGGGCGACACTGGCGGATCGGCCATGCAGCTTTCGCTGCGGGCCTGGCCAGCACGCTTCCCGGCATCTGGCTGGGCGATGGTAAACGCGCGTTCGCCCGCTTCGAGCTCGCCGACCGTCCGCGCAGTGACGCTCGCGAGGCGATCGACGCCCTGCGCAAACAAGGCCTCAAGGTCGAAGTACTGAGCGGCGACGCGCCGGCGGCGGTCGAAGCGACCGCGAGCGCACTCGGCATCGAGCGCTGGTCGGCGCGCGCCACCCCGGAATCCAAACTGGCCCGCCTGCGGGAACTGCAGGCGCAGGGCCATCGCGTGCTGATGCTCGGTGATGGCATCAACGATGCGCCGGTGCTGGGCGGTGCCGATGTCTCGATCGCGCTGTCCTGCGGCGCGCCGATGGCGCATCGGGCCGCCGATATCGTGCTGGCCGGCGAACGGCTGATGCGCTTGCCGCAGGTGCTGCAGCTGGCGCGTCGAACGCGCCGAATGATCCGCGAGAACCTCGCCTGGGCGCTGGCCTACAACCTGATCGCCCTGCCCTTCGCGGCGGCCGGCTGGGTCACCCCATGGATCGCAGCGCTGGGCATGGCCGGTTCATCCCTGATCGTCACGCTCAACGCACTGCGTCTGGGCAGCGCTTCGGCCTCGGCGCTGCCCCCTTCAGCGACAATCGCCACACCCGATGTCGCGGAGCCGAACCGATGAGCGTGTTGATCTATCTGGTGCCGGTAAGCCTCGTGCTGCTGGGATTTGCCGTGTGGGCGTTCTGGTGGGCGGTCAAGCGCGGACAGTTCGATGACCTCGACACGCCGCCGATCGACATCCTGGCGGACGACGCCAAGGACGGCGCGCTCAAGGACACCGCTGCGGCGCGCAGCGAGGCCGAGCGCGTGCAGCCGTGAGTCGCATCCCGGCATCCCACCCAGATGTGATGCCCGCGCGCCGCTTTGGCGCGAGGCGGACTGCAGCGCTGCGCGAGCGGATCCGGACGCGCGGGGCTGATCCTGCGACCGCGCAGGACCGGCCGAGGCTGAGGACACCATGCCGATCGACTGGCTGAGCGTGAGCGCGGCTCTCCTTGCCGGTCTGCTCGGCGGCGTGCACTGCGTGGCGATGTGCGGCGGCGTGTCGGCCGGCATCGCGGTAAGCGCGCGCGCGCAGACGCCTGCAGACGCCTGGCGCATGGCCTGGCGCAGCAACCTCGGCCGGGTCATGGGCTATACCTTCGCTGGTGTCCTGGTGGGTGGCTTCGGCGCCGGGCTGATCGCCCTCGCCCGCAGCGACGGCCTGCTGCTCGGCGCGCGCATGGCGGTCGGGCTGGTGCTGGTGCTGGTCGGTCTGCGCATGCTGTTTCCCGGCGCCGGCTTCAATCTGCTGGCCAAACCCGGCGCTGCGCTCTGGGCGCGACTGGCTCCGCTGCAGAAACGCCTGCTGCCGGCCAACACCGCGCCGCGCCAGATCGCACTGGGTCTGCTCTGGGGCTGGCTGCCCTGCGGACTCAGCCTGACTCTGCTGTCGGCCGCGTGGCTGAGCGCCGATGCGCTTCAGGGCGCGCTGATCATGGCCGCTTTCGGTCTCGGCACCCTGCCGCTCATGCTGCCTTTGACCTACAGCGGCGCCCGCACCCTGCGCTGGCTGCAGCGCCCCGGCACCCGCCATGCCGCGGCGGCGCTGGTGATCAGCTCGGGCCTGCTGACGCTCTCAGCGCCCTGGCTCGCGCAGATTCCTGCCGTGCACGGGCTGCTGGAGGCTCTGGGGTGCAGGACGGTTTGATGGTTCGGGATTGGGGATTGGGGATTCGTCGCACGCAAGTGTCGAGCTCGATGCGCAGGCATGCGTGCCGCCCAGCCATGCGCAACCATCGCTTGCCGGTGGACTCGAAACCGAAGAAGAACTCGCCCGCCTCATGCCCGGCAAACTGGATCGGCGCATACCGCGGCACCTGCGAGACCGGAGCGTCCAGCGCGGCCAGCGCGAGAGAGGCATTGATCTCGCGGTACAGCCGCGCGCCTTCCAGCACCCGGTTGTTGTCCTGGAGAACGTTGAGGAACGCGCGCGCGAAGTACGAATGACGGCCGCTGCCGGAATCCGGAACCGGCTGCAGCCCCCCGGAGGTCAAGGCCAGTCGCGAACGTGAGCTGTTCAGATTGCGCACCCATTCGGCCCAGTCGGCATCCGGCTCGGTGGCGCCGTAGCTGGCAAGGCCGGCGCCGGCGAGTGCGCCGGAGTAGCAGGAATCGGCCACCACCAGCACATGCCGCGATGCCATTCCTTCAAGCAGATCGGAAATCGCCCTGTTCGAGATCCACGTCGAGGCATCCCCCGCGCGCGCATCGACGGGAATCCAGAAACCCTCGCGCGCCTCGCCCGAGAGTTCGCCATGCCCCGCGTAGTACACGAGCAGGTTGTCCTCGGGTTCGAGGCGTGCACGCAGATCGGCCAGGGCGGACAGAATGTCGAGGCGGCTGGCGTTGAGCAGAAGACGAGTCTCATAGCCGTAGCGCTCGCGCAGCAGCTGTGCGACCGCCGTCGCGTCGTTGACGGCGCTACCGAGCGCGGGGAAGCCAGGGTCCGAATAGCGGTTGTTGCCGATCACCAGCGCGTGGTATCGACCCAGCTTGACGCTGGAGGGCAATGTTCCCGGCGTCGAGCTGCGCCGTACCGCGCTTGCGGCCGGGGCCTCAGCGGCCAACAGGCTGAACTTCAGCTCGGCCATCTCGCCACGTGTGCTGAGCGCTTCGATGCGCACATCCAGCCCGCCCGGCGGCACGTCCACGCTGGCCCGGAACAAGCCGTTGTCGGCCAGCACCACCGGCAGCTCATTGATGCTGAGTCGCTCGACCAGCTGCGGCTCTGAGACCCGGCCCACCACCGTCTGCCGGCCAGGCGCGCTGCGCGCTGCGCCACCGCCACCGCTTCTGGTCAAGGCCAGCGACGGGCTGATCACCTCGAGGCGCGGCGCCGCCTGCGCCAGCAGAGCCCCACCGGCGAGAGCGACCTGCTGTTCGAGCGCCACGATAGTGAGCTGCTGTTCTCGCAGCACGCTCTCGCGCTGCGAGAGTTGGCCTTCAAGCAGCTTCATGAGACTCCAGTCTTCCTGCTTCCGCTGCTCCAGCGTTGCTTCGAGTTCGGCTACCCGCGCCGCATAGGCGTCCCGCTCGCGGCCAATGCCGGACGCGCTGGCCTCCAGCTGGGCTTCGATCGCCGCGACGCTGGCCTGTCCGTTCTGAACGGCACTGGCCACGCGCTGTCGCTGTTCCTCGATCGCGGTGGCGTCGGTGGATTGCACCGAAGACAGCAGGGCAGCCTCGGCCTCACGTCGCTTCAGTGCCTCCCGCTGGCTCGCCAGACGCTCGCGCAGCGACTGCAGTTCGCTTTCCTGATTCTCGATGCGCGAGCGCAGCGCCTGCAGGTCAGCGCTGTCGGCGCCCGCTCGCTCACGCACCTCAGCCAGTTCCGATCGCAGGCGCTCGGCTTCGTCGCGTGCGCTTGCGGCATCGGCGCGACGCTGCTTCAACTCGGATTCGAGCTCGCCCACACGCTGCTCCAGTGCGGCGATCTCCTCACGCTGGGCGGCGATGGTGGCATCGCGCTTCTGGAACTCGACCTGCACCACCGACGCGTAAAGAAGCTCGTCGCCCGCGCCGGCCGACTCACGGTAGAGGTTGAGGGCGCGCAGCGGGTCTGCCGGCATGCCCTGCCCCTGCTCCAGCAGCAGCGCCAGATTGGCCTTGGCGCGACGATGCCCTTGAGCAGAAGCCTTTTCGAACCAGCCGGCGGCCGTCACCGGATCCGGGGCAGTGCCCAGCCCCTTCATGAGAATCTCGCCGACATAGTTCTGGGCCTCGGCGTCACCCGACTCGGCCGCGCCCTGCCAGACCTTCATCGCCGTACGGTAGTCGGCGCGATCGTAGGCCACGTACTCGCCGCCGCGGATCGCGCAGTCCGCCTGGGTGGTGCGCACGGGGCGCCGCGCAGACAGAAAGTTCGCTTGTCCTCCGAGGCGACGCATCTGACCCGGCAACAGGCAATCAACCACCAGCAGGTCTTCCGGCACGGTCGCGCTGGCTGCAAGCGCAGTGACAGGACTCGCAGCGAGTCCACCGATCAGGACGAGCACACCGCCAACCGCCGCGCAGATGGCGCGTGATGGATCGATCCAGCCCATGGCATACCCCTTGTATGCACGCCTGAAAGTGGCGTGAAAGCGTGAGTATACTCACGCCAGCGCTGGGTCCGGCCGGGACCCATCTGGCCACCTGGGCTTCGATCGCGGCCCGCACCGCCCTCGCCGCCGCCCCAGATTCCGACAGGAGCTTCACCATGCCGATCCGCCGCCTTCACCTGCCGTGCAGTGCTCGGCTGCGCGGAAAACTGGCAGGGCTCGCACTGCTGCTCCTGCTCCCAGGTCTCGCCCTGGCGACCGGATGCCGGCTGGAGTTCGTCCAGACCTCGCCGCTGAGCCTGCCGGTGGGAACCAATACGACGCTGTCGCTGCGCGCCGTAGATGCCGGCGCCGGGGCCTGCAGCGCAGCGGTGTTTGCGGTCGCCATCGTCAGCGACACCACAGCGGGAACACTCCTCACTCCGCTCACCGGGACCGTGATCGGAAACTCGGTGCCACTGGACTTGAGCACAACCACGCCGAACGTTGGCGGCGGCAGCATCACGTGGCGCGCAGACTGCGTCACCGGCTGCGAGGCCAGCAATCCGCCCAGTCCAGTGTTCACCCTGAACGTACTCGGGGGCCCCCGGCAGATCCTCTTGCTGCCTGGTACGCCCGACGAGGTCCCGCCAGGCCTGCAGGTGCCGGTCGCAGTGGGCGTCAGCGATGGCGGCGTGCCCATAGCGAATCTGCCGGTCAATTGGCAGACACTGTCCGGCAACGGCAGCCCCACGCTGGCGACCAGCACCTCGAGCCCGACCGGCATTGCGCAGAACATTCTGAACGCAAGTGCCACGCCCGGCACGAGCGTGTTCCGCGCGGCGCGTAGCGACGATCCGGCGGTCAACGTGAACGTGTCTGTGGAGTCGGCCGTTTACAGCTTCCAACCGGGGGTCGGACCCACGACAACCGCTTCTGGGCAACCACTGGCGCTCGAACTGCGCCTGTTCCGGCAGGGACTGACGACTTCCACGCCCGCAGGTCGACCGATCTTCTGGCAGGTCACCAGCGGCCCCGCACAAGCCAGCCTGCAGATTCTCAACGACGGCTTCACCGATTCCGGCGGCGTCTCGCGCGTCACCTTTACCGGGGCCACACCGGGGACGTATCAGGTCGAAGCCTCCTACCAGGCGAGCCCGCTGTTTCCCCTGCAGCTGCAGACCTTCACGGTCACCGTCACCGGCGCTACCGGTTCCGACATCGAGATCGTGGATGCGCCCGCGAGTGTCTTCAGCGAGGAAGTCACCGATCGCGGCGTGCAGGTACGGATTTCAGGATCGCAGAACGGTCAGAACCAGGCGCTCGCCGACGTGGAGGTTTCGTTCTTCATCAGCAGCGGCAACGCAGGATTCGACAACGGCTCCGGTCTCGTCATCGCGCGCACGGATGCGGACGGACTGGCGAGCAGCCCGCCGATCGTGGCCGGCCGCAACGCGGGACCGATCGTCGTCGATGTGGCAGCCGAGGCCGCTCCACGCCGGCAGCTGGAGATTGACGTCCAGCCCTCCTCGTATCGGATCCAGCCGATCACCCTGTTCGCGCCCGTGATTCCAGGCAGACCTATCGAGTTGCCGCTGCGCCTGTTGCGGCGTGGCAGCGGTGCCGAAGTCGCGGTCGCCGATGGCGGCGTCAGCTGGTCGGCGACCGCCGGACAGCTCGCGCGTACGGTCAGCGTCAGCGACGTCAACGGTGAGAGCAGCAACCTTTTCACCGCCCCGGCGCCCGGCGTGTATGAAGTCGAGGCGCGGTTCGAGCCGGGTCCGGGCCTCGCGCCGCAGCAGACCAGCTTCCGCCTGAATGTCGAGGGTGGACAGCTGGTGGTGCTCTCCGGTGACGGCCAGCGCACACCGGCAGGGTCGTCCCTGCCATTCCCCGTGGTGCTTCAGGCCGTTCGCAACGGTCAGCCCGAATCCGGAGTTCCCGTCAGGCTGGAAGCGGTGCCTGCGGGCGCCGCCGAGATCGAGCCTGCGCAGACCCTGACCGGCAGCGATGGCCTCGCCAGTTTCAGCGTGCGTCTGACGTCCAGCGCGCAGGGCAATGTTGCCCTGCGCGGCATCCGGAGCGACAGCACCGCGAGCGCGCCCGTGGTCGCGCGCGTGGGCACCGCGGCGGCCGTGCGTCGCTTGAACGCGCTGCAGGGCGACGGCCAGTCCGGCGCACCGGGCGCTCCCCTCGCCCAGCCGCTGCTGGTTCAGGCGCTGGACGACAACCAGGCCGCCGCCGGAGTCCGTGTCAGCTTCAGCGTGCGTCCCCAGGGCGCCGCCGAGGTCTCGCCGGCGAGCGCGCAGACCGGGGCTGATGGTCGCCTTACCGCACAGGTCCGGCTGAGCCCGGCGGCCGCTGGAACAGTCAGCGTCATCGCGGTTCGCAGCGATGACCCGGACGCTTCCGCCGAGTTCGCCCTGTTCGCCGAGGTGGGCGGCGAAACCAGCCTGGTGATCGAGGCCGGCGATCTGCAGACGGGCGTCCGGGGTGGGCGGGGCTCCGATCTCGTCATCCGCCACACGCAGAACGGCCTGCCGGTCGAAGGCGCCAGCGTGCAATGGCTTGCACTGGAGGGCGGCGCCGTGCCCGAGCAGGCTTCCAGCGTCACAGACACCCAGGGCCGCGCGCGCGTGGGACTTCGCTTCGGCGATGCGATCGGCGGCTCGCGCATCCGCGCACGGATCAATCAGGACCTGGAAGTCACCTTCCGCGTCGACACGATCGAGGGACAACTGATCGCCCTTTCCGGCGATCAACAGCGTGCGCAAGCCGGCAGTCCGCTGCCGGAACCGCTGGTCGTGCGCCTGCAGCCGCAGGCGGCTGGGATTCCCGTGCAGTGGCGGGTTCTCAGCGGCGGCGGCAGCTTGCGGAACAGCGAAGGCCAGACCAGCGCGTCAGGCGAAGCCCGCAGCGCCTGGACCCTCGGCCCACAAACGGGTCGCCAGACCGTGGGCGTGCGTCTGGGTGGCGGCGCCGAGCTGGTCTTCAGTGCAGAAGCCAGTCCCTTGCCTGTCGGCCGCCTAGAAATCTTGAGCGGTGACGGTCAGAACCTCATCCCCGGCGTGGACAGCGCCGATCTGCAGGTGCGGGTGCTCGACGCCAATGGCGTCGCCCTCACGGGACAACGCGTGCTTTGGCGCAGCGAGAGCGCCACACTGACCGCCACGCAGACGTCGACGGACGAGAGCGGCCGAAGCCAGGTGCGTGCAAGACTGCCTCTGCCCGGCTCCGCACAGGTCACCGCCACCCTTGAAGGTAG
>JBIJCA010000186.1:0-9138 GCA_044344935.1 Aquimonas sp. | reverse complement strand
CATCCTGCCCTCCGCCCCTCCGGGGCCGCCTTCGGCGTTCGCGCCGCTCCTGCGGCGCAGTGGCCACTCAAAGAAAGGTAGGTCGGGCAGCCCGTAGGGCTGACCGAAAGCTCTTGCTCTTCGCTTCGAGCGACGAAGCGACGAAGCGAAACCGAGGCAAGGGTGAAGCTTATGGTGGGCCAGGGCCCACCCTATGGGCTTGGAATACCGGGGCCAGAGCGAAGCGCCTGGTGGGTCAAGACCCACCCTATCGACGGAACCGTGCAGACCCCCTGCCCTCCGCCTCTGGACAAAGCGCAGCGCTCACGGCACGGTCCGGCGTTCCCGAAACACCCTCCAAGGAGCTGCGCATGTTCCGAACACTGGCCCTGCTCGTCGCAGGCAGCTTCGCGCTCAGCAGCGCGCAGGCCGCCGAGAAGCGCACGCTGAATCATGAGGACCTGTGGCTGATGCCGCGGGTGTCGGCGCCGGTGTTGAGCCCGGACGGCCAGCAGGTGGTGTTCACCCTCACCGAGCCGGCCTACAAGGCCGAGGAGCAGGTCAGCGACCTGTGGATCGTGCCGGCCGACGGCAGCGCCGAGCCGCGTCGGCTGACCGCGACGCGCGCAGCCGAAGCCGGCGTGGCCTGGAGCCGCGACAGCCGCCGCATCGCGTTCTCGACCAAGCGCGAGGCCGATGCGCAGAATCAGATCTACGTGCTCGACGTCGACCGTGCCGGCGAGGCGCAGCGCATCACGGCGATCAGCACGGGTGCGCGCACGCCGCAGTTCTCGCCCGATGGCCAGCGCATCCTGTTCGTCAGCAACCTGCACCCTGACGCGGCGACCGACGCCGACAGCAAACGCCTCGCCGAAGAGCAGAAGAACCGCAAGTACAACGCGCGGGTCTACACCGGCTTTCCGATCCGCAACTGGGACCGCTGGCTGGATGAGACCCGCCCGCGCGTATTCGTGCAGACCCTGGGCGAGGCCGAGGCACGCGACCTTCTGGCGGGCACCGCCCTGCTGAAGAGCCCCGGCTACGACGGCCGCACCACGCCGGGCAGCTCCGAGCTGGAGCCGCAGTGGGCGCCAGACGGCGAATCCATCGTCTTCGTCGCCTCCACCAACCGCGACCGCTCGGCCTTCGATTTCACCCATGCGGATCTGTGGCAAGTGCCGGCCGCAGGCGGCGAGCCCAAGCGCCTCACCAATGCCGGCGTCGAGGGCGCGGGTGCGAGCTATGCGACGCCGCGCTTCAGCCCCGATGGCCGCCAGCTGCTGGCCCTGGTGAATGCGCGCAGCGGTCGCATCTACAACAGCACCGAACTTGCCCGCATCGACTGGCCCACGGGCACCGAGTCGCGCGTTCGCGTGCCGGGCGACCTCTCGGTGGAAAGCTACGCGGTCAGCGCCGACAGCCGCAGCCTGTACCTCTCGGCCGAACACGAGGGCTACGAGAAGCTCTGGCGCGCGGATGCACGCAATGGCCGTGTCGAACTGGCCTTCGCGCCCGAGCGCGGCGTCTACACTCTGGTCAATGCCGGCGGCCGCGGCGGCGACGCGAGAATCATCGCCCTGCACGAGCACACCGCGCAGCCACCGGAAGTGGTGCGCATCGAACGTGATGGCCGCGCCGTGGCGCTGACGCAGTTCACCGCCGAGCGCCTGGCGGCACTCGACCTGCCGCCGGCCGAGCATTTCTGGAGCACGGCGCCGAACGGCAAGCAGATCCACAACATGTTGATCCGCCCGCCGGGCTTCGATCCATCGAAGAAGTACCCGCTGTTCGTGGTGATCCACGGCGGCCCGCACACGATGTGGCGCGACATGTGGGTGCTGCGCTGGCACTACCACCTGCTGGCCGCGCCCGGCTACGTGGTGCTGCTGACCAACTACACCGGCTCGACCGGCTTCGGCGAGGCCTTCGCCCAGGCTATCCAGGGCGATCCGCTGAAGGGCCCTTCCGACGAGATCAACGATGCCGCCGACGAGGCCATCGAGCGCTACGCCTTCATCGACGGCGCGCGCCAGTGCGCCGGTGGCGCCAGCTATGGCGGCCATCTGGCCAACTGGCTGCAGGCCAGCACCACGCGCTACCGCTGCCTGGTCAGCCACGCCGGCCTGGTCAGCCTGAAGTCGCAGTGGGGCACCTCGGATGTCGCCTACGGCCGCGAGGTCGCGCAGGGCGGCCCGCACTGGACCGATATCCCGCTGTGGACCGAACAGAGCCCGATCACCTATGCCGAGAACTTCAAGACACCGGTGCTGGTGACCTTCGGCGAGAACGACTACCGCGTGCCGATCAACAACGGCCTCGAATACTGGGCGGTGCTGCAGCGCCAGCAGGTCGAGAGCCGGCTGGTGATCTTCCCCGACGAGAACCACTGGATCCTGAAGGGCGAGAACAGCCGCTACTTCTACCAGGAGGTCCACGACTGGCTGGGGCGCTGGCTGCAGCGGGCGAACTGAACCGGGCGGCGGCGGGCCGGGCTCGGGAGGGCCGGGCCCGCGGCGGGACGATCAACGGTGGCCCGCAGAGGCCTGACTAACGGCGCGAGCCGGTTCGCGCTAGAGTCCGCCGCGATGAACACTCGCGCCGACGCCGACATCACCGTCCTGCTCGACGCCGCCCGCGCGGGCGACGGCGAAGCCTGGCATCGGCTGGTCGAGCTGGTGTACCCGGACCTGAAGCGACTGGCGCGCAGTTCGCTCAGCGCGAACCGCCGCAACACGCTCAACACCACTGCATTGGTGCACGAGTGCTACTTGCGGCTGGCGCGCGCCGACAACACGCCCAAGGACCGCGGCCACCTGCTCAGCCTGGCGGTGCGGATCATGCGTCAGGTGCTGATCGACCACGCCCGCGAGCGGCTGGCGCAGAAGCGCGGCGGCGGCGCGATCGCGGTGACGCTGGACGACGATGCCGCGATCGAGCTGCAGCAGTTCGAGCTGCTGGTCGAGGTTGACTCGGCGTTGCAGCGGCTGGCCGCGCTCGAACCCAGGCAAGCCGCGGTGTTCGAGCACCGCTATTTCGGCGGGCTGAACGACGAGGACTGTGCCACCGCGCTGGGCGTTTCACCGCGCACGGTGCATCGCGACTGGGACGCCGCGCGGGCCTGGCTGGCGGAAGCGCTGAACGCAGCGGGCTGACGCAGGCCGCGGCCCGCCCTCGGGGCCAGCGCGTGTTCAGCGCGCAACGCGTGCGCTGTCGCGGATCTCGATCGCGCGCAGGGTGCGCGCATGGTCCGCGCCGAGGCTCTCACCCAGGATCGCGATGGCCCGCTCGAAGGCCACGTCGGACTCTGCAGGCCGGGCCGCGGCCTCCAAGGTGAGCGCACGACCGATCTCGAACATGCCGGTCTGCCAGGCGCGCTCGCCGAGCTTTCGGCCGGCGCCCGTGACAGCGCGTTCGTGCAGCGCCAGAGCTTCGTCAAAGCGTCCTTGGCGACGGTACAGCCCGCCGAGGTTGTGCATCAGGCTCAGGGTGTCGGGATGATCCTGCTCCAGCAGCTTGAGCTCGAGTTCGAGCACGCGTTCGTACAGCGGTGCGGCTTTCTCCAGCTGGCCATCGAGTACATACAGCAGCCCCAGATTGGACATCGCATTGCGCGTCAGCGGGCTGCTCTCGCCGAACACCTCAAGGCGGCCGGCCAGCGCTTCCTCGAACAGCAGCTCGGCCTCTCCGTAGCGCTTGAGCTCCTGCAGCACGGTCGCCTTCTCGCTGGCGAAGCGCAGACTCAAGGCATGCTTCTCGCCGAGCACGGCGCGCGCACGGGCCTGGCCGGCGTCGAGCTGCTGCAGCGCCTGCTCGAAGTCACCCGCGTGACGCAGGGCAACCCCCAGATCGAGCTCGGCCGTGATCGTGTCCGGATGCAGCTCACCGAGCGCACGCGCGAAGCTCGCGCGCAGCTCGCGCAGGGTCGCGATCACTTCCTCGTCGCGACCCAGCATGCGCAGTGAATCGGTATGTTCCTGGCGGATCCGCGCGGTGACCCGATGGTCGTTGCCGAGCCGGTGCGCGCTCTCGCCGAGCATCCGCGCCTGCAGCGCCTCGGCGCGGGCGTAATCGCCCTGATGCCAGGCCAGCAGGGCGACCAGCCGCTGCTGGTCGAGCGCCGGCACCAGCGCCGCATCGCTCAGGGTTTCGATCGCGGGGCTTTCACGACCCTCCAGATGGCGGCCCAGTGCGGCGTAGTCACCGCGGTCCAGATCCAGCCAGGCGCGCTGCTCGGCGAGCCGGGCCCGCGCGTCCGGCTGGCGCGCAGCGGCCACCTGCACAACCAGCGCCTGCGCCGCGTCCAGCTCGCGCATGGCCTCATCCAGACGGCCCAGGCGCTGGTACAGCGAGGCCAGCGCGCTGCGCACCGTCAGCTGCTCCAGGGGGGCCTGCGCGAAGCGCGCGCCGACGGTATCCGCGGCGCGATCCAGCGCTTCACGAACGCTGATTTCGCGACTCTGCGCCACCTCGGGCGACGCCGAGGACAGCAGATCTTCGGTGAGAAAGCTCAAGGCGGCGGTCGCGACCCGGGCCTGGTAGCTCGCCGCGTCACGCTCGGCGCGGACGCGCAGGGCCGAATAGGTACCCAGCGTCACCAGCACGCCCAGACCGAGCGCCGAGGCCAGCGCCGCGTAGCGGTTGCGCTGCAGGTACTTGCGCGCTCGATAACCGGCACCGCGTCCGGCGGCACGCAGCGGTCGCTGGGCGAGAAAGGCCTGCACATCGGTCGACAGCGCCTCGACCGTGGCGTAGCGGGCCTCGGGCGCCGCTGCGGTGGCGCAGTCGACGAGCGCGCGCAGTTCGTTCGGCAGCGTCACGCTCTCGGCGCGCTCGATTTGCCCGCTCGGCGTCCCGGCGCTGGCGACCTTGGTGGCGCGCGTCAGCGCCTCGGCCTCGGCTTCGCTGCCGGCCAGCAGGCGCTGCAGCAGACGGCCGAGCTGATAGATGTCGGCGGCGACAGTGAGACGTTCGCCGCGCACCTGCTCGGGACTGGCATAGCCCGGCGTGTGCGCGTGGCTGGCCAGCGCATCGTCCTCGCCGATCAGCTGGACGATGCCGAAGTCGAGCAGCTTGGCCTGTCCGCCGGCATCGACCAGCACGTTGGAGGGCTTGATGTCCCGATGCAGCAGGCCGCGCGCATGCGCATAGGCCACCGCTGCGCAGACCTGCAGGAACAGCCGCAGCCGCGCGCGCAGGTCGAGCCCGGCCGCGCGCGCGTGGGTGTCGATGCGCTGGCCTTCGACGAATTCCATCGCCAGCCAGGGTTGGCCCTCGTCGCTGTGGCCGCCGTCCAGCAGCCGCGCGATGTGGGGGTGATTGAGATCGGCCAGGGCCTGGCGCTCGCGCCGGAACAGGGCGCGCGCGCCTTCGTCGCCGCCGCCGCCGCCGATCCACTTCAGCGCCACCGTCTGCACGTACTCGCCGTCGGCGCGCTGCGCGCGATACACCACGGCCATGCCGCCGCGGCCCAGCTCTTCGACGATCTCGAACGGGCCGATGCGCTCCCCCGGCTGCGGCAGTCGCGCCCGCTCGCGCTCGCGCAGCAGCGAAGCCGCCGCGGCCCCCAGCAGGGCCCCACCGGTGGCGAAGTCATCGGGTCGGATCGGCATGCGCGGCGCCCTGGCTGATGCAAGTGCGCAGCCTAACCGGGATGGCGGAGAGCCGGTGGGTCGGGACCCACCCGATGCACAGTGGCGCAGGTCGCACCAAGCCCCGTGCGGCCGTGTGCGTAGGGTCACGCACAGCGCGGCATTCCGCGAATGCCACGCAGGTTGGACCACCCACAGCGCGGCATTCCGCGAATCCACGTAGGTTGGGCCAAGCGCAGCGCGGCCCAACGTCGCAACGTTCGAGATCGCCGCGCCGATCATTCGTGCGGACCGGCGTGGAGAGCCGGTGGGTCGAGACCCACCCTATGCACAGCGGCACAGGTCGCAACAAGCCCAGCGCGGCCGCGTGCGTAGGACCACGCACGGCGCGGCATTCCGCGAAGCCCCGTAGGTTGGGCCAAGCGCAGCGCGGCCCAACGTCGCAACCTTCGAGATCGCCGCGCCGATCAGCAGTGCGGACCGGCGTGGAGAACCGGTGGGTCAAGACCCACCCTATGCACGGCGCGGGTCGCAACGAACCCGGCGCAGCCGCGTGCGTTGGGTCAAGCGCAGCGTGCCCAGCCACATTGCAAGAAGCTGCTAGGGCTCGAACCCATCCTCAAACACCCGGTTCAGATCGTCGAGCTGCAGCCGATACAGTTCAGCACCGAGCACACCATCATCAGCGCGGAAGTACACGTCATCGCCTGAGGCCAGCAGTTCGCCGGGCAGACTGCCGGCGGGGCCGGGTGCGATGTCGGCGCCACCGAAGTTCAGCAGCTGGCGATTGAACAGCACGCGCAGCTCCTCGCCGTCGCTGACCGGCGCCGAGCGGTGTGCGCTGAACACCAGCGCGCCGTTGGCGGTCACCACCGGGTCGCGGCCGATCGAACGCAGGGTGATGGTGTTGTCGTCATAGGCACAGCGCGTACCCGCTGCGCTGCCATCGGTCTCGAACAGCACGCAGTTGGGCCGGCTGCTGCTGGTGCCGCTGAAGTACAGCCGATCGTTGGCGAACAGATAGGGCCGCTGCTGTTGCTGCGCCGACAGGCCGCTGCCCGCACCGGCGAATAGATCGATCACCTGCCGCGTACCGGCCGGCGTTCCGTCGGTGACGTAGAGCTCGCGGCCGCCGCTCGGACTGAGCGCAGTGAAGAACATCCGCGGCCCTGCCGCAACGAAGTCGCGCGGCTCGCTGCTGCCCGGTCCCGGATTGATGTCGAGCAGGCGCTGGGTGGTTTGCGCGCTGCCGCCGCTGACCCAGGGCTCGCTGCCGAAAATGCCATCGTCGGCGCGGAACACCGCCACCTCGGGCAGGCCGGGGCGGTCTCGCAGAGTCGTCAGGTCACGCACCTGGCCGCCGGCGCTGCCGCTGCGGATATCCAGCACCAGGGCCGCATTGTCGCTGGCGTCCAGTGCGAACAGCTCCAGCCCGCTGCTGCCGGTGTCGGCGACGAACAGCAGCCTGTCGCCCACGCTCGCCAGCTGAGTGAAGCCGTCGTCGAAGCAGAAGCTCTCCAGGCGACGCTCGTCCGGGGTCGACAGGTTGGTCACCGCGACGGTGCTTGCCAGGCTGCCGTCGCTGCTGAAAATCTCGACGTCGTCGAAGTCACCTTCGTCGGCGTAGAAGTACACGCGACCGTTGCGCTGCACGTAGCAGCTGGGGTCGGCGTTGCGCGCGCGGATGCTGCTCAGATCGAGGGTGCCGGCCACGGTGCCGTCGGTCGCCTGCAGGCCCGTACTGGCGTCGATCCACAGTCGACCGAAGAACTCGCCAATGGCCTGGAAGATGCGCAGGAAGGGTGTGGGCGCACCAGGCGCACCCGCCGTCAGCGGGAACGCCACCGTCTCGAAGTTGCTGCCGCCACGCAGGGCGGTGACGAACAACTTCTGGTTGAACACCGCGATGGGAGTGGCAAGGCTGTCGCCGATATCACCGACGAAGTTGCCCAGGGCCACGGTGGTGGCGGCGCTGCCCTGGGTGAAAAAGGGCTCGCCGCTGCCGAACTCGCTGGGGCTGTA
This sequence comes from Aquimonas sp., assembly GCA_044344935.1. GTDB lineage: Bacteria > Pseudomonadota > Gammaproteobacteria > Xanthomonadales > Xanthomonadaceae > Aquimonas. Next base: position 1,549 of record JBIJCA010000186.1, on the reverse strand, counting down.
GCCGATCAGCGCGCTGGTACCTGTGGTCGGGAACAGAACGATGGAGCCGGGGTCGGTGATCGGGTTACCGCTGATTTCGGTCGTGCCGGCGGACGTCCCGTCGCTGATCCAGAGCTGGGTTTGCCCGGCGCTGCCGATCGCCGGATTCAAGAAGCCGAGAAACACCCGCAGGTTGTTGGCGCTGCGGCTCAGAGAAAAGCTGGAGCTTGAGGTCGGCAGCCCTTGCGCGCCCGGCACCAGCTCCCGCAGCAGGGCGGTGCCCGCCGCGGTGCCATCGCTGCTGAACAACTCGCGGCCGGCGCTGGGGGTGTTGGCGGTGAGCAGCAGGCGGTTGCCCAGGCTCACCAGGTTGGCTGGGCTGGCGCTGGAGATCGACAGCGTGCCCGCGGCGGTACCGTCGCTGACGAACAGCTGGCTGTCGGCCGCGAAGAACATGCGGAACAGCGTGACGTTCGGCGTCAGCAGGCTGGAGGCGTTGCCGAAAGTGCGCAGCAGGGTGCTGCTTGCGGCGCTGCTGCCGAACACGCGCAGCTCGTCGGGCGCGGCGTCGTCGCGTATCAGCACAAAGGTATTCGGACCCAGCGACTGCAGGTCGGAAACGCTGCGCGCTGTGCCGCTGATGTTGAGCCCGCCGACGCCGGTCGCAGAGGTCGGCGCCTGCGTGGTCGAGCTGTAGTTGAGCAGGCGCACCTCGCTGACGCCATCGATCGTGCGCGACACCAGGCAGACCTGACTGGTCGAACACAGCTGGATGTCGACCGGCGTGCCCGAGGCGGGGCCGGGCAGCAGGTCCAGTTCCAGCGTTGCCGTGGATGTTCCGCTCAGGCGCCACAGCTCCTGGCCCACATCGGCACGCGCGGCGCTGAAGAAGGTCCGCGTCACCGCGCTGCCGTTGATGCTGAAGCTGAGGCGGGTGAAGTTTGCGGGGTTGGAACCGTCGGCGCCGGGATTGAGGTCCAGGGCCATCAAGGGCTGCGCGCTGGCGGCGCTGTCGAGGCGCCAGAGTTCGCGTCCGTGGCGACCATCGTTGGCGGCGAAGTACAGGCTGCTGCCTTCTACGTGGAAATTCGGCGCGCTTTCCAGGCCGCTGCACTGGCCCGGGCACAGGTCCGCCAGCAGCCGCGTGCCCAGCGCCGTGCCATCGGTTTCCCACAGCTCGACGCCGTGCTCGGGGGTGCGCATGCTGAACACCGTGCGGCCGCCGAAGAAGACCGCCGACCTGAAGCGATCCAGCCCGCCGTCGATGCCGGCGTTGGGGCCGGTGTTGAGGTCAGCGACCAGACTGACCGTGCCCTGCGCCCGCGCGCCGTCGAGGGTCGGCGCGAGGGCGCCGACCACGCACACGATCAGGGCGGCGAGGGCGTGTGCAAGGCGGTTTCGCGCTGCGCCGGGTCGAGCTGCGGAAGGGAGAGGGTGCATGGCGGGGACTCCGAAGTGAGCGGGGGCAACCGCCCCGTATCGATGTGCACGGGGAGTGGCACCTGCTTTTGCCATCGGCCGCGCCGGGGAGCGCCGCCGCCGGGAATCGCGGACGCGCCTACTCGAAGCC
>JBIJCA010000406.1:0-3249 GCA_044344935.1 Aquimonas sp. | reverse complement strand
TTGGACAGATCCAGCCGGAACAGCTCGAAGCCGCGGCTGCCGTCATCCGCGCCGAACCAGGCCTGGTTGCCGCGCACCAGCAGGGTGTTGGGTGCGCTGCCGCGCGGCCCGGGGCGGACATCGCCGCCGTTGATCGGCAGCAGACTGCGATTTCTCAGCGCGAACACTTCCTCGCCCAGCTGCGGCGCGTGTGCGATGAAGGCGATCGCGCCGTTGTCCAGCAGGCGCGCCACGCTGGCCGGGCTGAAGCCCTGGGTTGGCACCGGCAGGTCGCGGTTCTGCGCGCAGCGGGTGCCTGCGGGGCTGCCGTCGGTGATGAACACCGGGCAGCCGGCCTCGAGGCTCAGCGGGTCCGGGCTGCCGGCGAAAAGAGCGTGGCTGGCATTCGCATCCAGCAGCGGCGAGCGAATCCCGCCGGTGGAATTGACATAGGCGATGCCGGAGCCCGGGCCCGGGTACAGATCGCGCAGCAGCACGGTGCCGGCGGTGGTGCCGTCGCTGCTCCACAGCTCGAAACCGTGCAGCGTGGTGCGCGCGGCGAACACCACCCGGCTGCCGACCCGACGCAGACCGTGCGGGGAACTGCCCGCGGCGCCGGGCTCGATGTCCAGCAGCAGGCGCGTGCCCTGGGCGGTGCCGTCGCTGATCCACAGTTCGCGGCCGTGGATGCCGTCGTCAGCGCTGAACAGCATCTGCTGGCCGAGGCGCTCCAAGCCGCTCGGGCTTGAGCTGGCAGGGCCGGGATTGATGTCGGCCACCGCGCTGAGGCTGGCCGGCGGCAGGTAGCGCAGCAGCTCACTGCCGATGTTCGGCGTGCCGGGATTTCCCGCCACCAGGAAGCCGTCGGCGAAGGCGGCGAAGGTGACGATGTCGCTGACATCGCGCGGGCTGCAGTACTCCAGTGCGCCCGCGCCCAGCGTCAGCAGGGGCAGGCTGCCGGCGATACTGCCGTCGAGCCGCAGGATGCGGGTGCCGTCATCGTCATCGGCGAGGATCAGGCCACCGTCGAACAGTCCGCCGCAGCCCTGGCCGATGCTCATGAACGGATGCGTCGCCTCCTCCAGCACGGGGCTCAAGCCATCGGTCGCGAAACTGCGCGTGCCGGCGCGCTGCAGCAGCAGGCGGCTGCCCAGCGACACCCCGCGGCGCTGGCGCACGGTCTGCGCGAACAGTGTCAGTCGATTGCCGAGCGTGTTCGGATCCGCCGCCTGCAAAGCGCTGGCGGTAGCGCCATCGATACGCGCATTGAACAGCAGCCGTTCGCCGACCAGATCAACCGGAAACGGAAACGCATGGCCGACGTCCGACAGCACTTCGGCCAAGCGCCGCAGGTCGCTGGGCTGGCCGCTGCTGAAGTGCGGCTCGCCGCCCGCGCGCGAGGCGAACAGGGTGCGTCCGCTGCCCGCCAACAGCACATCGATCGCGCCGTCGGCGAGCACGTCGAGCTGCACGGTGCCGGTGCTGCTGCCGTCGCTGCTCCACAGCGCGTCGTTCGCGCCCAGGTAGATGCGGGTGCCGTCGCGGCTGGCCACCAGCGGGCTGAAGGAATTGAAACCGGCATCGCCCGGGACGATCTCGCGCACCAGCGCGGTGCCGGCCACGGTGCCAGTGCTGCGGAACAGTTCGATGTTGCTCGCAGCACCGTTGCGCCCGAACAGCAGCAGCTGGGTCGGCAGCGCGAGCAGACGCTGCGCCGACTGCAGCCCCAGCGACAGCGTGCCTGCAGGCGTGCCGTCGGTGACATGCAGCACCGTGCTGCTGGTGAAGAACACCCGGTTCAAGCCAACCACCGCCACCAGCTCGCGAATCGAACTGGCCTGGTGCAGCTGCTGGATGTCGGCGGGCGCGCCGCCGTCGCGCAGCACCCACAGCTGCGAGGGGTTGCCGGAAATGCCCGAGCGCTGCAGGTACGCGCGGTCACCCAGCTTGAGCGCGGCCTGCTCGGACAGTCGCTGGGTGGCGGTGTCGGCGGGGAAACCGCTCACCGGGGACACCAGGTCGAGCGTGTCGACGCCGCTGTAGATCAGCTGCAGCGGCCGACGCGCGCCGGCGCTGTCGAGCGCGGTGGTCAGCAAGCGGTTGGGGCCGAAGTTGACCGGCAGGGTCGGGCGGCCGTCCTCGCGACCGGCGCGGAAGTCGTGCTCAAGACGCAGCTCGTTGGGCAGCACCCGCCACAGCTCGGAGCCGCGGGTGATGCTGCGCGCCACCACGAAGTCGAGCGTGCGCGACACCCCGCCGATCGCCACCGTGACCCGGCGCACCGGGCCGGGGCTGGAGCCCTCCACGCCCGGGTTGATGTCCGCGAACAGCCTCGGCGTGCTGGCGCCGGCCTCGAGCACCCACAGCTCGCGGCCGTTCAGCAGATCCTGCGCACTGAAGAACAGACGGCTGCCGACCACGCTGAAGTTCGTCGGCGTGCCGCTGCACTGGCCGGGGCAGAGATCGGCGAACAGGCGGGTGCCGGCCGGGGTGCCATCGGTGACCCACAGCTCACTGCCCTCCTCGAAGCTGGCGGTAGTGAAGAACTGGCGGCCGTCAAAGCTCGCCGACTCACCGAGCCCGCCGCCCTGGGCGTCGTTCAATCCGGTGAACTGATCGGGCAAGGCGACCACCGACGCGCCCCCCTGCGCGGCGGCGACACCACAGGCGCCCAGCAGAAGCAGTGCCAGCCAGCGAAAGCCACGAACGGGTTGAGCGCCCGAGGGCAGCCGCTCAGCCGTCGACTTGAGGTGTCGCCCAGGCCGAAGGCATCGCCGGTCCGTGGAGTCATCCTTGCGTGGTTGCCACATTCGCGCTCTCCCGATCCGCCGGCTTGAAGTACCGGCACAGAAGGCACGCAAACCGCTGCCGGTTTCTGCCATCGGCTGTGGGTGACACACACCGGGGCGAAATGGCGCCTTACACTCCGCGCCTTCCCAACGCGCGTGAGAGCCATGGCCGGATCCAGCCTGTTCGCCCTGATCGACGACATCGCCAGCCTGCTCGACGACGTCGCCGCGATGACCAAGCTCGCCACCAAGAAGACCGCCGGCGTGCTCGGCGACGATCTGGCGCTGAACGCGCAACAGGTGACCGGCGTGCGCGCCGAACGCGAGCTGCCGGTGGTGTGGGCCGTGGCCAAGGGCTCGGTGGTGAACAAGGCCATCCTGGTGCCGGCGGCGCTCGCGATCAGCGCCTTCCTGCCCTGGGCGATCGTGCCGCTGCTGATGCTGGGCGGCCCCTTCCTGTGCTTCGAGGGCGTCGAGAAGC
>JBIJCA010000124.1:0-12421 GCA_044344935.1 Aquimonas sp. | reverse complement strand
AGGCGTTCGCCGCTCGTCCCCAGCACCGGCGTAACCGTCAAGCGCATGACGCGTGGCCCGATTTCCAGCGTGGTGGTGTATGGCTGCTCAAGCTTCGCCAGCATGCCGCGCTGGTGTGCCGGGTTGCGGTGGAAGCGGTCGATGCTGCCACCCAGAATCGCGGCGGCCTCGAAGCTTGGCATCACGCTGCGGATATCGGCCTCGGCGCCCTGCATCATCGCCAGCAGCGCGCGGTTGGCGTAGACGATGTCGAGGTTGCGGTCGGCCACCATGACATTGGTGGTGGCCACGTCCAATGCACTGCGGATGCGCTGGGCCTCGTCGGCGCGACGGCGCGTGTCGGCGTAGTCGAAGCCCATCTTGACCTGCATCGACTTCATCGCCAGCAGCAGTTGGCCGATTTCGTCGGCGCGGTCGATCGGCAGGCTGTCTTCGTAGTGACCGCTCGCCATATTGCGTAGCGCACCGATCGCGTGTTCGACCCGACGTGCCTGCGCGCGTCCGAGCAGGGCGGACAGCAGCAGGCCGGGCAGGGCGATTGCCGCGAACAAACCCCATACCAGCGCCTGCGGCGCCCCGGCGTGCTCGACCGCCAGCACGCCCGCCATCAGCGCCAACATCACGGCGTTGGCCCAGAGCAGGCGTGCGCCGAGACCCAGATCGCCAAGGCGGCGCTTGAGGCCGGCGTCCAGCGCACCGACCACGCGTCCGCGCAGCACCCGCAGTCCGCCGCTCTGGCCGGAGCGGAAGCGTGCATACGCCTGCTCGGCTGCCCGTACCTGCTCGCGGCTGGGCTTGCGCCGCACCGACATGTAGCCCTGCAGCTGGCCCTGTTCCCAGACCGGGGTCACATGCGCCTCGACCCAGTAGTGGTCGCCGTTCTTGCAGCGGTTCTTGACGATGCCGACCCAGGGACGATCGGCCTTCAGCGTGTCCCAGAAGTCGGCGTAGGCTTCGACCGGCATGTCGGGGTGGCGAACGATGTTGTGCGCCTGGCCCTGCAGTTCCTGCCAGCTGAAGCCACTGACATCGATGAACTCCTGATTGGCCCAGGTGATCCGGCCCTTCGGGTCGGTGGTGGAGACGATCCGGCAGGCGTCGGCGAGCTCGATCTCGCGACCGGTCACGGGCTGGTTGTTGCGCATGATGGCCTCGCAGCGTTGATGGGTGCCCGGACGTTCGCCGGGCTTGCCAACCTCGCCTGCAATTCACATGCCCTGCACGAACGTCGGTGGGCGTCTGGCCCAACCGATCAGCCCTGACAGCGCAGGCACCAGTACAGCCGCCGCCCGCCCAGCTCTTCGCGGTGGATCACGCCTCCGCAGGCTTCGCAGGGTTCACCAGCTCGATCGAACACACGAAAACGGAAGGCTTCGCCGTGATCGACCTGGAGATCCGCCCGCAGTCGGCTGCTGCCGCGTCGGGCCACTCCGCGGGTCGCGTAGCTGCGGCGCGGAACCTCGAGCAGCGCCGCGGCCAGCGCAAGACGCTCGGCGGCGTCGAGTTCGCGCGGTCGTCGCTGCGGCGCGACGGCCGCCGCGAACAGCACTTCCGAGCGCAGGTAGTTCCCCATGCCGGCAAGAAACCCCTGATCGAGCAGCAGTGCGGTGAGGCTGCGGCCGCGGAAGCGGGGGGCGTCCAGGCGGGCGAAAACCGTGTCTATGGTCAGACCGGCATCCAGTACATCGGGTCCGAGTTTCGCCAGGAACGGATGCGTGTCGAGCGCGTCGGTGCGCCACAGCTCTATGTCCGAAGCCGAGTACAGCAGGATCGATTTCTTCGCGGTCGACAGCGCCACCCGCAGGCTGCGGGTGGTTTGAGGCCAACGTCCGGGTGCGGCGACTTTCCAGATGCCGTACAGCTGGTTGTGCGAATACAGGCTCAGGCCACCTTCGAAATGGGTGAGCAGGGCCTTGCCATGCGGTTCGATCGCAAGCACGCGTTGGCCGACCAGTGCGTCGGCGCGCGCCGCCAACGTCGGAAACGCGAACCAAACGTCGGTCAGCGGCTTGCCGACCACAGCGCGGGCGAGCTGATCGGCAGCGCGGCGGATTTCAGGGCCTTCGGGCATGGCCGGAAGTGTCGCCAACCGATCCGCGGCTTCGCGTGAAGCGCCAAGAGTGCGGGGAGGCATGCACCGCGGCCTGCGCGGCTGTCACTGTGGTGCCGGCTGCGCGCTGGCGCGGAAGCGGGCAGGGCACTGCCGCGTCAGCGCTCGCTACTGCGAAAGATCGCGTAGACGCAGCCTCGCTTCGTCGCCGATGCGCCCGACCTGGGCCAGCAGCAGCTCGGCGCAGGCGAGTGCATCGATGGCTGCGTTATGGGCGCGGTAGGTCGGCAGTCCGTAGCGCTCGCGGCAGGCGTGCAGGCGCAGATAGCCCTTGGGGTCGACCTCATGGCGGCGGATGCGTCGCTCCAGCGCCAAGGTGTCGATATAGCGCAGGGTCGGCGGCACGCCAAAGCAACGTCGACAGGCGGAGGCCAGGAAGTTGAGCTCGATCGGTGCCCCGTGCGAGACCAGCACCCGGCCCTCGAGCTCGGTCAGCAACGCCTGTACTGCGTCCGCCAGCGGCAGGCCATCGAGGATGTCGGTGTCGGTGAGGCCGTGCACCGTCGCGCTCTGGCCGACGCTCTCGGCGCTTTGCACCAGCAGATGGCGAGCACTCTGCATCTGGATGCGCGCGGATGAGATGCGCACCCAGCCAATGCTCAGGATGCGGTCTTTCGAGGTGTTCAGGCCGCTGGTTTCGAAGTCCACCGCAAGCAGCTCGGCCTGCGCCCAAGGCGTCGCCAGTGGCGGCAGCGGAAGAGCGTAGTGATGCTCCAGCGGCGTGCCGCGCGCACGTCGCGCGAACAGCAGGTGGCGCAGCCAGCTCACTGCACGCCGAAGGCGTTGGAGAGCCCGGCCTGGCCCTGGCGGATCACCAGGAAGGCATCGCGCAGCGCGTCGCGGTCGATCCGGGTCAGTCGATTGGGGTTGATGCGGTTGTCGAGCTTCTCGCCCGCGGCGAGTTGTGCGGCCTGGTGCTCAAGCTTCAGCCGCGACAGCAGGCGGAACGCGGCCGACATTTCGGCGGCGTCGGAGTCGGCCATCTTGCCCAGCCGTCGCAGCGCATCGATGCGCGCCAGACTGCCCGGTTCGCGGATGCCCGCGGCCAGCGCGCGCACCCGCAGCAGGTCATTGAGCGGCAGGCTGCCGGCTTTCTTCATGTCGAGGGTGTCGCGATGCTCGCCACGGTGCTCCAGCACGAAGCGGCGGAACAGACCGAGCGGGACTTCGTGGGTGAGCGCGTGCTTGGCGAGGATCGCCAGGAAGATGCCATGCCGCGGCGAAGCGTCGAACAGCGCGGCCTGCAGCGCGTCGAACAGGCTGCGGTCGCCGTGCACGCAGCGCTGGTCGAAGAAGATCGAGGAGTGCAGCAGGGCTTTGGGGTCGGGCTCGTGCATCCAGCTTCGGAAGTAGCCCTGCCAGACATCCAAGGGCTGCCGCCAGCGCGGGTTCTGCGCCATCACCTCGCCGTTGCAGAACACGTAGCCGCACGCGTCGAGGCCCGCGCACACGAACTTCGACAGGTTCTCGAAGTAGTCGGCACCGACCTCGTCAGGTGTGTGCGCAAGCAGCAGGCCGTTGTCCTGATCGGTATGCGGCCCCTGCTCGTTGCGCGCCTGCGAGCCGAAGGCCAGCCAGGCATAGGGCATGGGCGGAGGCCCGAGCTGCTGCTCGGCCATGCGCAGCAGCTGGCGCGTCACCGCATCGGTCAGCGCGCTCAGCATGCGCATCACGTCCTCGGGCCGGGCGCCGTTCTCCAGCATCAGCGAGAACATGCGCGGCATGCGGCTGGACACTTCAGCCAAGCCCTCGACGCTGTCCTGCTTGGACACCTGGCGGACGAGGTAGAGCGGGTGCTGGGTCTGCAGGGTGACCAGATCGCGTGTGGTGATCATGCCCGCCGGCTTGCCCTCGCGGGTCAGCGGCAAGTGGTGGATGCCGCGGTTGGCCATCACCAGAAAAGCCTCGAAGACCGGCCGGTCGACATCCAGATGGGTGGGGTCGGGCGTCATGATGCGGGTGACCGGCTGTTCCGGGTCGAGCCCTGCGGCGAGCACGCGATTGCGCAGGTCGCGGTCGGTGACGATGCCGAGCATCTGTTCGCTGTCGCCGATCAGGATCGATGACACCCCCTGCTTCGACATCTGCTGGGCGGCCTCGCGGATGCTGGCGCCGGCATGGATCATCACCGGCGTGCGGCTGCCCAGCCGGCTGACTGGGGTCGCCATCAGCTCGTTGCCGCCGCCGGCCTCGGCCGCGGTGCGCATGCGCTCCTCAAGCGTCGAAACGAAGTGCTGTTCAAAGGCGGGATTGGCCGCACGCAGGCTGTTGAAGTCCTCGACCGGAAGCAGATAGATCAGACCGTCCTCGATCAGGGTCACGCGGTTGCGCACCGGTTTTCCGGTCAGCAGCGAGGGCAGGCCGTAGCTCTCGCCCTCGGCCAGGCGATTGATCAGACGATCACTCACGTCGTGCACCTCGACGGCGCCGCGACGGATTACCGACAGCGCGGTGTTGGCCTGACCGATGGTCAGCAGTTCCTCGCCCTTGCGGCGATAGATGATCTCGATGCGCCGGGCCGCTCGTTCCAGCTGTTCGGGGGTGAGCCGGTCGAAGGGCGCGTGCCCGTGCAGGAAGCCGATGATCTCGTCGAGTTCGGGGCTGGTGCTCATGGCGGGTGCGATCGCGGGCGGGGCCTCCACCTTAGCGCCGGGATGGCGGGGCTGCGATGCGGCTTTGGGTGTAGGCATCGGCTACCCGGCCATCCCCACAGGGCTACCCTGCCGGCACGGCGGCGAGCGGTGGGTCAAGACCCAGCGCCCATAGGGTGGGTCTTGACCCACCGGAATCGTGCATACCCCTTCGCGGCGGAGCTGGCGCGCATGCGGTCCGCGAGGATCGTGTCAGCTGCGAGCATCGAGCCATTGGCGGGCGAGGGCCGAGACTTTGCGCGGATCCCGCCTGGCGCGGTGTTTCGTATCACCTGCTCGGGGCGCCCCGCGCCCTTTCGGCTAAACTCCGCGACTGCCTATCAGATTCCCCGAAGCCCGCCATGCAAGAGTTTTTCGATCCCCGGTCCATCGAGGCCGCCGCCCAGAACTTCTGGGACCGCAGCCGCGCCTTCGAGGTCGTGGAAGATCCCAGCCGGCCGAAGTACTACTGCCTGTCGATGCTGCCGTACCCCTCGGGCGCCCTGCACATGGGGCACGTCCGCAACTACACGATCGGCGACGTCATCAGCCGCTTCAAGCGCATGCAGGGCTTCAACGTGCTGCAGCCGATGGGCTGGGACGCGTTCGGCCTGCCGGCCGAGAACGCCGCGATCAAGAACAAGACCGCGCCGGCCAGGTGGACCTACGCCAACATCGATCACATGCGCGGGCAGCTGAAGCGCCTCGGCTTCGCCTACGACTGGTCGCGCGAACTGACCACCTGCACCCCCGAGTACTACCGCTGGGAGCAGCAGTTCTTCACCCGGCTCTTCGAGAAGGGGCTGGTCTACCGCAAGAACAGCGTCGTCAACTGGGACCCTATCGATCAGACCGTGCTGGCCAACGAGCAGGTCATCGATGGCCGCGGCTGGCGCTCGGGCGCGATCGTCGAGAAGCGCGAGATTCCGCAGTGGTTCCTGAAGATCACCGCTTACACGGAGGAACTGCTGCAAGGCCTCGACAAGCTCGAAGGCTGGCCGGAAGCGGTCAAGACCATGCAACGCAACTGGATCGGCCGCTCGGAAGGGCTGGAGATCCAGTTCGGCGCGGAAGGCGAGGATGCCCCGCTGACGGTGTTCACTACCCGCCCTGACACCCTGATGGGCGTCACCTTCGTGACCGTTGCCGCCGAGCACCCGCTGGCGCTGGACGCAGCAAGATCCGACCCGGCGCTGGCCGAATTCATCGAGCGCTGCAAGCAGGGCGCGGTCAATGAGGCCGAGCTCGAAACCCAGGAGAAGCTGGGCGCACCCACCGGGCGCTACGCCCTGCATCCGATCACCGGCGAGCGCCTGCCGATCTGGATCGGCAACTTCGTACTGATGGGCTACGGCACCGGCGCGGTCATGGGCGTGCCCGGCCATGACGAGCGCGACGGCGAGTTTGCGCGCAAGTACGGCCTGCCGATCCGCATGGTCATCGTCAATCAGGACGTGCGTGACGCCGTCGAAGAGCTGAGTCGCGATGCCCAGAAGGGCGGCGACGCGCTGACCACCGCGCTGGGCGGCGGCGCTCTGCGCGACGTTTTCGAGCCCTCGGCTGCCGTGCAGACGATCGAGAAGTTCGAGGCGGCGATCAAGGAACAAGCGGCCTTCACCGAGCGCGGCTGGCTGGTGAACTCCGGCGAGTTCAATGGTCTCGATTTCCAGCAGGCCTTCGAGGCAATCGCTTCGCGTCTGGAGTCGATTGGCCGCGGCGCGCGCCGCATCAACTACCGCCTGCGCGACTGGGGCGTCAGCCGCCAGCGCTACTGGGGTTGCCCGATTCCGATGCTGTACGACGCCGACGGCAATGCCCGCCCGGTGCCGGAAGACCAGCTGCCGGTGCGGCTGCCCGAGGACGTGAGCTTCTCGGGCGTGGCCTCGCCGATCAAGGCCGACCCCGATTGGCGCAAGTACACCGACCCGGCCACCGGTGCGGCCTACGAGCGCGAGACCGACACCTTCGACACCTTCATGGAGTCGAGCTGGTACTACGCCCGCTACTGCTGCCCCGGCGCGAACGACATGCTGGACGGCCGCGCCAAGTACTGGCTGCCGGTCGACCAGTACATCGGCGGCATCGAGCATGCGGTGATGCACCTGATGTACTTCCGCTTCTTCCACAAGCTGCTGCGCGACGCCGGCTATGTGGACAGCGATGAGCCGGCGACGAATCTCCTCTGCCAGGGCATGGTGATCGCGGATACGTTCTTCCGTGCCGAGGCTGACGGCAGCAAGACCTGGATCAACCCGGCCGACGTCGACCTGCACAAAGATGAGCGCGGGCGCGTCACCGCGGCGACCCTGCGCGCCGATGGCCAGCCGGTGCAGATCGGCGGCAGCGAGAAGATGTCGAAGTCGAAGAACAACGGCGTCGACCCGCAGTCGATGGTTGACAAGTACGGCGCCGACACCGTGCGCCTGTTCTCGATGTTCGCCGCGCCGCCGGACCAGAGCCTGGCGTGGAACGAGGCCGGCGTCGAAGGGATGGCGCGCTTCCGGCGCCGCCTGTGGACGGCCGCGCATCGCCATGTCAGCGGCGGCTTCGCGCCGGCCCTGGACGCGGCCGCGCTGAACGCCGAGCAGAAGGCCCTGCGGCGCAAGCTGCACGAGACCATCGAGAAGGTGGGCGACGACATCGGTCGACGCCACGCCTTCAACACGGCGATTGCCGCGGTGATGGAGCTGCTGAACGCGCTGACCAAGTCGGACGACGACAGCGCGCAGGGCAGGGCGGTGCGCCAGGAGGCCTACACCGCGATCGCGCTGATGCTGAATCCGATCACCCCGCACACCAGCCATGCGCTGTGGCAGGCCTTGGGGCATGCGGAGACCCTGATCGAGGATCAACCCTTCCCGAAGGCCGACCCGGCGGCGCTGGTGCGCGATGCGGTCACGCTCGCCGTGCAGGTCAATGGCAAGCTGCGCGGCACGGTCGATGTGGCGGTGGATGCCGCGCGCGAGGCCGTCGAGCAGCTCGCCCTGGCCGAGCCGGCTGTACAGCGCGCGCTTGAGGGGCTGACGGTGCGCAAGGTGATCGTGGTGCCGGGCAAGATCGTCAACATCGTCGCTGGCTGAGCCGGCGATACTGCGGCTCGCCCACCGGACCGGAGCGGTGGGTGCGGATCAGAATGCGGGGCCGTGCGCAGTCTGGTAGCGCATCGGGTTCGGGCCCCGAGGATCGCGGGTTCGAATCCTGTCGCCCCGGACTCGTTTCACCATGGGACATCGCAATGGGAGTCGTGCAGATGCGGGCAAAGGTGGATCGCTGGATGACGGTAGGGCAGCGGATGTCGCTGATGTTGCTGTGCCTGCTGCTGGCCGCCTGCGGCTTTCAACTGCGCGAGGATGTGCGGCTTCCGGACAATCTGAAGACGCTGCGTCTGGCCCAGGTCGACCCGTACTCGCCGATCGGTCGGGATCTGCAGGCCGCTCTGGAGCGCGCGGGTGCGAGCATCGTCGACGATCCCGCGGTGCCGGCTTCGGTGCTGCGCATTGACAAGCTTGCCGAGCGCCGCAGCCCGCTCACCGTGGACGCTGCCGGTCGCGCGCAGGAGTTCGAGATCGTGCTCAGCGCCGAGGTTTCGCTGGTGGATGCGCAGGGTGTGATCGTCATGCCCGCCCAGACCCTTGAGCTGCGGCGCGACTATCTGTTCGACACCGCGCAGGCGCAGGGCAGTTCGGACGAAGAGGAGCTGATGCGCGAGGAGCTGCAGCGTGAGCTGGTGCAGGCGATCCTGCGGCGGATCGATTCGGCCCTGCGCTGATGTTCGGCGGCATGGCCCCAGCAGGTGCCGGCGGCGAAATGCCTCCGGTCGCCCTGATCGCCAGCAGCGAGCCGCTGTTGCGGGTCGAAGCCGCTGACCGCCTGCGCGCGGAGGCGCGCGCTGCCGGTTACAGCGAGCGCGAAATCTTCGAGGTCGATGCCCGCTTCGACTGGTCGCAGGTCCAGGCCAGCTGCGCGGCGATGTCGCTGTTCGCCAGCCGTCGCATCGTCGAGCTGCGCATCGCCTCGGGCAAGCCCAGCAAGGACGGCGTCGATTGGCTGCAGACGTACTGCCGCAATCCCGCTCCCGACATCCTGCTGGTGATCCTCTGCGAGGACTGGAGCAAGAAGCACGAAGGCGCGTGGTTCACGGCGGTACAGAAGGCTGGCCGTGCGCAGGTGTTGTGGCCAGTCAAGGTGCATGAGATGTCGGGCTGGCTGGGCCAGCGGCTGCGGGCGCAGGGCCTGGAGGCCAGTCGCGAGGCGCTGGAGCTGCTGGTCGAGCGGGTCGAGGGCAATCTGCTGGCGGCTGCGCAGGAAGTCGACAAGCTGGCCCTGCTGCGGCCGGAGGGGCGAATCGACCTCGAATACATGGCTCATGCCGTCGCCGACAACGCTCGTTATGACGTGTTCGGCCTGTCGGACGCCGCGATCGGCGGTGACGTCCGGCGCTCACTGCAGATGCTCTCAGGCCTGCGCGGTGAGGGGCAGACTGTGCCCGGCCTGATCAGCTGGCTTTCGGGCCAGGTGCAGCAGCTGCTGCGGGTGGCCGAGGCGAAGACGCGCGGCATGAGCGTCGATGCGGCCCTGCAGGCTGCCGGCGTGTGGTCCTCGCGGCAGGCGCCTTTCAAGAGAGCGCTGGGCCGCGGCAGCGTCGAGCATTTCGAGGCGCTGCTCGCGCAGTGCGCGAAGATCGAGCGCATCGGCAAGGGGCGTGAACAGGGCGATGGTTGGCGCGAGCTGGAGCGTCTGCTGGTGGCGTTGGCCGAGTCGCGCGTGCGCCCTGCATTGCTGACGTCCTGAGTCTGCGCATGCCCGCGCCGCATGCTGTGCACGTTATCTATGGCGGCACCTTCGACCCGGTGCACCGTGGGCATGTCGCGATCGCGGGCGCGGCACGCGTAGCGCTGCAGCAGGCCGGTCTGGCAATCGCGCAGTTCGACTTTCTGCCCAACGCCGATCCGCCGCACCGGGCCCTGCCGGGCGCTGCGGCCGGTCATCGCGTCGCCATGCTGTGGCTGGCGCTCGCGGATGCGCCCGGCTTCGGCATCGATCTGCGCGAGCTGCGCCGCGGCGGCGCGTCCTACATGGTCGATACGCTGGAAGAGCTGCGCGCCGAGCTCGGCCCCGAAACACCGCTGGTGCTGCTGCTTGGCGAAGACGCCTGGTCTGGCTTCGAACGCTGGCAACGCTGGCGGGACATTCCGGGTCTGTGTCATCTGCTGATCGTGAACCGGCCGCAGGCCCGATTGGAGCCGCTGTCGCCTGCCCTGATCGAACTGCAGCTGACGCACTCCTGCACGCTTTCAGCGTTCGCTGATGCGCCCGCGGAAGGCATCTGCAGAATCGAACTGCCGCCCGAGGCGGGCTCGGCCACGGCCGTGCGGACAGCCGCAGCGGCCGAGGACGCCGCCACCCTGCAGGCGCTGCTGCTGCCCGAAGTAGCGGCCTACATCGAGCGTCTTGGCCTTTATCGCTCGCCCGCACCCTTGGTCTTGCCATCCTCAACCTGAACGCGGCCCGCCGACGCCCGCCGCCGGGCTCACCTATACTTTCCGCCTTGCGCCCGCCGGCGCCTTCTGCGACAGGTCCCACCGTTTTGAATCCGAAAGCACCCGCCCAGCCCGCCGCACGCGTGCGCGCCCCCAAGAAAGCCGCCCAGGGCGGACCCTCTGCCGAGGCCCTCAACGAGCGCATCCGTTTCGCGCTGGAAGAGCTGAAGGCCCGCGACATCCGCGAGATCGACGTGCGCGGGAAATCGGGCTTCACCGATACCCTGTTCATCGCCTCCGGTACATCCAGCCGTCACGTCAAGTCGATCGCCGACGAAGTGCAGAAGCGCGTCAAGGAGATCGGCGCGATGCCCTTGGGCGTGGAAGGCGAGCGCGAAGCCGAGTGGGTGCTGGTCGACCTTGGTGATGCCGTGGTCCACGTCTTTCTGCCGCGCGTGCGTGAGTTTTACGCGCTGGAACGGCTGTGGAGCGTCGACGGCGATACGCCCAGCGCCGCTGACGCCGAGACTGACGAAGGCTGATCCGCTCGGGTCCGTGCCCGGATCGCACGATGAAAGTCCAGTTGATCGCCATCGGCACCGGCATGCCCGATTGGGTGCAGAGCGCCTGCGCCGATTACTTCAAACGTCTCTCGCACTGGCTGCCGCTGCAGCTGGTGGAGCTGGCTCCGGGCGAACGTGGCAAGGGCCGTGATGCCGCACGCGCCGCGGAAGACGAGGCCAAGCGCCTACTGGTCGCGGTGCCGCGCGGCGCGCATATCGTCCTGCTCGATGGCCGCGGCCGCGCGCATTCGAGCGAGCAGCTGGCCAGCCGGATGGAGGGGTGGCGCATGCTGGGCCAGGATCTCGCCTTCCTGATCGGCGGCCCCGACGGCTTCCACGAGTCCGTGCGCCGCGCCGCTGGCGAAAGCTGGTCGCTGGGCCCGCTGACCTTGCCGCACCCGCTGGTGCGCGTGGTCGTCGCGGAGCAGCTCTACCGCGCCTGCAGCCTGTTGGCGAACCATCCCTACCATCGCGGCGGCTAGGGCGATGGCGTCACCATGGCCCGACGAGCCAGTCTCGCGTCGCCAGCCCCAACACGACCAGTAGCCAGAACAACAGGCTCTTTCAGATCTCGCGACGACGCTTCCAGACCAGACCGCGGTTGTTCGCCGGCATTTCAATATCGGCAGACAGTACAAAACCCTGTGCGCGGGCCAGTGCGTCGACCGCTTCGAAATCGCGGATGCCGCGTTTTGGATCGTCCGCGCGCAGCTGTGCGTCGAAAGCGGCGTTGCTGTCGCTGGTGAAGCGGCCGCCGTAGTTGAAGGGCCCGTAGACGATCAGCGTCGACGCGGGTTCGAGAACCTCGCCGAGCATGGCGAAGAAGTGCTCGACCTCACGCCAGCCCATGATGTGCAGCGTGTTGGCGCTGTAGGCGGCATCGAAGCGCAGCACCGGCCACAGCTCGCGGCGGGCGACATCGAGCTCGACGGGCGCGGGCAGACGGGGCAGCGCTGCATACCGGATACGCGCTGCCAGGCCCGGCAGGTAGTCGGCGCGGTCGCTGCTCTGCCACAGCAGATGCGGCAGGCAGGCAGCGAAGAACTCGGCGTGCTGGCCGGTGCCGCCGCCGATTTCCAGCACGCGTGAAGGCGCGGCGAGGTGTTCGCGAAGGAGGGCGAGGATCGGTTCGCGGTTGCGCTCGCAGGCAGGCGAGAAAGGCAGCGTGTCGGCGTCGGACTCAGGCATCGGAGACTGCCTTGTACAGCGCCCAGCCCGCCACGTAAAAGCCGATAGCCGTGCCCAGATTGGTCAGGAAGAAGTTCAGAAACACGCGTGAGACGCGGTTGCGCCACCAGCCGCCGATACTGGTGGCGTCGTCGCGCAGACGGTGGAAATCAGCCACCGTCGGCTTGCGCAGCCAGGCTTCGACCAGGGAACTGACCATGCCCGAGGACAGGGCAGGGTGCAGTGGGGCCACCGGAGACACGGCGAAGGCGGCCAGGATCGACAGCGGATGTCCGCCGGCCAGCAGACAGCCGACGGCGCCAAAACTGCCGGTGATCAGCGCCCAGCGCATGACCATGTCGGTGCCGATGTCGCTGCCCTGCATGAAGCCGTAGATGAATCCGCCGATCACCAAGGCGGCCAGGGCGAGCGTGATCCAGGTGCCCCAGTTCTTCGGTGGTGGCAGCTGGC
>JBIJCA010000398.1:0-3354 GCA_044344935.1 Aquimonas sp. | reverse complement strand
CTTCGCCATCCAGAACGGGCGTCGCGCGGCCCGCCAGACGCAGCTGTACGCTCTCGCCGAAGAAGCACCAGCTGGCACGCGGGTCGTTCCGCAGCTGCGCGACTTTCGGTGAGCGGCGATCGGTGTGGAAAGCCAGCAGAGCGTGCTCGCGTTCGGCACGGCGCAGGACCACGTAGCGCGCTTCGGGCCCCGCGTCGCCGAGGCTTGCGAACACACCCTGGTGGAAGGGCGAGTGGCGTCGCGTGGCGCCATCGCTCAGCAGACCCCAGACCTGGTCGAGGACTGCATGCAGACAATCGGGCTGCGAAAGTGTGCTCATCGGGGCGCCTGCGGGCATCGGTCAGAGGCTTCGATGCGCCTCACCGTCAGAAGACTATGACCAAAAGCCGCGGCGCCTCGTGAATCCGTTCGATGCCCTGCAAGGGCAATCAAGCCCGTCTGGCACGCTCCGCGCTTGACCGGTGAAGACGTTATCAGCGACGGAGTTCGCTCAGGTCGAGCTCCGGCAGTTCGTACTCGTAGTCCGGCATCAGGTAGTCGGGCAGATCGTTGCTGCAGTCTTCAATCTGGCAACGACGGCGCTGCAGATAGGCATCCCGGATCAGCAGGTAATCGTCTTCGGCTTCGGACAGGAGTTCGTCGAACTGCAGGGCACCGGCGCGCGCGTCGACGCCGTACATGACGCTGATGCCCACGCCGTACTCGCGGGCCGCCCAGCTGATCGGACTGACGCGGGTGGTAGCGAGCCGACCGCCCACATCACGCACCGTGCCGGGGCCGAAAATCGGCATCACCAGGTAGCGCGAATTCTTCCAGCCCCAACGGCCCAGGGTCTGGCCGAAGTCGGCGTCGCGGTAGGGGATGTCCATGCGGCTGGCCGGATCGAAGAAGCCGACCAGGCCGATCGTGGTGTTGACGGTGAAGCGGCCCAGCGCGGCACCGGCCGGGCCGGGCTCGCCCTGCAGCAGCAGATTGAGCGCCGCCAGCGGCTGCTGCAGATTCGAATAGAACTTGCGCACGCTGTTGCGGATCGGCGCCGGTGTGATCCGCTGGTAGCCAAGGGCGACGGGCCGCAGGGCGACGCGGTCGAGTGTCATGTTGAAGCGATGCATGGGGCGGTTGAAGCGTTCCCACGGGTCACGCAGTGCGCCGCTCTCGGCGGGGTCGCCGGCGCGCGGGCCGGAGCTCTCCAGGTCGAGGCCGGGGCCCCAGCTCAAGGGTTCGGCGCTGTCCTGGGCGCGGCCGTCCTGGCTGCTGCCCAGCAGTCCCAAAGCCAGCGCGAAAGCGCTCAGGGCAGGTGCGGTGGTGATTCTCATGGGCGCTCTCCTGCGCTCTCGTGGTGGCGTGTTGCAGAGTGTCGATGCAGGGACCGCCCAGCATTCCGGCGCGGCACGAGTCTACGCCTCAAGCAGCGGACAGCCGGTGGGCGACGCATATGGCGCGGTATCGTTCTGACACCGGCGCGAGACCCAGCGCACGCCCTTGCGTGCGTGCCTCGCGCTGCAGCAGGTGCAGGCTGGCCACGCCGGCGCTGTCGATGTCCTCCAGCGCGCCGAGGTCGATGCGGGTCAAGCTGGCGCCGTGGCGAGCGGCCTCGGCCAGCAGCACGCCGACCTCCTCCAGACCCAGGCGGCCATGCAAGCCCAGCACGCCGGCCTCGAATCGGCAGCGCAGGGCGGGCTCAGCCTTCGACATCGATCTCGCCGCGGTTCAAGCCCTCGATGACCTCATCCAGGCTCTGCCGGCGCAGGCGCTCATCGAACTGGGTGCGGAAGGTCTGCACGTAGGACACCCCCTCCACAATCACATCGAACACCAGCCACTGCTCACCGACCTGACGGAACAGGTAGTCGATCTTGACCGGCGCACCGCCGCGGCGGTGGATCTCACTGGCCACGCGCACGATCTGGCCGCCGCGCAGCTCGGTCTCGCCGGCGATGCGGATGTCGAGGTTGGCGTCGGCATCGAGCATGGCCGCGCCGTACTTGTTCAGCAGGCTCTTGACCAGGGCGTCAGCGAAGGCACTGACCTTGGCCGGATCGGCGCTGCGGCTGTGGCGGCCCAACACCAGACGAGCCGAATACTCGCGATCGAACAGGGCATCGAGTTCGCCTTCGACGAAGGCGTCGAGCTTGGCGCGATCGGCGCTGAACTCGGCGCGCTGCTCGACCAGGCTCTTCAGCACGATCTGGGTGCGTTCCTGGACGATCGCGCTCGGGCGAGTGGACGCGGCGGCGAGGCCGGCGGCGGCAAGCAGCAGCAGCATCAGGCTGCCGCGCAGAATCGAGGTGGTGCGCATGGTGTCTCCTTACTCCGAAGCGCCAGGGGTGGAGTCGGCCTTTTCGCCCGACTCGCCGTTACCGAACATGAACTGGCCGATGAGCTGTTCCAGCACCACGGCCGATTGTGTCAACAGGATCTCGTCGCCGTCCTTGAGCGGCTCGGGGTCGCCGCCGGGCGCCAGGCCGATATAGCGATCGCCCAGCAGGCCGCTGGTGTAGATCGCGGCGGCGGTGTCCGCGGGCAGCTCGCCGGCATCGCTGCTGATGCGCAGAGTGGCGACGGCATCAAACGATTGTGGGTCGAGCACCACGCTCGCGACCTCGCCGACCTTGACCCCGGCGATGCGCACCGGCGCGCGCACCTTGAGTTCACCGGCATTGCTGAAACGGGCGGTCACGCTGTAGCTGTCGCCGGTCAGACCGTCCTTGGAGTTGGTCGAAGCGAAGGCCAGCACCAGCGCGCAGGCGAAGCCCATCAGGATGAAGAAGCCGACGCTCCATTCGGTTTTTGCGGAAGTTGCCATGGCGTCCTCAGTACAGCGTAGCGCTCAGGATGAAATCGAGGCACAGCACCATCAGCGAGCCCATCACCACCGAGCGGGTGGTGGCGATCGAAGTGCCCTCGATGGTGGGCGGCGCGTGGTAGCCGGAGTAGGTGGCGATCAGGGTGGTGACGATGCCGAAGAAGAAGGACTTGACGATGGCCTGGCCGAAGTCGTCGACCAGGTCGATGTTCTGCTGCAGTGAGCTCCAGTAGAAGCCGCTGTCCAGCCCCAGCACCAGCACGCCCTGGATGTAGCCGCCGAGGATGGCGAACGCGCAGAACACCATGGTCAGCACGGGCAGGCTGATCACTCCGGCCAGGAAGCGCGGCGCCACCACCTTGCGGACCGGGTCGATCGCCATCATCGACAGGGCCGTGATCTGGTCGGTGGCGCGCATCAGTCCGAGCTCCGCCGCCATGGCCGAGCCGGCGCGGCCGCAGAACAGGATCGCCGCCAGCACCGGGCCCAGCTCGCGGAACAGGGTCAGACCCAGCAGGGTGCCAAGCGAGCTGCCCGCGCCGAAGGTG
>JBIJCA010000005.1:0-38439 GCA_044344935.1 Aquimonas sp. | reverse complement strand
CGGAACATCGCCACGGAGAACGACAATCTTCTGTTGGCGTTCCGCATGCTTGGCCTCGCGGAAGTGTTGCCGCATATCGACGATGCGGCATTGCGAGTGCGCGTGCGCACAGCGATCGATGCGGTCGATGCCCGCTTGCGCAGCCGACAGGCGCCGGATGGAGGTTGGGTGCGCGCCGGAGTTGGTCAGCGCGGGGACCCGCTCGTGACCGCATGGGTTGGCTTTGCCTTGGATGCCAAGCAGCCTTCCATTGATGACCCGGTGGTGCGTGCAGCGATCGAGAGTCTGCTGATCAACCAACGCGAAGACGGCACCTGGGTGACGACCACGGGTCTGTTCTCCACGCATTTCGCCACCACCAGTCTTGTGATGGCCTATCTGCCGATCGCACTCGACTTCCTGGGCGAGGGTATCCAGCTGCCGCCCGAGCCGGCGGCCGATCTCACCGTGGGGCACCTGAGGCTGGTCGAGTCGGCCGGTACAGCCGCCATCAGCGCTGACATCCGCAATCGGGGACTGGTCGACTTCAGCCAGCCCATCGAAGTGCGCTTCTATCAGGGCCTGCAGTCATCGCCCGCACTCCTCGGCAGTCGCACTCTGGCTTCGCTGGCGCAAGGCACAAGCCAGCGAGTTACGCTCGAGCTTGGGAGTGAACTGCTGACTTCCGACGTGCGCGTCGAACTCCACCTTCAGTCTTCGCAGCCGGAATGTGTGGACGACAATCAGTTCTCGGAAGCGCGCCTTGTCGTCGTTGCTGCAGCAGATCCGCTCGGCCTGAGTGACCAGCAGCGCTACCTGCTGAACGCCGACAACGTGAACGAGGCGCCGAGCATCACCTCGATAGCGCCGAACTGGCTCACCCTGGGTTTCCCCTATGACTATCAGGTGATGGTCGACGATCCGGATCTGGGCGACGGCCATCGCTTTGAACTTGTCACCGCGCCGCCTGGACTGAGCCTCGACGCCTTCAGCGGTCGCTTCCGCTACAACGAAATCGAACTCGGCGTGGGCCAGCATCCCGTCGAACTGCGCGTAACCGACCTTGCCGGCGCACAGGCGACCCAGGCATTCACGCTGACGGTGGACCGCGACTATCAGCCGCCCAGGCTGACCTCCACGCCGCCGATTCGCGCCATTCAGGGCCAGCAGTACCGCTACCAGGCCACGGTGGCTGCCGATCCGCGCGCTGATCTGCAGTTCGAAGTGCTGACCGGGCCGCCTGGCCTTGCGGTCAACGCAGACACCGGCGAAATGACCTGGGACGTGCCCGCCGGATTCGCCGGTCAACGTCGACAGGTCGCCCTGGCCGTTGTCGACCAGTTCGACAACTACGATCTGCAGGTTTACATCCTGCAGGGCGATGTCCCCAATGCCGCGCCGGTCATCGTCGGTACGCCGCCTGCCGTGAACCAGATCGGCGTGGGCTTCAGTTTCGACTTCGACGTCACCGACCCGAACATCCTCGAATCCCACACCTGGCGTGGCCTCGCCCTGCCTGGCAGCGCGACCGTCAATGCGAGCACGGGTGTGGTGCAGTGGCCCGCCGCGGCCGTTGCCGCCGCCAGCCCCGGTGCCGAGATCAGTGCATACAACGCGCAGTGCCGCGTGGCCGATCCGCAGGCAGCCAGCCTGTCGCTGGTGCCGCTGCAGACGAACAGCTTCGTCAGTTGGCCCACCCAGACCCTCGTCGGGCCGATCGTTGATCGGAATCGCGATGGTCGCCTTGATGTGCGTGATGGTGTGGCTGTAGTCGGAGTGAGCTGGACCGATCAGGAGGTACGCAGCCCGCGTATTCATGCGTTCGATTACGGCAGCCTCAATCGCCGCTGGAGCTACAACGCGCGCGTGCCGGACTGGTATGTCGCACCCGCGATGGGCGATCTGAAGGGTAACGATCAGGTCAGCATCCTGTTCGTCGACACCCAGGCCCGGCTGGTCGCGCTGGACGGCGAGGGCGGCCTGCGCTGGGTCAGCGAAGTACCTGTGGGCGCGGGCTCGCTGCGGCACGTTTCGATCAGCCTTGCTGATCTCGACGGCGACCGTCAGGCCGAGATCCTGGTCGGTCCTTCGGTGTTCGATGCCGACGGTCGTCTGCTCTGGCAGTTCCCGGCGTTTTCCTCTTCGCAGAGCACGCCGCTGGCGATCGATCTGAACGGCGATGGCCGCATGGAAGTGCTGCACCGTCATCAGGCGCGTGACTCCAGCGGGCAGCTGCTGTGGACGACGCCCAGCGGCGGCAATACCATCGTTCAGTACAGCCTGTTCGCGCCGATCACCCTGGCGGGCGGCAACCTTGGCCTGGTCGTCAGCGAGCAGACCAATGCCGGTGTGCGTTTGTCCCTGCTACGCGCCGATGGCAGTCAGGTCTGGCGCCGTGACGGCGCCGAGGCAGGCCAGGCTGCGACGCCTCTCGTCGCCGATTTCGACGGCGATGGGGTGCAAGAGATCTTCCTGCCCTCGAACGGAGCGCTCTACGGCGCGGATGGACAGCGTCGCTGGACTGTCGCTGGCATGTCCTTGACCCAGCGCGCGTTCCGGGCTGGTGTTGCCGGTGATGTAAACGGCGACGGTGTGCTCGAAATCCTCCTGCCAACCGATCAAGGTCTTGCCGTTATCAGCGGTCCCAACGGAGCGGTGTTGGCCATCGACTCGAGTTGGGTTGACAGCGGAAGCTTCAACCCTGTGCCAGTCCTTGTGGATGGGTTGAGCGACGGCGAGCCACGCCTGTTGCTGGGGGGTTCAAGCGGTCTGCGCAGCTACCGCCCGCTGAGCGGCCGTTGGCACACGCAGGCGCAGGTCTTCCACCAGCAGGCCTGGGCGGCGGATCGGGTCACGCCGCAGCTGTCGATTCCGCCGGCGCAGGCCGGACGCACGCACGCGCCGGTCCAGTTGCTCGCGCCCTCCGAGCGCAATGGCGATGCCGGCCTGCTCGCCGATCTGCATCTGCAGGCGCCGTGGGCACTGCCGCAGGGCACGGGCCTGCAGCTGCGCAGCACCCTCACCAATCGCGGCACCTTGGCCAGCCGTGCCTTTGCGGTCGAGTTCCGACGCGGCAGTCCGTCTGCACCCGGGGCGCTGCTGGGCCGCGTCGAACAGGGTCCGCTGGCCCCGGGCGCCACTGTGGCGATCACCCTCAACGACATCAGCCTCGACGCTCTCGGCCGTGAGGAGTTCTTTGCCGAGCTCGTGACCAATCCCGCCGAGCTGGAATGCGAGACCCGCAACAACCGCGCCTCAGCCCGGGTGTTCGAAATCGCCGTGGTCGATTACGGCGGTCTCGAAGCGCAGCGCGCGTGGGCGGCAGGCGTGCTGGAGGCGCGCGATACACCGCGCTTCACCAGCGCCGCGCCGACCGCGGGCGTTGCCGGTGAGCCCTACCGCTACCAGGCGCAGGCGGCTTCCAATCACATCGGCGACAGCCTGTTCTACGCGTTGAGCACAGCACCTGCCGGCGCGCGCATTGATCCCGTCAGCGGCCGGATCGAATGGCGTCCGGGCTGGAGCCAGACCGGCAGCTTCCGCTTCACGATCACGGCCCGCAGCCTCACCGGGCGGACCGGAACGCAAACCTGGAACGTGCTGGTGAGTGCCGCCACCGCTCCCAACACCGCCCCGGTCATCACCTCCAGCCCGGCTCTGCAGGCCAGCGCCGGTGAGCCTTGGTCGTATCTGGTCGAAGCCGAGGATGCCGAAGGCCACGCGCTCAGCTACGCCTTGGTGAGCGGTCCGACCGGCATGAGTTTCGATGCCACGGTGGGCTTTGCGCGCTGGACGCCGAGCGCGCCTGGCAGCGCGAGCGTGGAGGTGCGGGTCACCGACGAGCGTGGCGCCAGCACCACCCAGAGCTTCCAGATTCAGGTCACCAGCACGCCGAACAGCGCGCCTGTGTTCGATTCCAGCCCGCAGGGTATTGCCTATGTGGGCGAGCTCTGGACCTATGCCGTGCAGGTGTCCGACCCGGACGGCGACGCGGTGCAGCTGGGTCTCAACGCGGCACCCGGTGCGCTGCTGTTCGACGCCGCTGCCCGCGTGCTGCGCTACACCCCGACTGCACAGGACATCGGCACGCGGTTCATTGAACTGGAAGCGAGCGACGGCCGCGGTGGCAGCAGCCTGCAGCGCATCCAGCTGCCGGTGGTGCAGACGGTGCCCGGCAATCAGCCGCCCAGCCTGAGCGGCAGCCCGGCGGCCACGGCCATGGTCGGTGCGACCTACAGCTACCAGCCGACTGCCGCAGACCCTGACGGCGATACCCTGCAGTTCTCGTTGACCGCGGCGCCTGCCGGCGCTCGCATCGAGGCGAGCAGCGGCGCCTTGAGTTGGACGCCGCGTACCGAGCAGTTGGGCCAGCAGGCCTTCGTGCTGCGCGTCGATGACGGCCGTGGCGGTTGGGCCAGCCAGAACTTCAGCGTCACCGTGCAGCCGAGCAACAATGCCGCCCCTGTGATCAGCAGCCTGCCCGGCACCCAGGGCAAGGCCGGTCGCGAGTATCGCTATGCCGTCGTGGCCAGCGATGCCGACGGCGATGCACTGGTCTACAGCCTGCAGCAGGCCCCAGCCGGCATGCAGATCGGCAGCGATGGCCGCATCACCTGGACGCCCGCCGCCGCCGGCAGCGTGCCGGTGCGGGTGCGCGTGCGCGACGCCCTGGCCTGGGTCGAGCAGAGCTGGACGATCGATGTGGTGGCGGCAGATGTTCCGCTGCAGGCGCAGGTGAGCGTCAGCCCGAATCCGGCGCAGGCCGGCGCGCCGATCACGATCAATGTCAGCAGCAGCGGCGCGGCGGCGGCGATCACCAGCAGCGCGACCTTGAATGGCCAGCCGCTGGCGCTCGACCCCGACGGCAGCACCACGATCAACGCCCCCACCCAGCCCGGCAACTACGTGCTGGTGGTCACCGTCAGCGATGGCTACGACACGGTGCAGAACAGCACCACGGTCAGCGTCGCCAACGCCGGCGGCAGCGTGCCGCCAACCGTGAGCATCCTGAGTCCGCGCGAGGGCGCGAACGATGACCTGCTGAAGTTGACCGGGCGTCTGCCGGTGCGCGCTTCGGTGAACGATGACGATCTGCGCAGCTGGGTGCTGGTGCTGGTCGAGCGCGGCGCGCGCAGCGGCGAGTTCATCCCTGTCGCCAGCGGCAGCAACACCTTCAGCGACGTGGCGATCGGCACGCTCGATCCGACCCTGCTGCAGAACGGCCAGTACGCGCTGCTGCTGCAGGCGGAAGACCTGTCCGGCAACAGGGTCAGCGATTCGGTCGCCCTGTCGGTCGAGGGCGAAATGAAGATCGGCCACTTCTCGATCAGCTTCGAGGACGTGTCGGTGCCGGTGGCCGGCATTCCGGTCAGCGTCACCCGCACCTACGACAGCCGCGTCCGCCACAAGCGTCAGGACTTCGGTTACGGCTGGTCGCTGGACTACCAGAACGTGCGCGTGCAGGAATCGCGCACCCCGGGCTTCGGCTGGGCGCTGCGCACCTATCCCTCGGGCCCGCTGGGACTGATTCCGAATTACTGCGTCGAGTCCGCGCTGGGCAACGTGGTCAGCATCGTGCTGGGCGATGGTCGCGTCGAGAAGTTCAAGGTCAAGGCCAGCCCGGCCTGCAACCAGGCGATTCCGATCCTCGACATCAACTTCGTGTTCGAGCCGACCGACGGCGCCCGCGGCCGGCTGGAGACCATCAACCCCGTGGGCGGTCGCCTGGTCAACGGCAGCATCGCCGACCTCGCCGATCCCAGCCTGATCGCCGATCCCGACAACTACCGCTACATCGATCCGCAGGGCCGCGAGTACCGCGTCGACCAGGGGTTTGGTCTGCGCGAGATCTTCGAGCGCGAGGGCGGCAACCGGGTGACCTTCGATCGCAACGGCATCACCCATTCGAACGGCTTCGCCCTGCAGTTCACCCGCGACGCGCAGGACCGGATCACCCGTATCACCGGGCCCGGCGGCATCGACCTCAGCTACGCCTACAGCATCGAGGGCGATCTGGCGAGCGTCGAGGACGCGGAAGACAACCTGACCCGCTTCGAGTACCAGTCGGGCCACTACCTGCGCGACATCATCGATCCGCGCGGCGTGCGCGTCAGCCGCAACGAGTACGACGCCGACGGCCGCCTGGTCGCGGTGATCGATGCCGACGGCCACCGCGTCGAGTTCAGCCGCGACATCGATGGCCGGGCCGAGCAGCGCCGCGACCGCAATGGACGCACCACCACCTACGTCTACAACACGCGCGGCGACGTCCTCAGCGAGACCAATGCGGCGGGCGAGACCGTTGTCCGCACCTACGACGATGTCGGCAACACGCTCAGCGAAACCGATGCCCTGGGCCGCACGCGGCGCTGGACCTACGACAACCTCGGCAATGTGCTGACCGAAACCGACCCCTTGGGCGGCGTCACCCGCAGTGTCTTTGGCGTGTTCAACCAGCTGCAGACCGTGACCGATCCGCTGGCTGTGGTCAGCCTGCGGCAGACCTTCCGCAACACCACCGTGCAGGGCGTGCCGATCTATCCGGGGCCGCTGGTCAGCCTGACCGACGCCACCGGCGGCGTCACCGGCATGGGCTACGACCCGAACAGCGGCGAGCTCACCAGCCTCACCGATGCCAGCGGTGCGACCACCCGCTACGAGTACGACGCCAACGGCTTCAAGACCGCCGAAGTCGACGCGCTCGGAAACCGCACCACCTACGTCAACGACGCCCAGGGTCGCCCGCTGGAGGAGCGTCGCAACCGCACGCGCGCCGATGGCAGCACGCAAACGCTGGTCACCCGCCACACGCTCGATGCCAACGGCAACGTGATCGCCACCGAGCACCCGGACGGCAGCATCAGCACTGCGGTGTACGACGGCAATGACAAGCCGACCGAGAGCTGCGACCCGCTGAACCGCTGCACGCTCACGACCTACGACAACCGCGGCAACGCCGCGCGCATCGACTACCCGGACGGCACCCACGAGGCCAGCCGCTTCGATCCGAACGGCAACCTCATCGCCCACACCGACCGCGGCGGCCGCACCACGCGGCATGTGTACGACGAGGCCAATCGCCTGATCGAGGTCATCCATCCGGACGCCACGCCGGCGGATGACGGCGACAACCCGCGCTCGCGCAAGGCCTACGACGACGCCGGCCAGCTGATCGCCGACACCGACGAGAACGGCCACACCACCGAGTACCGCTACGACGCGGCCGGGCGCCTCGTGCGCACCCTGCTGCCGGCGGTGGACGGCCAGGTGGCCGAGATCGTGGTCGAGTACGACCTCGCCGGCCGCAAGATCCGCGAGACCGACCCGCTGGGCGCGGTGACGCGCTACACCTACGACGCCGCCGGCCGCCTGCTCAGCACCGAAGCGCCCGCGGTGTCGGGCGAGCCGAACGCCATCGTCCGCACCGAGTACGACGCGGTCGGTCGCAAGACCGCCGAGATCGATGCATCTGGCCGCAGCACGCGCTTCGGCTATGACGGCCTTGGCCGGCTGATTCTGGTCGTGCTGCCCAACCCGGTCACCGGCGCCAACCCGGCCCTGGTCAACGGCAGCAGCCCGGATGCCGGCACGCTCAGCACCCGCTATGCCTATGACGAAGTCGGCAACAAGATCCGCCAGACCGATGCCGAAGGTCGCGAGACGCGCTGGGAGTACGACGCCCTCGGCCGCGAGACCGCGCGCATCCTGCCGGGCGGTGAGCGCGAGACCAAGCGCTACAACGCCGCCGGTGAGCTGATCGAGCACACCGACTTCCGTGGCCGCGTGACCCGCTACGCCTACGACGCCGCGGGTCGCCTGCAGACCATCGACCACCCCAGCGACGCCGACCACCGCTTCGTCTACAGCGCCGCCGGCGAGCGCATCGAAGCCGTCGACGAGCGCGGCACCAGCCGCAGCCAGTTCGACGCCCGCGGCCGCCTGCTGCGCCTGCAGGACGCCGACGGCGGGGTGATCGAGTACCGACATGACGCGGTCGGCAACCTGCTGGAGCGCCGCAGCCCCAACCAGACGCTGCGCTACCGCTACGACAGCCGCAACCGCCTGATCGAAGTCGAGCGCAGCGTGCAGGGTGAAGCGCCTGCACTGACCCGCTACCGCTACGACGCCGCCGGCCGCCGCAGCGTCATGGAAGGTGGCGACGGCACCCGCACCGAGTACGCCTACGACAGTCGCCACCGCCTGCGCGGCCTGGTGAAGCGCAGCGCGCTCGGCGCCCTGCTGATGGGCATGGGTTACCAGGTCGACGCCGACGGCCTGCGCACGCAGATCAGCGAGTCCGACGCGACGGGCCTGGTGCGCACGGTGCAGTACGACTACGACGCGGTGAAGCGTCTGGTCGCCGAACGCATCGACCACCGCATCGACCTGCAGGACCGCCAAGCGAGCTGGAGCTACGACCGCGTCGGCAACCGCCTGCGGCAGAGCGTCAGCGAAGCGGGTGCGGCGGCGGAAGTCATCGACTACGTCTACGACGCCAACGACCGCCTGCAGAGCGAGCGCGGCGCGAGCATCGCCGACTATGGCTATGACGCGGCCGGCAACCTGCTGAGCCACGCCACGCCGGGCGGCACCACCGAGTACGTCTACAACGACGCCGGCCGCATGCGCGAGGCGCGCAGCGCGGGCGAGGTGAACGCGTACGTCTACAACGCGGATGGATTGCGCGTGCGCAGCACACGCACCCAGGGCGCTGCCAGCGAGACGACGTGGATCCTGCAGGACCCGAGCTTCGAGTACGCGCAGTCACTGGAGCACTGGCGCAGCCAGAACGCCGGCCCGCGCAGCGTCAGCGCCGTCTTCAGCTTCGGCGACGAACTGCTGAGCCAAACCCGCTTCGACGCCAACGGCGCACCCAGCACCGTCTGGCTGCAGACCGACGGCTTCGGCTCTACCCGCGCGGCGACGGATGCCAGCGGCAGCGTGATCGACCAGATCGACTACGACGCCTTCGGCAATGAGATCGGCCGCAGCGGCAGCACGGCGATCGAGCACCTGTACCGCGGCGAGGCCTTTGACCCGAACGTGGGCTTCTACTACCTGCGCGCCCGCTGGATGGATCCGCGGGTGGGGCGGTTTACGCAGGTCGATCCTTGGCAAGGCTGTGAGGCCTGCCCGCCCAGCTTGAACAAGTACCTCTACGCGCATTCGGACCCGGTCAATGGAATCGATCCCTCCGGATTGATGACGCTTGTGGAGGTGTCGACTGCGCAACGCATCCAGAATTCGCTGAGCTTTATGGTGCAGCGAGGAACTGCACGAGCGGTCGCGAATGGCACGATGGGCGCGTTTCGCAACAACGTAGGAAGGATTGTTGAGCGGCACGTCCAGCGGCTCATCAGAGACTGCCTAAAGGGGCGTGGACGTGTGCGAGGGCCGGTGCGAATAAGCGAGGACACAAAGCACTCCATCGACTTTTTCATTGAGGTCGGCTCCGCGGTCCTGAATCTTGAGGTCAAGTACCAGTACAAGCCGACAACAAGCGCAGCGTTCAAGCGGATGGCCGAGCAGCTGACCCATGCCAGCGATCGTTTGGGTAATGTGGCAGTGTTTTTCGGCAAGCCTCCGGGCCCTATCCAGCGGCGTCGTGTGGTGGATGCGCTGTCGGGCTCGCGGGGAGAACTGACTGTCGTTGGCGGCTTCGTGGAACTGGCGCAGGTGCTTTCTTCTACCCTTAACGTTGATTGCTTCTAGGCACATGGACAAGAAGTTCATTCGTCATGTAAGCGAATTCGTGGCGGCGCGCCTTGGCGTGAACCTGGCCGAACGTGCCTCCAGTGGTGGCAGGATGTACTGGGCGGAGTTGCCTGAGGTCGGCGTGCGCCTCAGCTTTACACCCCTGTCGGGTCAAGACGAACTGGATCTCAGTCTGGCCTGGCCTGCAGCAGAATCGACCACGGGCTTCGCGGACCTACGCCACTTCCCGGTTTCGGACCGACGACAGCCCGGGTTCTGGATCGATGTGCGGTGGCTGGAGGCAGTCGACCGCGGCTTTCCGTCGGACGCGCGTCTAGACACGCATGCCTTCCTGCCGTGTCCGGTGGACTTCGCCGACATCGCGGCAGCGCTGGCGGGCTCGCGGTTACCACTGGAGAAGCTGGCCAAACGGCTCGATTACTCGGAGGAGAAGACCCAGCGTCTGCTGCGTGGTCATTACTTGGAGCACCCCGAAGAGATCACGCCAGCTTTGCGCCGCAGTCTGCCCGATTGGTCGACCCTCGGCCGCGTGGCGACCCTGCCTATGACCCAAGTGAAACGTGCTTGTGCCCACTGGGAAGGCCTGCTGGACTGTGTCTTGAGCGAGGGCGTAGCCGAATTTGTTGGGCTTCTGCACAAGTTGCCCCGCGTATGCCTTCCTGCCGAGCCGCCGAGGTTGTAAGCCGAGGGTCAGACACCACTCTGAACTCCTGAGCCAAGGTTTATTCTTTGGTCCGCCCCCGGCGACGACCTGCGCGTGACGCGTCTGTCGCGAACGGTCCGTACTCTGCTCCTGACTCCAACTCTGCGCTCACGGCGGCGAGAGCGTGCGCACACTGCCAAATGGTGAGCGCGAGACCAAGCACTACAGCGCCGCCGATGCGCGCATCGATGCGGTGACATTCACAGTCCGCTGCGCAGATCAGCCCCGGGTGCTCATCCATCGATGGCGATATCGCTGTTGGACTAAGGCTTAACTCATGCCGCTGCCTGCGGCGGACTTTGCCTCACTCTTCAAACACCTGATCGGCACCGAGCCTTTGCCATGCCCACACCCCCACAGCTCTTCCAGTTCGCCCTGCTGGTCCGCGACTACGACGAGGCCATCGACTGGTACACACGGGCGCTGGGCTGGCGTCTGATCGAGGACACGCCGCTGACACCCGAGAAGCGCTGGGTGGTGATCGGCGTGGAGGGTGGCATGCAGGTGCTGCTGGCGCGCGCGGCCACCGAGGAGCAGGCCGCGCACATCGGGCGGCAAGGTGGGGGGCGGGTCTGGCTGTTCCTGCGCAGTGCGGATTTCGATGCGGACTACGCGCGCCTGGCCGCGGCCGGTGCGCGCTTCACGGAGACTCCGCGCAACGAGGACTACGGCCGCGTGGTGGTGTTCGAAGATTTGTACGGCAATCGCTGGGACCTGATCGGTGCGCCGCTGGCGGCGCTGCCCGAGGCTTGACGGCGGTCAAGGCCGACGGAGGCATGCACGGCCTTGCCTGCCAGCAGATCGCGTCTGCTGTGATCTGCGGAAGCCCGAGCTGGCCCCGACCCGGCCATAGCCCCTGAAGCCAGCGAGAGCCTGCCCACTCGAAGGGCAGCGACGTACCGAAACGCGCCCGCGTTCGAGGCCGCACCGGCGCGGAGGAACACGACCCCGCTCAGAACGCCAGAAACGCCAGCAGCTCGGCATCCGACACGCTGGCTGCGTTGTTGGGATCAAACGGCGCTGAAAAATCGCGACCGGCCAGATCGGCTGGAATCTGCGGGCGGCGAAAGCGGACGAAGTCGAACTGTGCGAGCAGGTCGGGCGCGCCGGTGGTGATCAGACTCGTGTTGTGGCCGAACGGGTTGTTCGGCCAGTACACCCCTTCGATGGAGCCCCAGTCGGTGTAGGCGGTCAGCCCAACCTGCAGGCTCCCGGGCATGTCGCCGCGCGCGTACCGGCGGTGCACCCGCCAGGCACCGCCCTCGGGTCGTCGCAGCAGGATGAAGTGCTCGCCTTCCAGACGCGCCGCGCGCAGTTCGAATACCGGCACGCTGCTGCAGCTTGGCTCGCAGGCGGAGCTGATGGTCAGCAGCGAGTCGCTGTTGACGGTGCTCTTGACCTCGTACTGATAGGTGCCGGGTGCCGAAGCCGCACCGGCGCTGAGAAACACGTAGTTCTCGCCTCCGGGCGTCCACTGCGCGGGGCTGGTGATCGCGCGCGGGCTGCGAATGAACAGGCCGGCCAGCGAATACAGCGAGCCAGGCGCACCGGTCCGCGTTCGATTGCTGGCCTCGAAGCGCGTGCTGATCACGAAGTCGCCGCTGATGTCCTTGTACACCAGCGCGCCGCGCAGATCCTGATACCACGTGCTGGTCCACGGCATCAGCGTCATGTGTCCTGCGCGGGTCGCGTTGATGTTCCAGGTCTGCAGCTGATCGAAGGGCCAGCCTTCGACCTGGAAGATGCGCCGCCAGGACGCCAGGGTCGACGCCGCATCGAACTCGTCATCCAGCGGGCAGAGATCGTCGGATCCTGACGCCGCGTCCGGGTTCTCGAAGCCGCTGGCGAACAGGGGGCAGGGTTCAGCGATCGACGCCGTCGGGATGCAGGCCCAGGCGCAGGCACGCAGCAGCGAGAGAACGGGTTTCATCGGGCGTACTCCATCGCCGGGCGCGCAGGTGCCCGTGGCACTAGGCAACTTCGTAAGCACGAGTGCGAAACGACAGGGCACGGCGACCACGGTTCGCCGATCCGTCCGGTTTGAACCCTTCGTTGCGGCAGTGAGCGCTGGAAGGAATCTGTCGCTTTCGCCTTTGCAGCGTCGGGGCAACAGCTCTCGCCCCCGCAGCGCTTCGACCACGGCGCAACTGCCTGCGCGACGTCGATCCTGTCGTTTCCGCCATTGATCTCCGAATTGGTCTGTCAGGGCAACGTTCCGCCTTGAACCGCAGCACCGATCCAGCGTTCGCGCGACTTGGCCAGCCTGCCGAGCCGTCCGGCGCTGTTCGGGGCCGCCTTGAATCGGGAGCCACACGCATGTACCGCCGACACCGCACGAACAATCATCCGCAGGCCCGTCGATGCAGCGCCGCAGGCGCACATCTGTGCGCTGTTCTGCTTTTCAGCCTCAGCTCAATCAGCCACGCCCAGAGCGGTCTGATCGGCCAGCCGGTATTCGTCGACGGTTTCGAGACCGACGCCAGCATCGCCGCCGATGCCGAGGAGCTGCGCAACTCGAGTCGTGAGGCACTGGTGAATCTGCTGGGTGCGGGAGCTGACGACATCGAGGTCTTCATCACCTACATCGGCAAGGGCCGTCTGGAGGATGGCACCGGCGTCGAGCCGGTGGATTCGCCGCCGCCGGTGACTGCCCCCAGCCCCTTGGCGCAGGGCTTCAGTGCCTTTAATCCGATCTCCCGAAACGAGTTCCGGATCCAGATCGCGCGCACCGATCTGCAGATCGTCGGCGACGCCGGCGCACGCGCCTTTCTCGACGCGGGTGCCGGCAGCCGCGGGCAACCAGTACCGCCGGACAATCCCGACGCGAGAACCAGCCCGCCATCAGGAAAAGCCTGGAGCAACAACCTCGACAACCGCGTGCGTCTGTCCACCGTTGGCGTTGGTACCAGCCAGTGGCCATGGCGGGCCATCGCCCAGCTCGGCAGCGGTTGCACCGGGACCCTCGTGGGCCCCCGACACGTGGTGACGGCGGCGCACTGCATCTACAGCAGGAGCAGGAATCGCTGGAGCAGTGGTTTCGACGTGGTGCCTGGACAGTCCGGCGGAGTATCGCTCTACGGCAGATCGCTGATGCCGTCCGGGAGCTTCGCCTGGTACTTCACGCCTTGGCAGTGGCGGGTGGAGAGCCCTGCCGGCGGGGCCCGCCAGTACGACATCGGCATCCTGGTCATTCCCGATCGGCTCGGAGATGCGAGCGGCTGGATGGGCTATACCTCCATCAACGACGCCAGCATGGCCAACAGCTCGATCTTCAATCGCGGCTTCCCCAGCTGCAACGCCTTCACTCCGGGCGGTGACGCGCGCATCGATGACCCCGGTGATGCCGGCAGCAATGTGGTCTGTATCGCCAATCACCTGTATGGCGATCCCACCCCCTGCAGCACGGGAGAGTCCAGCAATGTCGACCCGCAGGGCTGGCCGCGACTCATCAATCACTCCTGCGACGCCAGCGCGGGCCAAAGCGGTTCGCCGATCTATCGCTACTCGAACGGACCGCGGGTGGTCGGTGTACATGTCGCCTCGCTCTGCAGCAAGACCGCCACAGATGTGCCCTGCACCAGCCAGAGCGTCCGTCCGCTGACCGCAGTGCGCTTGACCCCGGAATACCGCGACTGGGTGACCTACTTCCGCAGCTGGGAGCCCTGAGTCCGGAGCCCGCCGTGCAGCGCACCGCGACATCGACCGGTGCGCTGCACGCTGCCGCGATCAGCGCTGAACCGGCCCTGCCGACTGCAGCGCCTGCAGCGCGCGCCGCAGTCGGCGGGTTTCGTACAGGACTTCGTCGGCGGCGGGCAGCGCATCCAGCTGCAGCCCGGGCTCCAGCTGCAGCTCGACCAACAGTCGCGTGTAGACATGCTCGGCGCCGAAGCTGCGGAGGCGCAGGCTGCGCGCCGCCGTCAACGCCTCGCCGGCGGCGCCGACGGCACCCTGCCGGTGCAGCAGCAGGGCTTCGCCGAGCAGCACTTCGGCCAGACGCGGATGGTCGGGATTGAGGGTCTGCAGGGCCGTGCGCGCTGTCTCGAAATGCAGGGCCGCAGCCTGCCATTCCGCTTCGGTGAGCGCCAGCCAGCCGAGCTCGATCCGCGCGTAGATGGGATAGATGGTGTCAGCGCTCAGGGTGCTGCGCGCGAACTCGAAGTCGGCGCGGGCTGCTGCAAGATCACCTGCCGCTGACGCCGCCACGCCGCGCCGGTACGCGGTGACCGCGGTGCCGGCGTGGGCCATACCGCGCGAGCTCGCGTAGTCTTCGAAAGCCATCTGCGCCAGCGCGAGCGCGGCTTTCGTGTCGCCACCCAGAGCGAGGGACTGCGCCAGTGCGCTGCGGTACCAGCCGAGGCTGCGGCGGTCGTGCGGATCGCGCTCGAGCTGCAGTTGCTCGGCCATGCCCAGCCAGCGCCGGGCCGCCTGGAAGTCGCCGAAATCGCGTGCGATATCGCCCTGTATCTGGGCGAACTCGGCGCGCAGGGGCTGCAGCTGCGGCGAGGCCGAATCGAGGCTGTGCCACGCCTGCCGCGCGAGGGCCTGTGCCTGCGCGTACTCGCCAAGCGAGTGCAGCACCCAGGCCAGCTGCGCTTCGGCGTACAGAATCGCGCCCCCACGCGCGGCCTGCAGGGCGATCACCCGCCGAAAGGAGCGCTCGGCCGCGCTGTAGCGGCCGGCATAGTGCTGGGCAATTCCGAGCTGGAACAGTGCATTCGCCAGCACCTCCGGTTCCCGCCGCGACTGCGCTTCGAGCGCGCCGACAGCCTCGGTCAGTCTTTCGATCGCGCGCATGTAGTCGCCACGCGAAATCAGCGACTCGCCCAGCACCACCAGCAGCTCGGCCAGCAGGCGCGGCTGTTTGGCAAAGGTGCCGCGGGCGGACTCGACGCCGCGCTCCAGAACTTCTAGGGCACTCGGCGCGGGTGACGCATCGGGTAGAGGCTCCGCGCTGAAGAACAGGCCCACCAGAAAGTCGCGCGTGCTGCGGTTGAGCGCCGCCTGTTCTTCGAGCCTCTGCAGCTGCAGATGGCTGCTGAAGCCGTAGCCGACCAGCGACAGCACGAGGGCGAGGCCGAGCGCGCTCGACAGCGGATTGCGCTGCAGCTGGCGGCGCAGCCGATAAGTCCGCGAGCGCGCTCGCGCGTGCAGCGGAAAGCCTTCCAGCCAGCGTTCGATGTCCTGGCCGAACTCCAGCGCCGATCCGTAGCGACGTTCCGGGTCGCGCTCCAGCGCCTTTGCCAGCAGTGCGCTCAGGTCGCCCTGCAGTGCGCGCTTGAGGCGTGCAGGGGTGGTCGAGCGCAGCTGCGCGGCGGCCTGCAGCTGCTGGGGATCGCGCCCGACGACCTGCAGCGGCGAGGGCGCCTCACGCTCGCTGACCGCGCGGATCAGACCCGGCACGTGGCCGCTGCTGGCGTGGAAGGGGCGGCGCCCGCAGACCAGCTGGAACAGCAGCAGACCGAGCTGATAGACATCCGAAGCGGTGGTGACGGCTGCGCCCGCCAGCTGTTCGGGGCTGGCGTATTCCGGCGTCAGTGCGGTCAGGCGCGTCTCCGGATCGCCGCGCGCACCATCAGCGGCTAGCACCTTGGCGATTCCGAAGTCGAGCAGCTTGACCTGGCCGGACTGGTTGACCAGCACATTGGCGGGCTTGATGTCGCGGTGTACGACCAGCCGCCGGTGCGCGCTGGCCACGGCACCCGCGACTTCGATGACCAGCCGCGCGCGCGTCGCCAGGTCGCAGCGGTGGTCGTCGCACCAGTGGTCGATGTGCTGGCCCTGCACATACTCCAGCGCCAGCCAGGGGCGGCCGTCCTCGAGCACGCCGCCGTCGAGCAGGCGCGCGATACGCGCATCGTCGAGCTCGGCCAGGATGCTGCGCTCACGGGCGAAGCGCCGCTGCGATTCGGGATCGTCCCACTGCGCCTGCAGCAGCTTGATCGCTGCGCGCTGGCGGGTGGTGGCCAGCGTGCGTTCGGCCAGCAGCACATCCGCCATGCCGCCGCGGCCGAGCGTGTCCAGCACCTGCCAGCCGCCGATCCACGCCGGCAGCGTGGGGTCGGGCTCGAAGCCGCCGGCCAGGTCAAGCTCAGGTGCGGACTCCGCCGCCCGCAGCAGGGCCAGCGCCTGCGCCAGTTCGCGCGCATCGCGCGCGGCGGCGGCCAGGAAGTCGGCGCGCTCGGACCGAGGTAGATCAAGGGCTTCACCGAGCAGCTGATCCAGCCGCGCAAAGGTCTTTGGGGAGGTCGGCGGCAGGCTCACGGGAGTTCGGCCGTCAGCCAGGCGTGGGCGCGCTGCCAGTCGCGCTGCACGGTGCGCACGTTCACGCCCAGCACCTCGGCGATCATCGGCGGCTCCAGCCCGGCGAACATGCGCAGCTCGATCATCCGCACCAGGCGCGGGTCGAGCGCCTCCAGCTGCAGCAGGCTCTGGTGCAGGGCCAGCACGGCCGAGGGGTCCTTGAGGTCGGCGATCTGCATCGAATCGACGCTCAGCCAGCCGGCCCAGCCGCCGCGCTTGTCGGCGCCGCGCTCGCGCAGGTGATCGATCATCACGAAGCGCATCGCCCGCGCACACAGGGCGAGCAGGTGGTCGCGATCCTCCACCGGCAGCGCATGGCGATCAGCCAGTCGCGCATAGGCCTCATGCACGACCACCGTGGTCGACAGGGTGTCGCCCGGTCGCAGGCGGGCGCGCAGCCGATGCGCGATCGACTTCAGTTCGGCGTACAGGGCTGGAATGCCCGCGTCGGCGCTCATTGCTGTGGATCTCCTGATCCGTGCACTTCCGCGTTCGGAGTATGGGCTGGAAGAGGTCAGCGGAGTTTCAGTGCAGTTCGGAATGTGGCGTCCGCAGCGACAGCAAGCGCCGCGATTGATTCACGCGCTGCAACTGCGCACAGTGTGGCCGTCTTCACGCGCAGACCCGCACCCGCCATGGGCGATTCCAGCGACGTCAGCCACACCACGGCCATTCTTCTGCATCGCATCCGCGGCGGCGATTCTGTCGCGCGCTCGGCCCTGGTGGCGCGGGTCGGGCCGCTGCTGCAGCGCTTCGCCCGCGGGCGCGTGCCGCAGCTGCTGCGGCACCAGCAGGACACCGCCGACCTGCTGCAGATCACCTGGCTGCGCGTGCTGGAGCGGCTGCCGGAGATCCACACCGAGTCGCCCGGCGACTTCTTCGCCTACCTGCGCACGGTGCTGATCAACGCGCTGCGTGAAACCCTGCGCCGGCAGGGCGCCTCGCCGGTGATGGGGCCGGGCGGCGAGGACGATGCCGCAGCGTCCGCCGCGCTGCCGGCCGCCGAGGTCGAGCCCGAAGATTGGCTGGCCTATGAGCAATCCCTGCAGCGCCTGGAGCCCGCGTACCGCGCGCTGGTGCTGATGCGCTTCGAGTTCGGCATGAGCTTCGCCGAGATCGCCGCCGAGCTCGGCGAGACGCCCGACGGCGCGCGCATGAAGTTGAACCGCGCGATCGCGCGCCTGGCCGGCGCGGCACAGAGCTGAGGGCCTGCGATGCAAACCCTTCTGAACGATCTGATTGCGCGGCTCAGCGCCGGTGAGCCGATTGATCCGGCCGGGATTCCCGCCGAGCTGCGCGAGCAGCCGGAAGTGCAGCGACTGCTGAAGTTGTCGCGGGTGCTGGGCCAGCTCGACAGCAATGCCGCCGCGTCGCCTGCGCCGCCGAGCGAAACCGCCGCAGCACCGACCCGGCTGGGGCCGTTCCAGCTGCAGCGCCTGCTCGGCAGCGGCGGCATGGGCGAAGTCTGGCTGGGCCTGCGCGACGACGGCCAGGCCGAGCAGCGGGTGGCGGTGAAGCGCGTGCGCGCGGGCCTGGCGGGCTTCGCTGAGCGCCTGCGCAGCGAGCGCCGCATTCTGGCGCGGCTGGAACACCCCAACATCGCCCGCTTCATCGACGCCGGCGTCGATGCACAAGGCTCGCCGTGGCTGGCGCTGGAGTATGTCGATGGGGTCACGATCGGCGACTGGTGCGCACAACAGAATCTTGGCCTGAACGAACGCCTGCGCCTGTTCCAGAAAGTCTGCGCAGCGGTCGACCATGCCCATCGCCAGCTGGTGGTGCATCGTGATCTCAAGCCGGCCAATGTGCTGGTCGACAGCCGCGGCGAGCCCAAACTGCTCGACTTCGGCATCGCCCGACTGCTCGACGACAGCCAGGCCGAGGCTACCTCCAGCAGCCTGACCCCGGCCTATGCCGCGCCCGAGCAGCTGCGCGGCCACGCGATCAGTACCGCCACCGACGTGTATGCGCTTGGCCTGCTGCTGTTTCGTCTGCTCGCCGGTCAGCTGCCCGCCAGCCGCCGCGAGGGCGCGTTGGCGATGGTCCTGGAGCGCCTCGACAACGAGGACACCCAGCAGCCCAGCGCGCAGTGCCTCGCCGCGCTGCCGTATCCGGGCGCGCTGCTGCGTGGTGATCTGGATGCGATCGTTGCCCAGGCGCTGCGCGCCGACCCGGCCCAGCGCTACCGTTCAGCGCAGGAACTGGCGGACGACATCGAACGCCATCTGGGCGCGCGTCCGGTGCGCGCACGGCCCTTGAC
Organism: Aquimonas sp.; assembly: GCA_044344935.1. Classification (GTDB taxonomy): domain Bacteria; phylum Pseudomonadota; class Gammaproteobacteria; order Xanthomonadales; family Xanthomonadaceae; genus Aquimonas. The sequence continues at coordinate 19,483 of JBIJCA010000005.1, read as the reverse complement.
CCGGCGCTACCGGCTGGGGCGTTTCGTTCGCCGCAATGCGGCCGCGGTCGGCTTTGCCGGCCTGGCCGTGCTGGCCCTGATCGCCGGCAGCGTCGCCGCACTGGAACAGGCACGCCGTGCCACCGCGGCCGCCGAGCGCGCCGAGGCGCAGGCGCAGTCGGCGCAGATCGCACGGGCGCGCGCCGAACGCGGCCAGCGCCTGTTGGTCGGCCTGTTCGCCAGCGCCAGCCCGGAGCTGCACGGCGGGCGCATGCCGAGCGCCCGCGAGCTGATTGCGCAGGGCGCACTTGAGCTTGACCGCGCCGGCCTGGACGCCGGCGACCGCGCCGAACTGATCGCCACCCTTGCCGAAAGCTGGCTCGCCTTGGGCGACAGCAGCGAGGCCGCGGCGCTGCTGACGCGGCCGCTCGACGGCGCCGCTATCGATCCCCGCACACAGGCGCGGCTGGCGCTGGCGCGGGGGCGGATCGAACAGGGTGGCGGTCGTTTCGAACCTGCGCGGGTGCTCTACCAGCAGGCGGCCGAGGCCGCCGCAGTGGCCGGCGAAGCGGCCGCGCTGGAGGCCTCGCAGGCGCTGCTGGGCCTGGGCCATCTCGATCTGTTCTCCGGCGACTACGCCAGCAGCCTGGAGCGCAGCCGCAGCGCCCACGAAGATCGCCTGCGCCGCTACGGCAGCGATGACCGCGCCAGCCTCGATTCCGGCGCGGCGCTGGCGGTGGCGCTGATGGCCAACAACCAGCTGGATGCAGCGATTGAACAGTTCCAGAAAACCCTGAGCGCAGCCGATGCGCGACTGGGCAGCCCGAATGCGGTGGCCTGCCGCGCCGGCGTCTCGCTCAGCGACGCTTTTGAGCGTCGCGGCGATTACAGGCAGGCGCTGGAGGCCGGTGAGCAGGCCGCGCAGATCTGTCAGGGGGTGTTCGGCGAGGCCCATCCGCTGTTTGGCCAGGCCGAGTTGAACGCGGGCTTCGCGCTCAACCGGCTCGGCCGCAGCAGCGAGGCGATCGAGCGCTACGGCCGCGCCCGGGTCGCGTACGCGGCCAGTGGGCATTTTGATGAGGGCAGCGCGCTGCGCTATGCCGCTGGCGTCCTGCTCGGGCTGGAACGCTGGCAAGAGGCCGAAACCGCCCTGCTCGACGCCGAACGGGTCTTGGCCGCCAGCCTGGGCGAGGCCGCCGAGCTGGTGCTGGCAGCGCGCTTGAACCGCGCCAGCGCGATCAGCGGCCGCGGTGAGCATGCGGCAGCGGCCGAGCTGGCCGAGGCCGCGCTCAGCCAGGCCGAGGCCAGCCTGCCGGCCGCGAACTCGACCGTGCGCAACGGCCTGCGCGTACTCGGTGCGATCCGCCGCGCGCAGTCGCGCGTGGAGGAGGCGATCGAGCTGCATCAACGCCAGCTGGCGGCCGAGATCAGCGCTAGCGGCGAAGACAGCCCGCCGGCCGCCCTGGCCCGCCAGCAGCTGGCGCGTGATCATCTGGCGCGTGGCGAGCCGGCGGATCTCAGCCGCGCCGCCGAACTGCTGCAGGCCGCCTTCGAGGTGCTGATCCAGCCCGAGCGCAGCCCGCTGCAGCAGCTGAATCTGCGCCTGGACCGCAGCGAGCTGCAGCAGCGACTCGGCCAGATCGAGCAGGCGCGCGCCGAACTCGTCGAGGCCGAGCGCCTGCTGGCCGGCATCAGCGAACCGCCGCCGAGCCTGCCGGCGCGGCTGGCGGCGCTGCAGCGCTCCTTGCGGTGAGTGCTAGGAGGGCTGCACTGACGCCTTGATGCACTGAACCGGATCGCACCGACACCGAATTCCATCCGCGACCCTCAGCGCGTTCGTTTCCGCCGCCACCGTGCATTCCTCCGATGACAAGGGGCAGGGTGCCCCGGAGGCGTGACCATGAATCCCAACGCATTGCCGTCAATGTTCGTCGTCGCCGTCTGCACCCGGGGTGCGACGGTCCGGCTGGGTCTTGTTGCCCTGCTCACCCTGCTGGCCGGCCCGGTGCTGGCCCAGATTGCAGTGACGCCGGCCCTGCCGACGCCGCAGTCCACGCTCAGTGCGGCGGCGGTGCCACCCAGCGCAGGCAGCTACCGCTTCCGCCTGCGTACAGCCGGTGCGGTGCTGCTGCAGTCGGGCGTGCTGAACACCGCCGCCGACGGCGGCGTGCGCGGCGCGCTGGCGCTGGGCGCGATCGCGCCGGGCAGCTACACCCTGACTCTCGACAACAACAGCAGTGGCGCCCAGGTCTTCAGCCAAGCCCTGACGGTGGGCGCACCCTTGGGCGTTGCAGCCACGCCGGACATGCTGCGGCCGGGCGATCCGCTGCGGTTGGCCCTGAGCGGCCTGCGCGCGGTGCCGACCCAGGTGCGGATCAACGGCCAGCGCGTGTTCGGCCCCGAATTGCTCGGCGGCGGTGCGGCGATGGCGGCCTTGGATCTGCGGCTGCCTGCTGCTACGCCGACCGGCGGCAACGCGATCCTGCGCGTCGAGCAGCTCGAAGGCAGCCAGGTGATCGCCGCCGGCGACGGCAGCGTGCGCGTGCTGGCCGCGGGCTTCAGCGCGCCGGCGCGAGTGCTGAACCTCAGTGGGCTGCCCTCGACCCTGCGCATCGGTGAAGCCTTCACCGTGAGCGGTCGGCTGGAACTGCGCCAGGGCAGCCCCGCGGGCTTGCGCGCGCGGATCAACCTGCGCCTGCCGGATGGTCGCATGCTGCCGCTGGACGATGGTCGGGGCGTGGTGGGCGCTGACGGCAGCTTCATCATTCGCGGTTGGGCGCGCTCGCTCTGGAGCGGCCTGCCGCTGCAGCTGCCGGCCAACGGCCAAGGCCAGACCGATATCGTGTTCACCGAACCCGATCCGCCTTCGCCGCGCTCCCCGAGTCGCGGACCTTTCAGTTTTCCCGGCGGCAACGTCAATCTGCCAAGCCCGGACGAGCCGGTGCAGTTCCGCGTGCGTCTGCGCACACCGGGCGGCGAGCCGATCCAGGGTGGCATCGTCACCATCGACGGCAATGTCGGCAGCATCCTGCCGCCGGAGGAAGGGCGCGGCCCAAATGGACCAAGCGGCCCGACGGCCGGCAATGTCGCGCCAGTGACAACCTCAAGTGCCGGCATGGTCCTGGGTAACCCGGCCCAGCTCGGGCCGATCCTTCAGCAGACTGCGCCCGGCCTGTATGCGCGCATCGTCGGGCAGTGCCCGGTCACGTTGTGGCGCGGCGAGACCGATGCCAACGGCGAGGTCACCGTCGAGCTGGAGCGTGCCGAACTGATCATGGCGATCGCGACACATGTAGGTCGGCAGTGGAATGATGGCAACAACTCCGGCCCTGGCGACAACCAGCCGCTGGAGAGCCTGATCCTGATGCGCGCGTCGGGCCTGACCGTGGGCTACACCTCGAACCCCAGCGGCAGCATCGCTCAGGGCATCGAGTACCCGCTGATCTACCAGCACGGCACCGGCACCTTCTGCGGCGGCGACTCGCTGGAATTCTTCGAGTGCACCAACCCGCTCGGGGTCAACCCCGTGTTGACCTACACCCTGCGGCCCTACAGCGGCACGATCAGCCTTCCCCTGGACCCCAACATCGGCGGCCTGCCGCGCACGCTGGATGTCAACGGTCTCGCTACCTGGGGGCCCATCACCACCTTCCCCGGCAGCACCTTCGACGATGCGCAGGGTCTCAACATCGCCGGCAACCTGCCGGTCCGTTTCACCCTCGATCAGGGCCTGTTCGGCGTGGTGCAGTCGGCCCTTCTGTCGAAGTGGGTGCGCACTGCGCAGAACCAGTGGATCGAGCAGACGGTTGGCAGTTTCCCGGTGAGTCCTTCGCAGGCCTGCGCCGGCCCCGGCGACACCGAGTTCGAAGTGAATCTGCCGAACTTCCATCGCAGCCCCTGGGGCGTCGAGAGCTACCGCATCCGCGTGCAGGGCACGCCGGCCAGCGCTTTCGGTGAGTACCGCTTCAAGCTGGATGCGCGGCCACCGCCGCTGTGGTGGCGGCAGCCGCCAGAGGACATGCTGGGCCGCAGCGTCGCGCAGTGGACGCCGGAGCGCGCCAACCTGCAGATGACCGTGCGCCCCGCCCCGGTGGCGGTCGACGCGACGCCGCCGCAGGGCATGCCAACGCTGCAGAACCGCAGCCAGGGCGAGGAGCGGCTGGTCAGCAGCGTCGACGCCAACGGCCAGACCAGCTTCATCCGCACCGGTGACAGCGCCAACCGCACGGTCAATCGTGATGCCGCGCCGCGCAGCTCGACCAAGTCAGGTCTTGCCTACAGCGAAACGATCGGCCCCGAGCGCATCCTCGATACCGGCTGGATGCCGGTGTTCCGTTTCGCCTGGGGCGTGCCGCCGATCGCCGCTGCCACCTTCGGCATCGACGCCCGCTTCTGGGCCGACCTGCTGATCCAGATGCAGGCGCAGCTCGATCTGGAAACCGGCCAGCTGTCCAGCCTGCTGAAGACCCAACCTTCCGTGGGCGGCGCCATCGATGCCTTCTTCAACTTCAGCGCGGTGCTGGGACTGGTCGACATGACCGCCGGCTTCACTCCGAGCTTCGGCGTGGCGATGCCGGTAACGGTGGTGAACGGTCGGTTCGACCCCGACCAGAGCGAGCCCTGCTTCCGCTTCCGCATGCAGGTCCGCTACGACGTCAGCGTCGGCCTGTGTCCGCTGTGCGTGGAGTTCGGCGACAGCGCCACGCCCATCGACGAGCGCGAGCCCAACAACAGCTGTCAGATCCCGGACATGGGCAGCGCGAAGTACGATGCCTCGACGCGTCTGGCGACCCTGGGCATCACTCGGCTGGCGCCGGTCAGCGCGGCCTTCGATGCGCTGGGTCAGGGCGGTCTGGCCGAAGCGCGGCAGGGGCGCGTGCAGTTCCGGCCCTGGCAGGGCGGTGGCTTCGCCGCGCCGGTCGATCTCGGTGCTGTGGTCGGCGCCAGCGCGCCGCAGCTGGCCTATCACGCGCCCGGCCAGGCCGTGATGGTGTACGAACGCTCGTCGCTGTCGGAAAGCGCCTTCCGCGCCTCCAGCCTGCAGGCCGCCACCGCCAGCCGGCATCTTGTGTTCCGCCGCCTGCAGAACGGCAGCTGGGGTGCGCCGCAGAACCTCACGCCGCCGGGCGCGGGCGGCGAAGGACAGGTCAGCCTCGCCACCTGCGCGGCCGGCGCCAGCGGCTGCCCGTCCAGCGGCGAAGTGCTGGCGGTGTGGACTCGCGACGCCGGCGCCGATGTGTTCGGCTTCCGCTTCGAGGTCTGGCACGCCTTCTTCCGCAATGGCGCCTGGACCGCGCCGGCGCGGGTCGCCGAGCCCGGCGCCGGCAGCGACATGCATGCGCGTGCGACCTATGCCAATGGCGTGCCGATCGTCAGCTTCACCCGCGCCAGCGGCCGCAGCCTGGTCGCGCAGTCGACGCGCCAGCTCATGTACCGCGTGCTGCCGGCCGGCGTGCCGGCGCCGGTAGGCGGCGCGCCCAGCGGCGTGGTCTGGCAGTCCCTGGCCAGCGATGCCCAGGGTCGGCCGGTGCTGGCCTTCACCGCCCATCCGGCCGATGCCGCGCAGATCGGCAACCAGGCCGAGCTGTGGAGCGCGCTCGGTACCTGCAGCAGCGGCAGCTGCAGCTTCAGCAGCCAGCGCCAGACCGATGCGCTCGGCCGCGGCCTGCGCGCGGAAGCGCCGACCCTGCTGCGCACCGCCGGCGGCGATGTGCAGCTGGCTTTCCGTGGCCTCGGCTTCAGCCCGAATGCGCAGGGCCTGCGCGCAGCGCCCGGCGACCCGATCGGCATGCTGGCCGGCACCGGCAGTCTGGTCAGCCTGGTGCCGCGCTTCGACGCCGCACCCACGGCCCTGCTCACCCTCGGCGACGGCGCCGGCCTGTGGATGAACCCGGTGCTGGTGCAGAACCCGGCGACGCAGGGCCTGCTGGCTTTGGCCGACGTCAGCGCCACGCCGGTGTTCAACGTCGCCGCCTTCGAGAAGAGCCTGGCCTTCGAGCCGCTGCGGCCCAGCCTGAAGAGCACGCCGGTCGAGGGCAGCCTGCAGCTGGTCAGTCTGGCCGATGCGCCCGACTTCGCGGTCGAGGCGGTGCTGCCGGTCGACAGCGTGCTGCAGCCCGGTGAAGCGATCCGCGTGCAGGTGGCTGTGCGCGCGCGCGGCAAGCCCTGGCAGGGCGCCGTCGGCGGCGAGGTTCTGCGCATCGAAGCCGCATGGGACGCCGAACCCGGCGTCGGTGAGTTTGCCGGCCGCGCCGAACTGGGCGCCTTCGGGCTTGGCGGACAAGCGCTGGTGGATCTGGATGCAGCAGTGCCGGCGCAGTTCCGCCGCGACGAGACCCGCCGCCTGTTCGTGCGCGTGCAGCTCGGCACCCAGGCGGACGCCGACGGCGCCAATGACATCGGCAGCGCCGATATCGGCGCCCTCGAAGTTCCCGCGCTGCCCAATGTCGAAGTGCGCCAGCGTGATCGCCACGTGCTGCTGGAATGGCCGGCGGCGACCGATCCGCGGGTCAGCGGCTGGCGCATCTGGCGCGCCAACCCACCGGCCGCCGATGGCAGCCAGGACTGGACCCCGGTGGGTTCCAGCTTCGTGCCGGCCTTCATCGATCTCACCGGCGGTGATGGTCGTACCGACTGGTACCGCGTCACAGCGCTCAGCGAGGGCGGCGTCGAGTCCGCGCCGGGCCCCGCGGCGGTGGCGGTGCGCGATCTGCGTGCGCCGACGCCTGTGTTCGCCGATGGCTTCGAGCCACTCGACCAGCCGCCGGCGGCGGCCACCGGCTACACGCTGCAGCGGCCGGAGACCTAGCCCCGATGTTTCCTGCCGGTCGCGGACGACTGCGCCGGGCACGATCGGGGTAGCCGTGAATCCTCCGGGCAGCACCCGATACCGGCTGGCACGCACGGATAAGTGCAAGACGCTGCGCCTGTCCGCGCCAGGGGCTGGGACGCAGCCCCGCGCGGTGCCTGATCCCCTCGCCTCGATGTGCGCTCACCACGCGTCTCCGCCGCGCCTTCGCACACAGGTTTGCGCAGGCTATCCGGGGAGATCCACGCGCCTTTCACGCGGGCGGGCCGGAATGCGCTGCCGCACATGCCGCGCAGCGCATGCGCGATGCTGCATGCGCAAACCCCGACTGTTCCTCATGCCGGTGAAGGCCACGCGCTCCGATACGTGAAACACGGGCGTGAGGGAGCGCGCGACGCGGACGCACAGGGTGCGCTCGGGGAGAGATGTGACGCATCCGCGCGTCGTGGCAGACAGCGTCTCTGCGGGTTCAGCGGCGCATGCCACACGCCGAAGCCGCCGCGCGGAGCGTGAGGCTGTTCATCCGCCTTGCATTCATCCCTGTGGGCGGCAGGTGAGTGAGCGCGTGAACGCTTGCGCCGATCTTCACTCCGGATTGTTCACCTGCACGCAAGTGCAGCATGCGAAAAGACGAACGATGAACGCAAGCTGCACGCGCCGTGCACAGCGCGCGGCGCTTGCTGTGACGACCAGCCTGAAGCGGTGGTGCATCGACACAGGCAGACCGCGCGCTGGTACCGGCGGGATGCGAAGGGACCAGGGGTGCCGGTGCAAAGGGACGGAGCAGGGGTCCAAGGCAACGAGACGGTTCGCGACTGAGGCGAACGCGTTCGCGTGGCCGCAGGACTCCCGTAAGGCAATCCACACAGAACGCCTGCACAGGCACGGAGAGTTTGATTATGGAAGCCATCACCGCCGGCCAATACGCGCTGGTCTACAACGCGTTTTCGTTCGGTATCGCAAGCTTCGCGGCAGCCACGCTGTTCTTCTGGTTCGGACGTTCGCAGGTCTCGGCGCACTACCGGACCGCCTTGACCATCACCGGTCTCGTCACCTTCATCGCGTTCTATCACTACTGGCGGATCTTCGACAGCTGGGGCGCGGCCTACACGGTGGTCGACGGGGTGGTCACCGCCACCGGAGCCACCTTCAACGTCGCCTATCGCTACGTCGACTGGCTGCTGACGGTGCCGCTGCTGCTCATCGAGCTGATCCTCGTGATGCGGCTGTCGCAGAGCGAGACCGTCTCGAAGTCGCTGAGCCTCGGCACGGCGGCCGCGCTGATGATCCTGCTGGGCTATCCGGGTGAAGTCTCGGGCGGCATCGACACCACCCGCCTGATCTGGGGCGCACTGTCGATGATTCCGTTCCTGTACATCGTCTACACCCTGTACGTGGGCTTGGGTGAAGCGATTGCGCGTCAGCCCGACAGCGCGCGCGGCCTGGTGCGTCTGGCCCGCAACATCACGGTGATCGCGTGGTTCTTCTACCCGGTGGTGTACTTCGCGCCGTTCGTGCTGCCGCTGTCCGGCGGCATGGCGACCACGGTGATCGAGGTGGGCTACACGGTGGCTGATATCACCGCCAAGGCGGTGTTCGGCGTGCTGATCTACATGATCGCCGTGCGCAAGTCGGAAGCCGAGGCAGGCCACGCTTGAGCCTTTGCATCATGCGGTGAATTCGCCATGGGCTGCGGCCCGCCGCAGTCCATGGCCCCACCCGATTCGCCCGAACAACGAGGCGCACATGCACAGTCCCGATCTCGAAGGCGCGCTGCAGCAGGTGGAGCAGCGCATGCAGGTACTGGCCCGCGAAGACTCGGGGCGTGCCGGCGCGGCTGCGGTGGCACATCTGCAGAGCGGCGGGAGTCGCGTTCGCGCACGACTGGCCCTGCATGCGGCGCTTGCGCTGGGGCGCCCGGACACCGAGGCGGTGGCGATTGCGGCGGCCTGCGAGCTTCTGCACAACGCCTCATTGGTTCACGACGATCTGCAGGACCGCGACCCCTTCAGGCGCGGGCAGCCTGCCGTCTGGCGCACACACGGTGACGCCGCGGCGATCTGCATCGGTGATCTGCTGCTGTCTGCGGCCTATGCGGCACTGGCCGACTGCGGCGCGTCCGCGGCAGGCCTGATCGCACATACCCATCGGCGCGTTGGCGCGGTGATCCGCGGCCAATGCGCCGACCTGACATTGAAGGGGCGCGCGGACGTCAGCCTCGCCACCTACGAAGCCGTGGCGGCCGACAAGTCCGGCCCGCTGCTGAGCCTTCCGCTGGAACTCGCCCTGCTGCTGGCCGGCGGCGAGCAGTACCTGGCCCGCGCGATCGGCGCGGCCGAACGGTTTGCTGTGGCCTATCAGATGACCGACGACCTCGAGGACGTCGAGCGCGATGCCCTCAACGAAGAGCTGAACGTGGTGGCCGTGCTCGCGGCTGCGGGCGAGCCGGCGCCGCTGCAGGCGGCGGCCCGTCTGGCCCAACAGCGATTCGCCGAGGCCCGAGATGCGGCACTGACTCTGCCTGCGGGCGCGGGCCAGCTGCTCGCCGATCTTGCGGAGCAGCGCATGCGCAGCGTGGCGGCCGTGCAGGTGCCGGCATGAATGCACGCCTCGTTCTACGCGACGATGCCCCGCGCGTGGTGGTGATCGGCGGCGGTTTCGGCGGCATGGCGGCGGCGCTGCGCGCACGCGCCAAAGGCTACGCGGTGACTCTGATCGACCGCTGCCCGCGCCTGGGCGGTCGCGCCCAGGTGTTCGAGAAGGACGGCTTCCGTCACGACGCCGGCCCGACCGTGCTGACCGCGCCCTTTCTGTTCGAGGAGCTGTTCGCACTGTTCGGCCGCGACATCGCCGACTACGTGAAAATCGTGCCGCTGAAACTCTGGTACCGGTTCCGCTTCAACGACGGCGACCACTTCGACTACGGCGGCGGCATCGACGACACCCTGGCCGAGATCGCCCGTATCCACCCGCCGGACGTCGAGGGCTACCGGCGCCTGCTGGAGCATTCGCAGCGCATCTACGACCGCGGCTTCACCGAGCTGTCCGACCGGCCCTTCCATCGCTTCTGGTTCATGCTGAAGCAGGTGCCGCACCTGCTGCGGCTGCGCGCCGACCGCTCGGTCTGGCAGATGGTCACGCGCTGCATCCAGCACGACAAGATCCGCCAGGCCTTCTCGATCCAGCCGCTGCTGGTCGGCGGCAATCCCTTCGACACCACCTCGATCTACGGCCTGATCCATTTCCTGGAGCGCGCCCACGGCGTGCACTTCGCGATGGGCGGCACCGGCGCGCTGGTCGACGCGTTCGAGAAGTTGATGCGCGAGCAGGGCATCGCCATCCATCTCGACACCACGGTCGCGGCGATCGAGGTCGAGCAGCAGGCGGTCAGCGCCGTACGCACCGTCGACGGTCGTCGCTTCGAGGCCGAGCACGTGATCAGCAACGATGATCCCGTGCATCTGTACGAGCGGCTGCTGCCGCCCGGCACAGTCAAGCTGTCGGCGCGGCTCAAGGCGCGCCACGCCGAGCAGTCGATGGGGCTGTTCGTGCTGTTCTTCGGCACTGCGCGCACCTATCCCGAGGTCGCCCACCACACCATCTGGATGGGCCCGCGCTACCGCGAGCTGCTCGACGACATCTTCCACAAGGGCGTGCTGGCCGAGGACTTCTCGATCTACCTGCACCGGCCCACCGCGACCGACCCCAGCTTCGCCCCGGATGGCTGCGACAGCTTCTACGCGCTGGTGCCAGTGCCCAATCTGAAGGCCGGCATCGACTGGGCGGTGGAGGGCCCGCGCCTGCAGCAGCGCATCGTCGACGCGCTCGATGCAACGATCCTGCCCGGGCTGAAAGCCTCGATCCGCGCCGACTTCCACATGACGCCCGAGCACTTCGAGACGCGCTACCTGTCGCCGGCCGGCGCCGGCTTCTCGATTGCGCCGCACTTCCACCAGTCGGCCTGGTTCCGCTTCCACAACCGCGGCGAAGGCCCGCGCAATCTCTACCTGGTGGGCGCCGGCAGCCATCCGGGTGCGGGCCTGCCCGGTGTGGTCTGCTCGGCCAAGGTGGTCGATCGCCTTCTGCCGCAGGCGCAGCCGCGTACGCAGCCTGTGGCAGCCACGTTGGCGCCGGCATGAGCGCGCTGCCGGCGAACGTGGATGACCTGAGCGCCCCGGAGGACGCTGCCCGCGTGCTCGCCCGCCACGGTCGCAGCTTCCACTTCGCCAGCCATCTGCTTGGCGCCCGCCATGGCGGGCGCGCCGCGCGCCTGTACGCCTTCTGCCGTCGGGTCGATGACCTTGCCGACGAAGCCACCGACGCGGCGGCCGCTGCGCGCGCGCTGGATGCGCTGGAAGCTGCCCTGCGTGCGGGCTCAGGCGGCCCGGCCTGGCTGGCCGAGCTGCGCGCGCTGCAGGCCGAGACCGGGCTGGGCAATGCGCCGCTGCTGGATCTGATCGAAGGCGTGCGCGGTGACCTGGGTGAGGTGGCGATCGACGACGAGGATGCGCTGATCGCTTACGCCTACCGGGTGGCCGGCAGCGTCGGCCTGATGATGTGCGCCGTGCTCGACGTGCGCGACCCGCGCGCGGATGCGTTCGCCATCGACCTCGGTATCGGCATGCAGCTGACGAATATCGCCCGCGACGTCGGCGCTGACGCGAGGATGGGTCGCCGCTACCTGCCGGCGGCCTGGGTCGGCTCGACGACGGCTGCCGAGATCCTCGCGCCCGACGCAAACCTGCAGACACGACTGCGGGCAGCCACCGAGCGTCTGCTGGCGCTGGCCGACCGCTACTACCGCAGCGGCGAGGCCGGGCTGGGCTTCCTGCCGCTGCGCGCGCGGCTGGCGATCCTGACCGCGGCCCGCGTCTACCGCGGCATCGGCGCGCGCGTCGAAGCGGCAGGCTTCCGCAGCTGGGATCAGCGCGCGGTGGTCGGGGGCGCCGGCAAACTCGGCTACGCCGCCGGTGCGCTGGGCGCCTTCCTGCTGCGACCGTCACTGCATTCGCGGCGTGCGTCCCACGACGCCTCGCTGCAGCGGGCGCTGCGCGCGCTTCGCCTGGCCTGAGCCGTGCTCCGTCGCCTGCGCCCGCGACTGGATGCCGACCTGCTGATTCTCGGCGGCGGTCTGGCGGGCCTGAGTCTGGCCTCGGCACTCGCGCGTCGCGGCTACGCCGGCCGGGTGCAGGTGCTGGAGCCGCGCCGCGAATACAGCGATGACCGCAGCTGGGCGTTCTGGGCGCGCACGGGTGAGGCGCACGCCGAGTGCGCCGAGCAGCAGTGGGCGCAGTGGCAGATCGGTGCGCTCGATCAACCGGCGCTGCGCGGCTCGGCGGCGGGCTGGCGCTACTGCTATGTGCGAAGCGCGTGGCTGTACGCGCAGGCTCAGCGGGAGATCGCCGCCAGCCCGGCGATCAGTCTGCGCTTGGGCGGTACGGCGGAGCGCCTTCAGGCGGTCGGCGATGCGCTGCGCGTCGACACCGATGACGGCCCGCTGTTCGCCGCGCAAGTGGTCGACACCCGGCCGCCGAGTGCCGAGCAGCGCGCGCAGTCCAGCCTGTTCCAGGCATTCGCTGGTCGTGAGCTGGAATCCGCGCAGAACCTGTTCGCCGCTGAAAGCGTCGAACTGATGACCGATCTTCGCTGCGACGCCCACGGTCTGGTGTTCAGCTACGTGCTGCCGCTGTCGCCGCGCCGCGCCCTGGTCGAGGTCACCCGCTTCGCCGCGAGCCCGCTGCCGCGCGCGCAGCTGCAGGCCGAGCTTGACGCGCTGATCGCAGGCCGCGGCTGGCAGTCCGCCGTGGCGCTGCGCGACGAATTCGCGGTGCTGCCGATGGGGCTTCCGGCGGCGCCACCCCTGCCGATGGGCGCGGTGCGTGCCGGCATCGCCGGCGGTGGTCTGCGCGCCGCCTCGGGCTATGGCTTCCTGCGTATCCGCGCCTGGGCCGAGCGCTGTGCGGATGCGCTGGCCCGCGGCGGCAGCGCGTTCGGTCATCCGCCCGAGCCCGCGCTTCGACGCTGGATGGACGCACTGTTCCTGCAGGTGCTGCGGCGCGAGCCCGAGCGCGCGCCCGAATTGTTCCTGCGGATGGCGCGCGGCGTGCGCGGTGCGGCCTTCGTGCGCTTCATGAGCGACTGCGCCAGCCTCTCTGACTACGCGCAGGTGGTCGCCGCGCTGCCGCCGGCGCCCTTCCTGCGTGCGCTGCTCTCGGGTGGCCCGACATCCACGCGGCGGCTGCGGCGATGAGCACGCCCGCAGTGGGTCGACCGGGATGGCTCGCGGCGCGCCCTGAAACCGCGCTGTTTCTGCTTGCGACCGCGCTGGCCCTGCTGCTCGCGGCCAGCGGCGCGCGCGCGCTCGAAGCGGGGGCGACCGGCGTGCTGCTGCTGGTCGCGGCGGTGGCGCTGGTCGGTCTCCCGCACGGCGGTCTCGATGCTTGGCTCGCGCAGCGCAGCGGCCTGGTGCGCAGCGGCCGCGGCCTGGCCGTGTTCCATCTGCTCTACCTGCTGACGGCGGCTGTGGTCGCTGTGCTCTGGCTGTGGCAGCCGACCTTGAGTCTGATCGGCTTTCTGCTGATCTCGGCCTGGCATTTCGCCGGCGACTGGCCGGGGCTGCCGGCGCCGCTGCGTGCGCTCACTGGCATCGCTCTACTGGGCCTGCCGGCTTGGTTCTGGGGCGAGCCGGTAGCCGCTGTGTTCGCGGTGCTGGCCGGTAGCGGCGGCAGCGCGCTGGCGCAGGCACTCGCTGCGCTCGGGCCGGCCTTCGCGCTGCTGCTGGGCTTCGCGCTGTGGTGGCTGCGGCCGCAGCCGACCGCCGTGCTTGAGCTGGGCGCGCTCACCGCGCTTGCCCTGTTCACGCCGCCGCTGCTGTTCTTCGCGGTCTACTTCTGCGCGCTGCACAGCCTGCGGCAGCTGCGCCTGAGCCTGGCCCAAGCCGCACCGGCGCAGCGCCGGTCCCTGCTCGTACAGGCCGTCGCCTACGCCGCGCTCGCGGCGCTGCTGGTCGTTCTTGCGGGTCTCGCCGCCGCCGCCGTGGGCGAAGGCATGCGGGTCTGGCTGGCCCAATTCGACGCAGCGCAGAGCCTGCGTCTGCTGTTCATCGGTCTGGCCGCGCTGACCGTGCCGCATATGGGCGTGGCCTGGCTGGCCGCGCGGCAATCTCTGGAGCCTGCATGAAACGTCTGCGACCTGTGCCACCGGTGGATACAGCTGAGGCGCCGATGGCGGCGCGCAAGCGCGGCCACATCGAAGCGGTGCTGTCGGGGCGGGCGCAGGCGCGCCATGTCGACCCCGGTTTCGAAGCGTTGCGCTTCGAGCCCTGCGCCTTGCCCGAGCTGGATCTCGACGCGATCGATCTCTCCACGCACTTTCTCGGCAAGCGCCTGCGGCTGCCCTTCCTGATCAGCTCGATGACCGGCGGCCAGGGCGGCGCCGAGCGGATCAACGCCGCCCTGGCCGAGGCCGCGCAGGCGCTGGGCATCGCGCTCGGCGTGGGCTCGCAGCGGATCGCGCTGGCCGAAGGCGGGCGCGCCGGCATCGACCGCAGCCTGCGCCGGCGCGCGCCGGACATCGCCCTGTACGGCAATATCGGCGCCGCCCAGCTCAAGCGCGACTTCGACAGCGCCGATCTGCAGCGCGTGCTGGCGATGATCGAAGCCGATGCGCTGATCGTGCATCTGAACCCGCTGCAGGAAGCCCTGCAGCAGGCCGGCGACACCGACTGGTGCGGCCTGCTTGGCCGCATCGACGCGCTGTGTCGCGCGCTGCCCGTGCCGGTGATCGTCAAGGAGGTCGGTTTCGGCATTTCGGCGCCGGTGGCGCGCCGCCTGGCTGACTGCGGCGTCGCCGCGATCGACGTCGCCGGCGCCGGCGGCACCAGCTGGAGCGCGGTTGAAGGCGCGCTCAGCAGCGACCCGCAACGTGCGGCCCTGGCGGAACTGTTCCGCGACTGGGGCATCCCCACCGCCACCGCCCTGCGCGAAGTGCGCGCGGCCCTGCCGATGCTGCCGCTGATCGGCTCCGGCGGCATCCGCAGCGGGCTCGACGCCGCCAAGGCGATTCGCCTCGGCGCGGATTTGGTCGGTCAGGCCGGCGCCCTGCTGCAGGCCGCGGTCGACGGCCCCGAAGCGGTCCTTGCCCACTTCGCCCAGCTCGAAGCCGCCCTGCGCCTGACCTGCTTCGCCACCGGCGCGCGCGACCTGGCGGCCCTCAAGCAGGTGCGCCTGCTGTAGAACCATCGGGGTGCCGCGAACCGCTTCGCGCTGCGAACCGCGAATTCCGAACCGCGCGGCTGCCCAACCCAGGGTCGCGGACTCGACGCCGCCTGAGTGCATAGGGTGGGTCCTGACCCACCGGCTCTCCGTGCCGGTCCGCATTGATGATCGATGCGGCGAACTCGAATGCCGCGACTGATGATCGATGCGGCGAGCTTGAACTCCTCGACGTTGGGCCGCGCTGCGCTTGGCCCAACCTACGGGGCTCCGCGGAATGCCGCGTTGTGTGCGGCTGCGCGCTGTGCCGCATTTCGCCCCCGCGTAGGCACACGCCATGCCCGGCTCCGTAGCTTGGGGTAAGCCGCAGGCGCACCCCAACGTCGCGGTATCCACGCTTGCACCGAAGTCCGCGTGAGCGGGTGCAGGCGTCGAAGGCGCAGAAGGCGGACACAGGCCTTGCGGCCACGCGACGCCGAAGCAGGCTTCGCTTGCGCGGACAAGCGGCGTAGGCTGCGCGCAGCGCGTGCTTTCAGCTCGTGTCCTTTGCTCGGCTGTGTCGACGCAGCCGCCGCGGCAAGGCGCATCAACGGGGTGGCGGAGGGGATGATCAATGCTTGGCACTGGCACTGGCACTGGCACGAGCACCCGCACAAACACCAACACCCGCACCCGCACCCGCACCCGCACCCGCACCCGCACCCGCACCCGCACCTCAGCGATCAGCGAGCGCTTCGGACACTACGATCGCGGCACGGCCCTGTCGCGCACGGCGCGGTCGCCGCAGCGCTTTTCCAGTGACGGATCTCGGCGCACGCCTGCCACCACAGCCATGCCGATGCGAAGCTCTCCCCGCTGCCTTGATCGGCGCCGTGCATGACCGGCCTCCCGCGCGGCACCGCCCTGATCATCGGTATCGATGCCTACGGCAACGGCATCGCGCCGCTGCAGAGCGCCGCCCGCGATGCCCGCGCCATCGCCGCGGAGCTCGAGAGCCAGCATGCGTATGGCGTGACCCTGCTGCTCGATGACGCCGCGACCGCCAGTGCGATCGCCGGTCATCTCGAAGAGGCACTGCCGGCGCAGCTGTCCGAGGACAGCTGCTTTCTGCTCTATTTCGCCGGCCACGGCGTGGCGCGTGGGGATGGCGCCTCGGGGCCGCAGGGGTATCTGTTGCCGCACGCGGCGGAGCCGCGCGCGCAGGACACCTGGCTGTCGATGGAGCGTGTGCGCACGGCGCTGTCGCGGCTGCCCTGCAAGCATCTCCTGGTCATCCTCGACTGCTGCTTCGCCGGCGCCTTCCGCTGGTCCTCGACCCGCGACGCCTTCTTCGGCGAGGGGCCGCTGTACGACAGCCAGTACGAGCGTTATCTCAAGGGTGTGGCCTGGCAGGCGCTGACCTCGGCCGCGCACGACGAGAAGGCGCTGGACGTCGTGCCAGGCAGCGACAACACCCGCGGTGCCGAGCAGGCGGACGGCCACTCGCCCTTCGCATCGGCGCTGCTGCGCGGGCTGCGCGGCGAGGCCGACACCTCGCGCGTGGGGCAGGCGCCCGATGGCGTGATCACTGCCACCGAGCTTTACCAGTACATCTTCGATGAACTCGTTCCGGCCGATGCCCGCTCGCACCAGACGCCGGGGATCTGGCCGCTGAAGCCGGACAACACCGGCCAGTACGTGTTCCACAGTCCCGTGACGCCGAGGCAGACCCTGCCGGATCCGCCACTCGACGACAGCAACAACCCCTGGTGCGGACTGCGTGCCTACGGCGCCGAAGACGCGCAGTTGTTCTTCGGCCGCGAGCGTGTCGTCGAGGCCCTGCTTGATCGCGTGCTCGACGCCCGCGCTGGCCGTCTGCTGGCGGTGGTCGGGGCCTCGGGCACCGGCAAGTCCAGCGTGGTGAAGGCCGGGCTGATTCCGCGACTGCAGAACCCCGGAGTGGACCACGAAGCGCGCGTCGGCCGCTGGCGCGTGGTCAGCTGCGCGCGTCTGGCTGCCGATCCGATGGCGGCGTTGCGCTCGGTGCTGCCGCAGCTCGCGGCGCTCGACGCGGACGAGCGCGTGCTGCTGCTGATCGACCAGTTCGAGGAGCTGTACACCCACGGCAGAACGGCCGAGGCGCGCGATGCGTTCCTGGGCGCGCTGCGCCAGCTCATCGATACGCAGCCGCAGACGACCGTGGTCCTGACCCTGCGCTCGGACTTCGAGCCGCGGCCCGCCGGCAGCGCCGCGCTGCGTGATCTGTGGGCCGGAGCGCGTTACCTGGTGCCGGCGATGACGGTCGACGAATTCCGCGAATGCACGGTCAGGCCGGCCCAGGTCAAGGCGCTCTACTTCGAGCCCGACGATCTGGTCGATCGCCTGCTGGATGAAGTGATGTCGATGCCGGGCGCGCTGCCGCTGCTTTCGTTCGCCCTGGCCGAGCTGTACCGGCAGGCGCAGCTGCGCAGGCGCCGTGATGGCGACACCGACCGCGCGCTCACCGCCGCCGACTACGCGCACACCGGCGGCGTGGTCGGCGGCCTGCACCGCCGCGCCAGCGCCCTCTATGCGCAGAGCGATCCTGCCACCCGCGAGACGATCCGGCGGGTGTTCCTGCGTCTGCTGACCCAGGACGGCGCGCGCCTCAGCCGTCGCCGCGTCAGCCTGCAGGAGCTGGAGTTCGGGGATGCCGCCGAACGGGCGAGGGTCAAGGTGGTCGTCGAACAGTACGTGGGCGCGCGGCTGCTGGTCGCCGACGGTGCGACGATCGAGCCGGCCCACGACACCCTGATCGTGGCCTGGGAGTCCCTGCTCGACTGGCTCAGCGAAGCCGGCCCGCAGACCCTGCATCGCGCGGTCTGGCATGCGGCCAGCAGCTGGGCCGAGCGCCAGCACAGCGGCGGCATGCTCTGGCATGACAACCCGCAGCTGCCGCTCGCGCTGTCGCGAAGCGCCGAGCTCAATGCGCTCGAACGGCGCTTCGTGGAGGCCAGCCAGGCTCGGCGCCGGCGCCGGCGCTGGGCGCGAACCGCCATCGCCAGCGCCGTCGCGCTGACGATCCTGCTGTTCTCGGGCTACGGCCTGATGCAGGCCCTGGATGCGAGCCAGGCTCGCCACATCCGCGACCAGACCTATCTGAACATCATCGAGCAGGGCAGCTTCTTCGAGATCGAGGAGGTGCTGAAGGCGCAGGCACAGGGCGGTGTGGTGGAGCCCATCGAGGGCCACTACGAGGACTGGCGTCTGCTGGTGGACGAACTCTGGTGCGGCTTCGATGCGAACGGCAAGGCGAAGCTCGAGCCCGCCACCTGCCCGTTCGCCATTGGCAAGGTCCACGGCCGCGGCCGGGTGATGGCGCTGGGCCATGAAGCGCTGATCACCTACATCGACTGGAGTTTCCTCGACTACCTGGAGCCCGGGCAGGACCTGCCTTCCTCCGCTGAGGCCGAGTCCAGTGCGGAAGCGGCCGAACGGGCCGCGGCGGCGGGCTACGGCATCTCCGTGTTTCTGGACCTCGCGCTGCAGTGGCTGGCCGGCGAGCCGAGTGAAGGGGTCGCGCCGAGCCTCGCGTTCTCGATCGGCCACAGCGAAGCGCTCGCGGTCTACCACGGCGAAGACCTGGCCGTGCAGATGCGGCGACTCGAGCAGCAGGGCTACGCCGTGCGGCTCATCGAAGACCTCGCCGATTCCGAGGCGCTGGCGGCCACCGACGTGCTGATCGTCGCCAACGCCTGGGCGCCGTTCTCCGAGCCGGAGATCGCCGCCGTCGAGGCCTTCGTCGCCGACGGCGGTGGCCTGCTGATGGCCGGCTTGGGCTGGTCGTGGATCGAGAATGGCCCGCATGCGCTCCAGGCGCAGCCGGGGGCCGCCCTGGAGGTCTACCCCATGAACCAGCTGGGAAGGCCGTTCGGTGCGGTCTGGACCGATCAGCCGATCTGGACCCTCAACGCTATCCAGAACACGGACGGTCAGCAGGAACAGCCGCCGCCCTAGCAGCCTGTCGGGCTCGGGCCGGCCGCGCAGGGCGCGCGCTGCGCATAGGGTGGGTCTTGACCCACCGGCTCTCCATGCCGGTCCGCATTGATGATCGATGCGGCGAGCTTGAATGTTGCGACTGATGATCGATGCGGCGAGCTTGAACTCCGCGACCTTGGGCCGCGCTGCGCTTGGCCAAACCGACTTGGCTTCGCGGAATGCCGCGCTGTGATCGGCGTCGACGCGGGGTCACGCTGCGCGGCCGCGCTGTGCATAGGGTGGGTCTTGACCCACCGGCTCTGCATGCCGGTCTGCGTCGTTGATCGGTGAGGCGATCTCGAATGCTGCGACGTTGGGCCGCGCTGCGCTTGGCCCAACCTACGGGGCTTCGCGGAATGCCGCGCTGCGATTGGCGTTGACGCGGGGTCACGCTGTGCGGCCGCGCTGTGCGTAGGGTGGGTCTTGACCCACCGGCTCTCCGTGCCGGTCTGCGTCGTTGATCGGTGCGGCGAGCTTGAATGTTGCA
>JBIJCA010000397.1:0-3363 GCA_044344935.1 Aquimonas sp. | reverse complement strand
GCGGCTGGAGCAGGGCTTTCTGAGCGGGGTCTGGCAGGCCGCCGACGACAGTCTTCTGGTGTCGGGTAACTCGCGTATCCATCGGCTGGTGTGGCCGCCGGAGTGGACGGCGCTCGACGACACGCTGGGTCTTCAGGGCAGTCTGCAGCGCGTCCGCGAATACGGCGGCGAGCTGCTGACGTTCAGCGGCGGCGGCGCCGCGCGGGCGGTGGCGATTGCCAATGGCCCCAGCGAGCTGCGGCCCTTCGAAGTTTCCGAACAGGGCGTGTTCGACCGTCTGCCGCTGCCCGACGGCAGCGTGCTCTACGCAGGCAGCCATCATCTGCTGCAGCTGCGCGATGGTCGACTCACCCGGTTCTCCGAGGAGCTGGTCTATCCGCGCTCCTTTCACGCCAGCACCTTCCACGCCGGCCTGCACTGGCTGGCGACCGAGCATGGCCTGCGTACGCTGGACCTGCGCGGGCCGGAGCCTCGGCTCGGCGACGTGCTTCACCCGGCCGACAACATGCGCGTGCGGTCTGTCGCGGAAACCGCCGACGCACTCTGGCTGGGGTCGGAACGCAGCGGCATCTGGCGATACCGCCTGGACGCCGGGCAGATGGTGGTCGAGGCCGAGCGCATGGGTACACCGCAGGGTATCGAGTACGGCCCCATCGCCTTCGGTCACGTCAGCCTCGGGTCTGGCGGTGCGGTGCACGCCAGCACCACCGAGGGGCTGTGGCGATGGAGCCCCGACGGGCGCTTCGTCGAGGACGACTTCCACGGTCTGGCTGCTGTGCGCCAGGCCGAGGAGCGCCTGCGGCTGTTGCCCTCGGAAGACGGCGGGCACTGGGCCTTCAGTCCGACCCGCATGCTGAGACGCGGCGAGCACGGCTGGCAGGTCGAACCGCTGGGAGGGCTGTGCCGGGGCGCCATCGAGCAGATCGAGACGCTGTCGGATGGTCGTCGGGTGATTGCCTGCGCCGGCTCGGTCCTGCTGCAGTCGGGAACGCAACCCTCGGTGGCGACCGCCCCTGCAGTGCGACTCACCTCCGCCCAGCGCAGCCTGGACGGTGCGCCGCCAGCAGCACTGGAGCTGGGCGCCGGCATGCAGACGGCCGTTCCGGCGCGGGGCTTCGCCATCGCCTTCGAGTTCGCGTTGCCGGACCTTGATCGCAGCCGCGCCGCGGAGTACCGCTGGCGCCTGCGTGGGATGCGCGAGGATTGGACCCCGTGGCTGCGTTCAACCCGGGTGAACTACAGCCAGCTTGCTGCCGGCGACTACCGCTTCGAACTGCAGGCCCGCGATGCGCAGGGACGGATCAGCAGCGCCACGCCCTGGAGTTTCCACCTGTTGCCGCCCTGGCATGAGCTGGCCTGGGTGCGCGTCGGGTTCGGCCTGCTGCTGCTGGCGTTGGCTGTCCTGTGGACGCGCCTGCAGATCCGTCGGCGTACCGCGCGACTCGATGCCGAGCGGCGCCGGCTCGCCGAACTGGTTGACGCGCGCACCGCCGAACTGGCCGAGGCCAACCGCCGCCTCGAGGACATTGCCAATCGCGACGGACTCACCGGACTCGCCAACCGGCGTCGCCAGGATGCGTACCTGCGCGCGGTCTGGTTCCAGTGCCAGGAACGCCAGCGCCCGCTGAGTGTGTTGATCGTCGACGTCGATCATTTCAAGCAGTACAACGATCGTCACGGGCATCCCGCTGGAGATGCCCTTCTGCAGTCACTGGCCGAACTTCTGACAGGTGCGCTGCGGCGCAGCGAGGATCTGGTCACGCGCTACGGTGGCGAGGAGTTTCTGGTGGTGCTGCCGAGTGCCCCGCTGGAGCGCGCCGCGGAGTTCGCCCGGGATCTCTGCCGCGCCGTGCGTGAGTCCGGGCTGGGCGTCACCGTGTCCATCGGCGTGGCCAGCGTGGTTCCGACCGACGGCCTGCATCTGTCCGGTCTGATCGAGCGCGCGGATCGCGCCCTGTACGCGGCCAAGTCGGCCGGTCGTGATCGCGTGGTGGAAACGCGCGACGACGGCGCGATTGCCTGAGAGCCTCTCAGCGCCGCGCGGCGGTTCAGGTGTTCTCGAAGAAACACCGGATCCCTCATCCGCACGAGGGTGCGCGCGCGGCGGCCTACAATGTCGGGCTGTCCGGGCTCTTGCGTCCGGCTCCACGCTCACGTTCGCCAAAAGGAATCGACATGGCCCTGGCCCAGGACGCCGTCCGCTCGCTGCTCGCCCCGCTGATTGACGACAACACCGGACAGAGTCTCGCCGAATCGATCCGCGCGGTCGGTATCGATGGCGCCCGAGTCCTCGTTGAACTGCAGCTCAGCTATCCCGCTGCGGGCCTGCATGCAGCGCTGGCCGAACGCGTGCGCGGTGCGCTGGAAGCCGATCCTCGCATCGAGGGCGCGACCGTCGACGTCGCCTCGCGGGTGCTCGCACACAAGGTGCGCGATGGCCTGAGTCCGCTGCCCGGCGTGCGCAACATCATCGCGGTGGCCTCGGGCAAGGGCGGCGTCGGCAAATCGACCACGTCGGTCAATCTCGCCCTGGCGCTCGCCGCCGAGGGCGCACGCGTCGGCGTGCTCGATGCCGATATCTACGGGCCGAGCATCCCGCGCATGCTCGGGCTTTCCGGCAAGCCCGACAGCCCCGACGGCAAGACCATCACGCCGAAGCGCGGCCACGGACTGCAGGCGATGTCGATCGGCTTCCTGATCGAGGAGGACACGCCGATGATCTGGCGTGGCCCGATGGTCACCCAGGCCCTGCAGCAGCTGCTGGGCGAGACCGCTTGGGACAACCTCGACTACCTGATCATCGACCTGCCGCCGGGCACCGGCGACATCCAGCTCACGCTCTGCCAGAAGGTGCCGGTGTCGGCCGCGATCATCGTTACCACCCCGCAGGACATCGCGCTGCTTGATGCGAAGAAGGCCCTGCAGATGTTCCGCAAGGTCGAAGTGCCGGTGCTGGGCATTGTCGAGAACATGGCCATCCACATCTGCTCGAAGTGCGGCCATGCCGAACACATCTTCGGCGAGGGCGGCGGCGCGCGGATGGCCGCGCAGTACGAGGTGCCGCTCTTGGGTGCGCTGCCGTTGGACATCCGTATCCGCGAGCAGGCGGACGGTGGGGCGCCGACCGTGGCGATCGATCCGGACTCCGACCTCTCCCAGCGCTACCGCGAGATCGCCCGCCATGCGGCGGGGCGCCTGTCGCTGCGCGCCAAGAACAAGGCCTTCGGGTTTCCGAACATCGTGATCAGGAGCGACTGATAGAGCCGGGATTGGCGATTCGGGGAGAGGCGTCTCGCTTGCGCGGCACTGCCGCGCGAGACGCCGAACGCCCGAGCGCTGTGCGCGAGGGCCGGGCGCGGGATT
>JBIJCA010000423.1:0-2965 GCA_044344935.1 Aquimonas sp. | reverse complement strand
GCGGATGGGGGGCTTGATGCGCGCTGTTATGCTTCGGGCTCTTTCGGCACGTTCCCACGGAGTTGTCCCCATGCGTAGCCCCCTGCTCACCAGTGCCCTTGCCGGAGCCATCGTCATGGCGCTCGGCCTGAGCGCCTGCTCGAAGCCCGAGGTCGAAACCGCGCCCGCCGCCAGCGCGACGCCGGCCGACGCCGCGCCTGCTGCAGACCTTGCCAGCAACCCCTTCATGAGCCCCAGCACGCTGCCGCTGATGGCGCCTGACTTCACCAAGATCCGTGACGAGCACTACCTGCCCGCGCTGCTGGAAGGCATGAAGCAGCAAGCCGCCGAGATCGACACGATTGCCAACAACCCGGAGCCGCCGACGGTGGAGAACACCCTCGTGGCGCTGGAGCGATCGGGGGCGCTGCTGCAGCGCACGGCGCGCGTGTTCGGCAATCTTGCCGGCACCGACACCAACCCGACGATCCAGCAGGTGCAGGCCGAGATCTCGCCGAAGATGGCCGCTCATCAGGACGCGATCCTGTTGAACGCCAAGCTGTTCGCTCGCGTCAAGTCGATCTACGACGCCCGCGAAGTGCTGAACCTTGATGCCGAGACCAAGCGCCTGGTCGAACAGACCCACCTGCGCATGGTGCGCGCGGGCGCCGAGCTTTCCGAAGACGCCAAGACCCGTATCCGCGCGCTCAACGAAGAGCAGGCCGCGCTGATGACATCGTTCCAGCAGGCGATGCTCAAGCAGACCGAGCAGGCCTCCATCGTGGTCGACGACGTCGCCCAGCTGGATGGCCTGTCGGAAGGTCTGATCGCTGCGGCCGCCGAAACCGCCACGGCCTCCGGCCACGAGGGCAAGTGGCTGCTCCGCATCACCAACACCACCCGCCAGCCGGCGCTGACTTCGCTGAAGAACCGCGAGTTGCGCCAACGCGTGTGGGAGGCGTCGGCCAACCGCGGACTGAGCGAGGGCGACGGCGACACCCGCGCCATGGTGCTGCGTCTGGCGCAGCTGCGCGCCGAGCGTGCGGCTCTGCTGGGCAAGCCCAACCACGCCGCCTTCCAGCTGGAAAACCAGATGGCCGGTACGCCGGAAGCCGTGCTGAAGATGCTGTCGGATCTGGCGCCGACTGTGGTCGAAAACACCAAGCGCGAAGCGGCCGACATCCAGGCCCTCATCGACGCCCAGGGCGGCGGTTTCCAGCTGCAGCCGTGGGACTGGGAGTTCTACGCCGAGCAGGTGCGCGCGCAGAAATACGACCTCGATCCGGAACTGGTGAAGCCCTACTTCGAGCTTGACCGTGTGCTGCGCGACGGCGTGTTCTACACGCTCAACCGCTTCTACGGCGTCAGCTTCAACGAGCGCAAGGATCTGCCCGTCTACCACCCCGACGTGCGGGTGTTCGACGTCATCGACAGCGACGGCACCCAGATCGGTCTGTTCTACGCCGACTACTTCGCGCGTCCGAGCAAGCGCGGCGGCGCCTGGATGTCCACCTTCGTCGACCAGAGCGACCTGCTCGGCCAGAAACCAGTCGCGCTGAATGTCATGAACATCCCGAAGCCGGTCGAAGGCCAGCCTGCGCTGATGACCTTCGACGAGGTCACGACCATGTTCCATGAGGTCGGACACGGAGTGCACGGCCTGTTCTCGAAGGTGAAGTACCCCTCGCTGGCAGGTACAGCGGTGCCGCGCGACTTCGTGGAGTTCCCCTCGCAGTTCGAGGAAGACTGGGCCAAGCACCCGGAGATCCTGGCCAACTACGCGAAGCACCATCAGACCGGCGAGCCGATTCCGGCCGAGCTGATGCAGAAGGTGCTGAACGCCTCGGGCTTCAACCAGGGCTTCGACACGCTGGAATACGTGGCGGCGTCCTTCCTCGACATGGAATGGCACATGCTGCCGGCGGGCACCGTGGTCGATGACGTCGAAGCCTTCGAGAAAGCGGCGCTGGCCAAGCACGGCGTCGACTTCGCGCCGGTGCCGCCGCGCTATCGCAGCGCCTACTTCGCCCACGTGTTCCCGGGCGGCTACTCCTCGGGCTATTACGCCTACATCTGGAGCGAAGTGCTGGCGGCCGACGCCTTCGCCTTCGTCACCGAGCAGGGCGGCCTCAACGCCGAACTGGGCGCGGCCTACCGGCAGGGCATCCTGTCGCGCGGAGGCACCGAAGACCCGATGCAGATGTACGTCAACTGGCGCGGCCAGCAGCCGAACGCCGAGAACCTGCTGTACCGCCGCGGGCTGAAGAACAAGAGCGACGATTGATCGCCTGAGTCGATCCAGCGCTTCAACGCAAAGGGCGCCGTCGGCAACGACGGCGCCCTTTGTGTGTTCGCGATCGGAATCGCCAACTGGGGCTTCAGCCCGACCTGCTGGCCCGGCTGGATGGTGCGGTTCCAACTTACCGGCGCTGCGCTGCAGGGGTTGGCACCTGAGAGCTCGGCGTTCCAGTGATTGCTCACGCGCGAGGCATCGCCAAACGACCAGCCGACCTGCCAGCCATTGATGGGAGCCGTATCCAAGCGCGCACAACCGGTAGCCCGAGCCGGGCACGGTGTGCAGAAGAGCCGGCTCCGAGTCGCTCTCGATGGCGCGACGGAGCACGTGCATGTGTGAGCGCAGCAGATCGCTGCCCGGCACACTGTCGCCCCAAGCTGCGCGCTCCAGGCGGGAGCGCGTGACCAACCCCGGGCTTTCGCGCATCAGCAGTTCAAGCAGGCGACGCCCGGTCCGAGTGAGCAGGATCTTCCTGCTGCCACGGTGGATCTCCATGGTTCGGATGTCGAATTGAAGGTCTCCCACCGTCAGCATGTCGTTTGGCGCTACCCAGTGGTTGAGTCGGGCAACCAGGGTGCGTAGTCGAATCTCGATCTCGGGCAAGGCAACCGGCTTGACCAGGTAGTCGTCCAACCCTGCCTCGAAACCGTCGATCTTGTCGGCAAGCTGGTCGCGCGCAGTCAACATGAT
>JBIJCA010000179.1:0-9566 GCA_044344935.1 Aquimonas sp. | reverse complement strand
CATCCAGTCGAGGCAGGTTTCCTCTCGTCAGAGTTCAGAAGATCCCGCCGCAGCGGAATGAGTTCGCACTGCGTTCGAGGATGCAGCAGTGGTGTCGTGGCAATGTCGGGCCGGCAGGTCAGCGCGATCCGGGGGCTGCCGATCGTTTCCGACAGTTTCCTCGGACCGTCTTCGCACGTTCGCGCGCGTCGCGCCTGTACGAATCCCTCTGCGCGTCAAGCCTTTGCACCTGAGGGTGACTCTTCGTCCACGTGAGCGCGGCACGGCGGACCAGGAACCTGCGAGCGTGGGAGGCTGGGAATGCAGGGCACTCCGAATTGCCGATGAGCTTGCGTGGAAAAGCCAGACTCAACGCGCGTGGCGCGCGAAGCGTTCTGCCGCATCCGGGCAACAAGTATTTGATTGCTCTTTGCCTGCTCATGTGGTGCTCGAAGCCTGGGCCGAAGCACCAAGAACCGTCCTGGGATCTCCCGAACCGGCCCCTCGGTCAGCCGGCTACAGCGCGGCGCGACCGATCTTCAGAGTGGCGGTGGATAGCCGATCGCCTTCAGCGCCTCGGCGTAGCGCGTGTCCTCACGGAGCTTCGCCAGCAGCGGATCGAAGGGCAGATACATCACGCTGCTGTCGCCGCCGCGGGTGGCGCGATCGATCCACTCGAAGGCCTGGTCGCTCTCGCCGCGCCACGCGTGCACGGCGCCGACCCAGTAGCCGTCGGCGACGCCGAACTGGCGACTGAGTGCATCAAGCGCAGCGTCGGAACCGGCGCGGTCGCCGAGTTCATGCAGGGCGATCGCCGTGCCGACCAGACGGAACAGCGTCGAGGAGTGTTCCAACCGCTGCAGCGCGAGTTCCGGCCGCTCCTCGAAGATGTCGCACAGGGCCAGGTAGAAGTTGGTGTGGGGGTTGTCGGGCAGGTCGTGCAGCTGCAGCAGCAGCACAGCGCGCGCGTTGCGCGTGTCGCCCAGCGCGAGGTAGTGCCACCCCTGGTTGCGGCGCGCGCCGGACTCGGGGTCGAGCGCGATGGCGCGCGCGCCGGTCGCCACGGCGTCTTCGAGCCGGCCCATCGATGCCAGCAGGCGCGCCTTCCACACCAGCAGGGTCGCCGATTCGCCGCCGGGTGTGAGCGCCCTCGCGCGCTCAAGGTCAGCCCAGGCGCCCGCGTAGTCGAAGCGGTAGAGCAGGCGCGTCTCTGACAGAAGCAGGTAGTCGAGCGGATCGGAGGGGCTTAGATCCAGCGTTCGCTGCCAGGCGTCGAAGGCGCGCGCCCTGCCCTGCATCAGCTGTTCGGCGGTGTCCGCGTAGTAGCCGCTGCCGCCGAGAATTCCGGCGAGCATGCGCCAGGCGTCGGCATAGTCGGGGTCAAGCGCTATCGCTTCCTCCAACACGGCGATCGCACGCCGTTGGCTGTTGGGGTCGTTGTTGCCTGCGAACAGCGTCGAAGCGCGCAGGAAAGTGCGATAGGCGGCTTCGTTGGCGGTGCCGCGGCCGCGTGCGGGGTCGTTGCCCCAGCGGTCCGGCTGTCCACCAATGCCGTCGAACAGGCGCGCGGTGACCGCCTCAAGGAGGGTGGCCTGATCGTAGGGCGCGCGCTCGAAGACTTCAGTCCAGCCGGGCGTGCGGCCCAGCGTATCGACGAGGCGAAGCTCGACCCGCAGTCGTTCGCCGCGGGTCTCGACGCTGCCACCGACGAGAAGATTGGCGCCGAGCTCAGGCCCCAGCACGGCGGGATCGAACTCCACGTCGCGCCCGCGCTCGCTCGGCCCGCGGGCGACGATGCGCAACTTCGGCACACGCTGCAGCTGCTCGCGCAGATGATCGGCGAGGCCGGTCGCGAACACCGCATGGCGACCGTCCTCGCTGAGGTCGCGGAAAGGCAGCCACATCCAGCGCGGCAGGTGCGGCCGCCCCGGAATCCATGGCCGATGCGATGGCCGGGGTCGTCGGTCTCGGCATCCACGCATTGGCTGCGACTGCCAGCGCCACCACTGAAACGAGCGCCCCCGTCCATCCGACCCAGCCGAGCCGCCGCACACGAGGCAGGTCCGAAGCGGTCGCCGAGTCCGTGCGCGGACGTGCAATCTCTGCAGGGATCGCGGCCGAGGCCTGTTCCGCACCCGAGGGCTGGATGCGCTCGATGGGCGGCATCAGCCGGTAGCCGTAGCCGTGAACCACGCGCAGCCGCTCGCCCTCGGGATCGTCAAGCGCCGTGCGCAGCTTGCCGATCGCCTTCGCCAGCGAGTTTTCTGACACGACCCGGCCCGGCCAACCGGCGCGCAGCAGGGTCTCCTTTGGCAGCGTCTCCCCGGCCTGTGCCACCAGGCAGCGGAGCAACTCGAAGCTGGCGCGGTCGAACCTGAGCTCGCAGCCCTGGCGGAAGGCCTGAGCGCGGTCGAAGTCCACTTCCAGCGTGCCCAGACGCCAACGCCCTGACAACGGAATCGCCGACCGTGGCGTTTCGTCTGCGCGCGCATCCATTCGCAAGCACCTGTTGTGCGGGGGACTCCAGAAACTATCAGAAGATTTCAGAATTACGCCATTGGCTGCGGCATGGCCTGCGTGCGGGAATCCGAAGGACTCCCATGACCGGTCCAGGTGGCTTCCATGCCGAACGCGTCCGCCACACTCCAGCGCCTCGTACTCGCAGCCGCGATTGCTCTTTGCAGCCCGACAGCCGGGGCTACTGGACCGGCGACACTGGCCTACCAGGGGCGGCTCGCGGATGCCGGCGGCTCGCCAATCAACGCGACCCTCAACATCGCGTTCCGCCTGTACGCCGTGCCCAGCGGGGGCAGCCCGCTGTGGAGCGAAACCCAGACCGGTGTGGAGGTCGACGGCGGCAATCTGGCGGTGGAACTCGGGCAGGTGGTGGCGCTGCCGCGCGATCTGTGGGGACAGCAGCTCTATCTCGGCATCCAGATCGCTGGCGACAGCGAGATGGCGCCGCGGCCGCGCCTCACCGCCGCGCCCTTCGCGCTGCGTGCAGGCAGTCTGCAGAGGCGCACGGTCGTGGTGTCGGCGGAGGGCAGCGCGCTCGAAAACGGCAGCCGGCTGCTCGCCGCGGTTGCCGGGATCAGCGACGCCAGCGCCAGTTCGCCGGTCGCGATCGAACTCGATGCCGGACGTTATGACCTCGGCAGCGCGAGCCTCGCGCTTCCCTCGCACACCCGTCTGAGCGGCAAGGGCCAGGCGGCGACCTTCATCACCTCGGCGTTCACGGCAGTCAACTTCGCCGCCACGCTCCGACTCGGCTCGGACACCGAGGTCTCGGATCTCACCGCGGAGAACACCGCGATCCCGGCCAACCCTTCCGACAGTCAGGTCGGCATCGGTGCGATCGATCCCGCCATCGCGCCGCAAACCGTCGCGCGGGTGCTGCTGCAGCGGGTGACCGGCATCAGCAGTGCAGCGCCGGGAACGCCGGGACAGCGCGCGGGCATCAGCGTCTGCGCCTCCGACAGTCAGGTCCGCGATGTCGTGGGTCGCGCGATCGGAGGGCTGTATGCGATGGGCCTGCGCGCTGACTGTCCGGCCTTCAACCTGCGTATCGAGGGAGCGCAGATCCAGGCCGCGGACGCCACCGAGGGTATCCGCGGCAGCTACTTCATTGCGGGCTACGGAAACGTATGGCGCGACCTCGACGTCCAGCTGCAGGTGGGTGCGAGCGCCCTGAATGTCTACGGGCTGCGCTTCTTTGGCGCACCGGCGGTGTACTCGGAAGGGCCGCAGGGGCGACTGTCCAATGTCCGGGTCAGCATCCAGGGCAGCGCCAGCGGGCCGACGTCGACCACGCGAGCGGAGGGCATCGTGGTCGAAGACATGGCTCAACTCGCGATCATCGAGCACAGCTCGATCGACATGCGCGGCATGCGCGCCACCCAGGTCAGCGCGCTGCGCCTGCGCGATAGCGTCAGCAACCAGCCCGCACAGGCCGCCCTCGAGGTCCATGACCTGCGAATCCTTCTGCGCGGACGCCAGGACAGCAGCCAGGGGAGCGGCGAAACCACGGGCATCCGCATCGAAGCGATCCCGCCGCGGCTCAGCCAGGTCCGCGTACAGGTCGAATGCCTGGCCAGCGACACCGCCGCCTGCATCGGGATCGGACAGAGCGCCAACTGGTCCGCGCCCGCGGGCAGCCCACCGCTGCGTGTCGAGCACAGCCAGGTCGAGGTGGGACACCTCAACGCCGGCGCAGGCGCGAGTGCAGCCGCCCTTGAGGTGAGGGGCCGTGCGCGCGTGGAATCTAGCAGCCTGCAACTGCGGCGCTCACCCGCCAATGAGACCGTGCGGGCGGTCAGCCTGACCTCCCCCTCGGCCAGCCTGAAGCTGCAGCAATCCAGCGTGCTCGCCACCGACGCTGTGGACAGCAACGGCATCTGCCTGTTGGCAGGCCCCGCGGCCGCCAGCGCCGAGTGGTACGGCAACCATCTGCAGGGCCAGCGCTGCGATGGCGGCCAGGTGAATCTGGTCTGCGCGGGCAATACATTGCGCGGCAGCGGCTTCCTGGCCGGCAGCTGCCCATGAGACCGCGACTGGAACAGCCCCGGATGCGCGGTCTACTGCGCAGCATCGCCATCGGGCTGATCGCGTTGAGCGCATGTGCAGCCGCGACCGAATCGAGCAGCCCGCAGTACCGCCTGGTGGGGCCCGCGCCAGCGAGCACGGCGAGCACGGCGGCATCGCCGATCCGAAGCCTGCGCTGGGTGGGCGGCAGCGGGCAGGCCGTGGGAATCGCGGTGAGCGTGAATGCCAGCACCGTCAGCGGCGGCGCGAGCCAGCAGCTTCCGACCAACCGGATCTTTCGCGACGGCATGGAGAACTGAGGCAGCAGGCGAGTTTGGCGAACGCGCTGTCCGCGTTGGCGGGGTCTGCCGCGCAGAGTGCCGAAGGCTGCGACAGCGCGTATCGGCCGCGCTTTCGACGATCAAGTGCTGCGGCGACTGACCGAAGGCATGTCACGGAACCTTCCTCGGCCGACACGCTCCAAACGCGCCCCTCAGGCGACGCTGCGCATGCCCCAATCACTACCCTGGCCCCTGCATCCGCTGCTGGCGCAAACCGCGCTGGAGCTGCGCGCGCGAGTCCGGCAGTGGTGGCGTCGGCCCGGCGAAAGCCTGTTCCACGGGCTGGCACTGAGCGCGCTGGCCGCGCTGGCGGTGGTCTTGCTGCAGTCACAGGCGGCGCGACTGCTGCCCGTGCTCGATCTGTGGCGGGCGCAGCCAATGGCTGCATGCACGCTGTTCGGGCTGCTGGCCTTGTGGCGAATGCATCGGCGAGCCGTGCGCTTCGAGGCTGCCAGCCACGCGCTCGGCTGGTGGGCGGCACTACCTATCGCACCTGCACTGCAGCGGCGCGGACTCGCCGAGCAGCTTGTGCTGGGCATCGCCGTGGGCGCGCTCTGGGTGACCGCCTTGGCCGCTGCCGCAGGTCTGGCGGGCCTGTTCACCGCGAGCGACGCTCGCGTCTTTCTGCTGCAGACACTGGTCGCGCTCTCACTCGGCGGCGGCCTCGTCTTCCTGCTGCGCGGTCGCGCGGGCGTGTCGAAACGCGGGGCCGCCGCCCCGAGCATGACTGACTCCTCGGCGCCACTGCGCAGCGAGGTCCGCGGATGGTCTGTCGCTCCAGGCTGGCTTGGGCCGTGGCCTGAGCTTGGACAGCTGCAGCGACGTCAAGCCCAGCGGGCCTGGCGCGGCGGACGCGCCTGGGTCTGGTTTCTGCCGCTGGGCCTGCTGGTGCTGGCCGGCGAAGGCGCGCGCGTGATGGCCGGCATGCTGGTGCTGGTGGTGATGCTGCCGTGGCTGCGCACCCTGATGGATGCCAGCGCACGCGCTCTGGCCGAGGCCGAGCGCCTGCTGCTGGCGACGCCGCGTACGCGGGTCGCGCTCCGCGCCAGCGGCTGGCGCTATCCCGCATCGCGCACGCTGCTGGCCACAGGCGTGTTCGCGCTGGCGCTCGCCCTGTTTGGCGCTTCTCCGCTTGTCATTGCATTCGGCGCGCTCGGCTTCTCGCTGATCTGCGGGCTGGAGATCGCGCTGATGCTGCACTACCCGCGCTCGCGCGCCCGCCAGCGCGGCCAGCTGATGGCCGAAGTCGCGCTGCTGCTGGTGCTGGCGCGCGAAGGTCTGGGCCCGGCGGTGCTGTTGGTCGCGGTGGGCCTGATCGCTTGGCACGCCTGGCGTGCAAGGAGACTGCCATGACGGTTCCGCCCCTTGAGATTCGCCGCCTGCATCTGTCGATCGCGGCACGCCCCGTGCTGCACGGCATCGATCTGCAGGTGCAAGCTGGCGAGTTCGTTGCGCTGGCCGGCCCCAACGGCTCGGGCAAGAGCAGCCTGCTGCGCTGCATTGCCGGGCTGCTGCCAGCGCAGGCGGGCGAGGTCCACATCGGCGGCCACGCGATCACCCGCGAGACCGCGGCGGCGCGCGCGAGGTTCGGCATGGCGGTCGACCCTGCCGCCCTGCCCGGCCTGCTGACGGGGCGCGAATGTCTGCAGCTGTTCGCCCGCACGCGCGGCCTCGGCGGGGTGCCGGCCGCAACGCTCGAACTCGCTGAAGCGCTGCGCTTCAGCGCCTATCTGGATCGACCGGTCGAGGAATACTCGCTGGGCACGCGGCAGAAGCTGGCGGTGATGCTGGGCCTGATCGGCGAGCCACCGCTGCTGCTGCTCGACGAACCCTTGAATGGTCTCGACCCACCGAGCGCCTGGGCACTCAAGGGGCATCTGGTGGCACTGGCCGGGCGCGGCACGGCGATACTGCTCGCTACCCATGCGATCGAACTGGCCGAGCGCCATGTCAATCGCGCCCTGCTTCTGGTCGAAGGCCGGCTGCGGCTGGATCTCGACGGCACCGAGCTGGCCGCGCTGCGCGCGGATCCCGATCGATCGCTGGAGGGCGAGCTGGTCGCGGCGATGGGGAACTAGCCCCGCAGACAGCACCGAACCTGTGGCACCGGCAGCAGGTGGTGTGCACGGGCACAATCGCGCATCGATCCACGCCGGAGCCCGCCATGCGCTGCACCCGTCTCGCCGCCGCCCTCCTCTGCGCCCTGCTCGCGCCTTGCGCTGCGCTGGCCGCGCCTCCGCTGCCCAGCGAGGCGCTGATCCCGCCCGCGACCGAGCACGCGCCCAGCGCGCAGACGCTGGCGCCGCTGATCCAGCGCTTCCGCGCGGACTTGGGTGCGATCGAGCACGTCAACGACATCGCCTGGGGTGAGGCGCGTCGTCGCGCGCTGGGCGAGCTCCATGCCGGCTGGCTGACGCGCCTCGACGAGATGGACTTCGACACGCTGGGCCTGGAGGACCGGATCGACTGGATCCTGTTTCGCAGCGACCTCGATCAGCGCCAACGCGAGCTGCAGTTCGAGCGGGTGCGCCTGGGCGAAGCCGCAGCCTTGCTGCCTGAAATCAACAGCCTGATCGAACTGGCCGAAGCGCGCCGTGCCCTGCAGCAGGCCGATGGCCGCAGCAGCGCTGGCATGCTGGAACGCGCGCGCGCCGCGCTGGCCGATCTCGACGCGCGCATCGAGGCCAAAGACACCGAGCTGTCGAAACTGTCGCCCGCGGTCGCCCATCGCGCCGCCCGCGTGCTCGATGCCACCCATCGCGCGCTCAAGGAATGGCATGCGCACCAGGACGGCTACGACCCCGACTTCACGCACTGGGTCAGCCAGCCCTGGCAGGCGCTCGACGCGCAGCTACCGAAGACCGCGGACCTTATCCGCAAGCGGTTGGCCGGGGTCGACAATCCGGAAGTGATCATCGGCGACCCGATCGGGCGTGAGGCACTGATCGCAGCGCTCACCGCTGAGCGCATTCCCTACACGCCGGAACAGTTGGTCGAGATCAGCAAGCGTGAACTCGCCTGGTGCCGCAGCGAGATGGAGAAGGCCGCGCGCGAAATGGGTTTCGATGACTGGCGCGAGGCGCTGGAAGCGGTGAAGCAGAAGTCGCCGCCGGTGGGGCAGCAACCGCAGCTGGTGGTGGAGCTGGCCCAGGAAGCCATCGATTACCTGACCGACAACCAGCTGGTG
Organism: Aquimonas sp.; assembly: GCA_044344935.1. Taxonomy (GTDB): domain Bacteria; phylum Pseudomonadota; class Gammaproteobacteria; order Xanthomonadales; family Xanthomonadaceae; genus Aquimonas. The sequence continues at coordinate 1,538 of JBIJCA010000179.1, read as the reverse complement.
ACCGTGCCCGCCCTCTCTCGTCGCGACTGGCGCATGAACATGCTGAGCCCTCAGGCGCAGCTGCAGGCGCCATTCTTCCTGGGTGGCCGCGATGTGTGGGTGGCCTATCCGCACAGTTCGATGCCGCACGAGAAGCAGCTGATGAGCCTGCGCGGCAACAACCGGCATTTCTCGCGGGCGGTGGTGCACCACGAGCTGATCCCCGGGCACCATCTGCAGTACTTCTACAACCTGCGCCACCAGACCCATCGGCAGCTGTTCAGCACGCCGTTCTGGATGGAAGGCTGGGCCCTGTACTGGGAGCTGTACCTGTACGCCCGCGGCTTCGCGGAATCGCCCGAAGACCGCATGGGCATGCTGTTCTGGCGCAGCCACCGCGCCGCGCGCATCCAGTTCAGCCTGGCCTTCCATCTCGGCACGATGACGCCGCAGCAGGCGATCGAGCTGCTGGTGAACGAGGTGGGCCACGAGCGCGAGAACGCCGCTGCGGAAGTGCGGCGAAGCTTCACCGGCGACTACGGCCCGCTGTACCAGGCGGCCTATCTGCTGGGCGGACTGCAGTTCATGGCTCTGCGACGAGAGCTCGTGGATTCGGGCCGCATGAGCGATCGTGAGTTCCACGACGCCATCCTCAAGGGCGGCACGATGCCTGTGGATCTGGTGCGTCTGCGCCTGCGCGGTGAGCTGCCTGCCAGGGATCAGCCGCTGTGGCGGTGGGAGTGAAGCGAGCGTCGCGTGTTGCTGGGTGCCACCGCATCGACGCAGCTTGAGGCCTGCCGCGCGTGGCCCCGCCTGCCCGGCTCGCACGGCGTGTGCGACACCCTTCAGGCCGTCCGCACCGTCCTCGGTGCGGCGTCAGCCTTTGGCGCGCGATTGCAGCGGGTCGGTTGGCTGCGCGAGCCGCAGGGCGGCCAAACCTGAGGGCGGACCCGCCCGACTCGAAAGGATGCGGGAGCGAAAGGCCACGAACGCAAACGGCCCCGCACTGCGGGGCCGTTTGCCGTACATCCGGGGGCGCTGAGATCAGTCGCCCATCAGCCTCTGCCGATGCTCCCAACGTTCTTGAGCGTCGAGGCACAGGGTAGCGATCGGGCGCGCTTCGAGACGATCGATGCCGATCTCTTCGCCGGTTTCCTCGCAGTAGCCGTAGGAGCCATCATCGACGCGCTTCAAGGCCTTCTCGATCTTGCTGATGAGCTTGCGGTAGCGGTCGCGGGTGCGCAGTTCCAGCGAGTTCTCCGTTTCGCGGGTAGCACGCTCGGCTTCGTCACCGACATCACGCACTTCCTCACGCAGGTTGTCGATGGTCTGCTTGGATTCCTCAACGAGCTCGGCGCGCCAGTTGATCAGCTTCTGACGGAAGTACTCGAGGTGCTCGGCGCACATGTACTCTTCCTTGGCGCTCGGCTTGTAGCCGGCGGGAAGCTCGACGCGCACCACCTGATGGGCGACCAGCGGCTCGTTCTGATTCAAGGGACGGCTGGGCACCACCGCGCGCGCGCGGGTGCCTTCACCTGATCCGGCGGTGCTGCTCTTCG
>JBIJCA010000395.1:0-3393 GCA_044344935.1 Aquimonas sp. | reverse complement strand
CGCCGACAGCCGCGCCGAGATCCGCCTGCGCTGGGAGAGCGGCGCTCGCTACCGCTTCGGGACGGTCGAGCTCGCGGGCAGCCAGCTCGATGCGGGTCTGGTCGAGCGCTGGGTCGACATCCAAGCCGGTGAGCCCTTCGATCAGGACGCACTGCTGCGACTGCACCAGCGGCTGGGAGATCTCGACTATTTCGGCTTCGTCGACATCCGCCCCGAGCCTTCGGCCGACTCCCTGGAAGTGCCCGTGCAGGTCGATCTGGCGCCGGCGAAGCGGACGGTCTATACGGCGGGTCTGAGCTTCGGCACCGACTCCGGTGCGGGCCTCAAGCTGGGCGTGGACCGGCGCTGGGTGAACACGCGAGGGCACAAGTTCAACGCCAGCGTGGACCTCGCGCAGCGCCGCAGCGCGCTGAACGCGCTTTACCGGATCCCGGCCTTCGAGCCCATCCACGGCTGGTACCAGGCCGGCGCGAGCTATCGCGAAGATGAGAGCGAGCTGGTCGACAGCGAGAGCGCCGAGCTGTTCGCCAACCGGGTGGGGCGCTTCGGCGACTGGAACCTCGCGCTCGGTCTGCACCTGCTGCGTGAGCGCTATGCGATCGGCGTCGCCCGCACGCTCGACACCAGCGGTCTCGCCACCCTGGTGTATCCCGCGCTCAGCGCGCGCTGGCAGCGCTTCAACGACCCCAACTACTCCAGCCGTGGCTTCAGCTTCAACGCCGAGCTGAGACAGGGCGCTACCGCGATCGGCTCGGACTCGGACTTCACCCAGCTGCTGATCGAGACCCGCTACATCCGCGGCTTCGGCGAGCGCAACCGCGTGCTGCTCCGCGGACAGGCCGGGCGCACCTTCACCGATGACTTCCTGCGCCTGCCTGCATCGCTGCGCTTCTTCGCCGGCGGTGACCGCAGCGTGCGCGGCTACGGCTACCAGGAAATCAGTCCCGTAGGCGTTGGCGGCAATCCGGTCGGTGGCCGCGCGCTGCTGGTCGCCAATCTGGAATACGAGCGCATGTTCACCGAGCGCTGGGGCGCCGCCGTGTTTTTCGACGTCGGCAGCGCCTTCAATGACGACAAGGTGGATGCCCGCCGGGGCGCGGGTCTGGGACTGCGCTGGCGTTCGCCGGTGGGGCAGGTCGCGCTGGATGTCGCCCGCGGCCTGGACGATCCCCGCGAGTCCCTGCAGTTCCACCTGAGTCTGGGGCCCGAGCTGTGAGCCGCACCCGGCGCTGGCTGCTGCGGCTCGCGTTCGCCGCGGGCGCCGGCCTGCTGCTGTTCGCGCTTGGCCTGGCCTGGCTGCTGGGCACGGAGTCCGGCGCTCGCTTCACGCTGGCGCGGTCGCTGTCCGCGCTGCCCACCGACAGCCTCGGCTGGACGGCCCAGCAGGGCAGCCTGGCGCGGGGTTTGCGCCTGCAGGGCCTGCGCTATCGCCACGCGGGGATCGAGGTCGATGTCGAGCGCCTGTACGTGCAGGCCTCGCTGACCTCGGCCCTCGGCGCGCGTCTGCACATCGAGGATCTGCAGATCGATGGAATGCGCGTGCGGCTGCCGGCCAGCGCACCGGCGCCCGAGCCTGCGGAGCCGTTCGCCTGGAATCTGCCGGAGTCGCTGCCCGCACTCGTGCTGCCGATGGACGTCGAACTCGTGCGCGCCGAGCTGCGCGGGCTGCGGCTGGAGCGCGCCGCCGACGGCGCCGACGAGCGCCTGTTCGAGGCCGATCAGGTGCACCTCGCCGGCCGTCTTGAAGCGGGCCGTCTGCGTCTGTCGGACTTGAGCGTCGACGCGCCGCTGGCGCGGATCGAGGTCTCAGGCGAGATCGACAGCGCCGGCGATTGGCGCAGCGCGCTGGATCTGCGTGGCGAATGGCGGACGCCACTCGTCACGCCGCAGCCGTTCGCGTTGAGCGTCGAGGGTCCGCTGCAGGCCCTGGCGCTGCGGCTGCGCCTGCCGGATACGGAGGACTTCGCGCTCGACCTGGACCTCCACGACGGCCTGCCGCGTCCGCAGTGGCGGCTGCAGTTGAATGCGCCCACGGCGCCGAGCGCGCTCGCCGACCTCTGGCCGGCGACGCTGGGCGCGCTGGCCCTGCAGGGTGAGGGCGGGCTCGATCGCATGCGTCTGAGCGGCGACGTCGAACTCGACGGTCGCGACTATCGGATCGAGGCGCTGGCGCTTCGCGCCGAGGCGGCCACCCTGCACATCGAGGAGTTCCTGCTCGTCGAAGGGGAGGGCAGGGCCCGCCTGCAGGGCTCGCTGCGACTGCCCGAGGGCGAGGACATTGGCGCCTCCGCGATCGATCTGCGGCTGGAGTTCGAGCGCTTCGTGCTGCCGCTGCTGGAGGCGCCGCCGCTTCGGCTCGACGGTGGATTCAGTGCCGTCGGTGCGCTCGATGACGCCCGCCTCGATCTGGATCTTGCGCTGGCGCGCGGCGATCTCGCCGGCGAACTGCGCGGTGGCCTTGTTGTCCGGGGGGACACCGCGCAGCTGGAGGCCCTGGAGCTGCGCAGCGGCGAGGGTCAACTGCTGGTCAGCGGCGAGCTCGACTGGCGCGTCGGATTCGCCTGGCAGCTCGACGCGGCCTTGACCGATTTCGATACCGCCCTGCTGCTGCCCGCACTGCCCAGCCGGCTGTCGGCGCGCCTCCGCAGCCGCGGCGAGGAGGGTGCGAATCTGCGTCGCGGCGAGCTCGCGCTGAGCGCGCTGGAGGGCAGCCTTCGCGGACAGTCGGTGAGCGGCGGGATCGAGGCGCGCTGGAGTGGTCTGGCCGCGGCGGCCGACGCCGCGCTGCCGGTGGCGGAGGGCAGCGCCGATCTGGATCTGCGCTGGGGTGCCAGCGCGCTGGCCGGTCGGATCGCGCTTGATCCAGGCGCGCAGGCGCAGGGGCTGCGCGCCGACCTGCGTCTGCAGCCGCTGCAGCTGGAAGGTCTGATCGACGGCGCGGTCGGCGAAGTACGCGGGCAGCTCAGCGTCTCCGGGACCGCGCAGGCGCCGCGGCTGACGCTCGATCTGGACGCCGATGCCTTGGCGCTGGCGGGCCTCGCGTTCGAGCAGATCGGTCTGCAGGGCGAACTGGGACTGAGCGAAGACGCCCCGCTGCAGCTCGATCTGAAGGCGGCGAATGCGCGACTGGACGGGCGTGCGCTGGGCGCGCCGGTGCTCAGCCTGCGCGGCAGCGTCGGCGCGCATACCTTGGATCTGCGCCAGGACCCCGAGGGCAAGGGCCTGCGCCTGCAGCTCTCGGGCGGTTGGCGTGAGCGCGAGCAGCGCTGGCTGGGCCGCGTGCAGCAGCTCGACTGGCGCAGCCGTGCTCGCCGCGCAGCTGAAGGCGACTGGGCGCTCGGTGAAGCGGTGGCGCTCGAAGTCGGCACGCAGCGGATCAAGCTCGACCTGCTC
>JBIJCA010000121.1:0-12623 GCA_044344935.1 Aquimonas sp. | reverse complement strand
GACCAGAACGTCGACCGGCATCGGCCGTGCCAGCCCAAAGCCCTGGATCTCGTCACAGCCCATCGCCGCAAGCAGCCCGGCGGTGGCGCGGTCTTCGACACCTTCGGCGACCACCGACAGGCCGAGTCGATGGGCGAGCGCGATGGTCGATGCCACAATGGCCTGGTCGTTGGTGTCGGTCATCAGGCTGCGGACGAAGGAGCGATCGATCTTCAGCTCGTCGACCGGCAGACGTTTGAGCTGGGCCATCGAGGCGTGGCCGGTGCCGTAGTCGTCGATCGACAGCTTCACGCCCATGTGCCGGAGCGCTGCAAGCTGGCGGATGGCGTTCTCGGGGTCGGACATGGCCGCGCTCTCGGTCACCTCGACGGTGAGGCGGTCCGGGGCGAGGCCATGGGTTCGCAGCACCTCGCCGACCTTGTGCGCGAAGTCCGGCGAGAGCAGGTCGACCGCGCTGATGTTGACCGCCCAGCGCAACACGAAGCCGCGCTCCTCGGCGAGGCGCATCTCTCGTGCGGTGGTGTCCAGCAGCCAACGGGTGAGGTGACGGATCTGTCCGGTCTGTTCGGCCAGCGGGATGAAGCGATCCGGCGCGATCATCCCCAGCACCGGATGGACCCAGCGCACCAGGCATTCGACGCCGACGACCTCGCGGCCGGTGAGGCTGGCCTTCGGCTGCACATGCAGGTGCAGCTCGCCGCGTTCGATGGCGCCGGGGAGTTCGCCCATCAGCGCGAGGCGCTGGCGGGAATGGTGGTCGTGGGCAGGATCATAGAGCGTGAGGCCGCTGCCGCGCCGCTCCTTGCCCCGATACATGGCGCTTTCCGCATGCCGCAGCAGGGCCTCGGCGCTGTCGCCGTGCAGGGGCGCCAGGGCGGCGCCCGCGGTGCCGGTCAGGTGCAGCGCGAGGCCCTCGACGTCGGCCGGCTCACGGAAGGCCGAGGCCATGCTTGCCGCGGCGGACTCGAGCGCAGCGGCAGAACGGGCCTCGACCGCCAGGGCGAACTGGTCGCCGCCAAAGTGGGCGATGCTCGCGCTGGCACCCATCGCCCTGACCAGACGGCCGGCCATCTCGCCAATCACGCGGTCGCCGATGGCGTGACCCAGCGTGTCGTTGATGTCGGCGAAGTGGTCGAGGTCGACGACGATGACCCCCACATGCGGAGTCGTCGTCAAGGTCTGTCGAAGAGCATCGACGAACGCCGTGCGGTTGGGCAGGCCGGTCAGCGTGCTCACATAGGCGACGGCGCGCAGGGCTTCATCACGCTCGCGCAGCCCCTGCTGCATCACGGTCAGCGCGCGGGCGAGCACGCCAACCTCGCCTGCGGCCTTCGCCGGCAGAACGGTGTCGAATTGCCCTTCGCCGAGTCGATGCGCCAGCTTTGCCATATCGGACAGCGGCCGGCTGATGCGCCTGCTCAGCCACCAGGCCGCCCCAGCCGCCAGCAGCAACGCCACCAGCGCCGTGCCGGCGAGCTGCAGGCGCAACTGGCGGAAGCCTTCCAGGGCCGCCGACAGCGATTTCTGCAGCACGACGTGTACGGGCCGGCCGCCGGGAGTGTCGAGGGGCATGGCCAGCACGACGTCTTCGCCGCGCCCCGTCAGATCGATCTGGGCGAAGCCCTGCCGACCGGTGAACCGCGCGGCGAGGGCCGCCCGGGCCTCGGGTGCAAGACCGCTGGCCAGCACCTGCAGATCTCCTGCGGTGCCGTCGACCAGGGAAAAGACCGTTCGGGTCTGCTCCTCCAGATTCGCCATCTTGGCGTCGTCGAGCGGGAAGCCGAAGACCAGCCAGCCGACCACCAGCGGTCGCGGGGCGTGCACCGGCGTGGCGATGACCTGGTGCAGCAGCGCCTCGACGCGGCGCAGGGTTTCACTGCCGCCGCTGGCGTCGAACACATCGCGGAATGACAGGGCAGTACCGGCCGGCAACTCCTCGATCGTCGACGCGAGAATGCGACCCGCGGGGTCGGTCGCCACGGCCCAGGCCGCCCCGCCGCGCCGCTGGAAGTTCCGCAGCGTCACTTCAAGCGAAACGCTGCCGGGCTCGGCGATCGCGATCTCCTCCTTCAGGCCGAAGTCGTTGCTCACCGCGTCGGTCAACTGCCGCTGGGCAAGGCGCCGCTGCTGGAGCTGCTCGCGGAACACACCGTGCGCGGCCTGCAGGCGTTCGTGGGCTTCTACCAGCGCCTGGCTGCGGCTCGCCCGGTCCGCCAGCGCGAGCACCACGAGCAGGGTCGCGAACAGCAGGCCCACCACGAGCAGGAAGAGCCGGGGCGCGAGACGGTCCATGCCTCAGCGATAGTCCGGCGTCTCGAGCCAGGGGTCCGGTTGGAGCGGCCGGGTGGTCGTCAGAACGGCCTGCGCCGTCAGCGGTGCGCTGACCTCGCCATCGTTCTCGGCGATCCGCGGATGCCAGGCGCGCAGGGTCGCGGCCTCGGGCCACGGCGTGGGCACATCGAGCAGCGCCTCGCCGTTGGCGTCCGTGACGGTGAAGTGGTCACTGTCGACCACGCGGATGAAGCCCAGCATCCAGTCGTGGATGTTGCAGCCGACCACCACCGTGCCCGCCGTATCGAAACGGATCGATTGACCGTCCTCGCCGCGCTTGACGCGAAGGTCGAAGCGCCGCACCGGCGAGAACGAATAGACATGGTGGTTGACGCGGTCACCGTTGAGGAATCGCACGCTGCCGCCGCGACCGACGGCGAGCACCCGCGGCTCGAAACGCAGCTTGCGCTGATCCAGAGTGACGTCCGCCGGGGGCGCACCTGCGCCAAGGCCAGCCACGCTGACCACGGCCTCGGGCAACGGCTGTCCCGAGGCATCGAGCACCCGCACCCGGACGACCTCGCCCCAGCAAGCGCTGGCCCCGAGCGTCGCGATGAGCCCACCGACGAGGAGGAAGAAAACAGTGGATCGACGCATGGATCGATACTCCACGGCAGGGCGCCGCCGGAGTATAGGAAATCCGAACGCCCTGCACGGATCGCGTGATGCCCCGGCATGTTGAACGGCGCCGCGCGCCCTGCCCTGCGGCGAGTTCTCTGCAGCCGCTTCTTGCTGATCGCAGGCGCCAGACGGAATGGCGCAGCATTTCGGGCATCGGACTCGCACGCGCGTCGGCCACCACGCCCGCATGCATTCGGGTATCGCGAGTTTCCATGCGCTTTCCAGCCCACGAAGAACAGCGTGCTCCGGCAGCTTGGGGTAAGCCAAAGGCGCACCCCAGGGCCGCCGAATGCACGCTCGCCCAAAGTCGCGATACCGCGCCGACGCATCGCCTTCGCTTCGTGCAGACGCAAGGTTGGGCCGCGCTGCGCATCGACCAGCTTGAGCGGGCGCGGGTCGATGCTGCATTCGTAGGCACGAGGATCCAGAAGGCCGGTCTGCGACGGCGAGCATTCGGGTGATCCGTTCGTGAGGGGACGCCCACCCGGACAGGCGAGCAGCGAACTCGGATACCACCGGCGGCGGCCGGCACCCCTTCGCTCGAGCAGGCCGACAGGGGTGGCGTTGGTGCGGGCGGCACGCCTGGATTGAAAGCCTTGCGCTGCCTGGCCAAGACGGATCGCAATTCGGCGTGAGGGACGCTGGCAGCCTTCTGCGCCTGCTGCAGCAACACGCCATGTCCCACCGCCGACCTCAGAGCCTGCCATGCGATCAAGCCCGACAACCCCGCTCTTTCTTTTCGCTTCGCTCGTCGGGGCGACATTGAGCCCCGCGCCCGTGTCCGCGCAGTGCTCCCCCGATCCGGTGGCAAGCGGAGGCACCGTGACCTGCAGCGGCGTCGATCCCGATGGCCTCGATGTCTCGGGCGCGTCCAATGTCTTCGTGGACGTGCTGCCCGGAGCCTTCGTCGGCGTCATCCGGCTGCGCACCGGCTCGGTCGTCGTGGGGCAGAACGGCGCCCCGGCGAATGTCGTCAGGGTGGAAGTGGTGTCTCTGGACAACCCAGCGCTGCCCCTGGTCACGGTGTTCAACTACGGGACCGTTGACGAAGTCCTGGAGATCCGCGACCGGCCCGTGTCGCGACTGCTGGTCTATAACTACGGCCGGATCAACGGCCGAGTCACCGGCAACCTGCTCAATTTCTCCGGCGCCAACGTGGGCGCATTGAGCGGAAAGATGTTCAACGGCGGCACCGTGGGCAACCCGCAGTTCTGGGCCGACGAGGCCGATTTCCAGGTCACCAATGAGGCGGGCGGCGTGGTCAACGGCGACTTGCAGCTTCGACTGACGGCCTACAGCTTCAACGTGCCCAATGGGATCGCCGACGTCCTGAACTACCGGGTCCGCAACAGCGGCCTCATCACCGGAAATGCGGGCGTGGTCCAGCCTGGGGTCGCGGAGCGCCTGGGCACCGTCACCCTCGACGCGGAGATGGTGAACGAGTCGACCGGCCACATCCAGGGGCGTGTGGTCCTGCCCGAGTCGCGCACCGGGTCGGCAAGCGTGGCCCACGGCCTGAGGAATGCGGGACGCATCGACGGCGGCGTGCTCATGCTGACGCACGATGGCGACGACGCCCGCCTCTACGGCAACCCTCCGGGCGTTCCGGCCACGCTGGTCAACGAAAACGGCGGGCGCATCGGCGGGCCGATCATCATTCCCTCCGGGCGCTTCGAGCAGCGTGCAGGTGCGGTGTTCCAGCCGAGCACCACCCTGCACCCCAGCGCGCTGCTGCGGCGGATCGGCATCCAAGCGCCCCAGGTCGTACAGGGCACCATCTCGATCGCGGGCACACACACCGTTGCCTGCGTTGCGGACGACCCGGTCGTCAGCACGCGCACACGCCCCGGCGAGGGCCAGCTGGAGCTTCTGGCGGGCGCCACGCTGACCCTGTCGCCCAACACCACGTGCGCTTATCAGGGCCGCGTGGTGGGCCTCGGCACCCTGCGCAAGTCCGGCGCGGGCGACTACCTGTACTCGGGCACGGCGACCCACAACTCCACCGTGGTGCAGCAGGGCCGGTGGGCCGCCAACGGCAGCCAGGGCGCGCTGACCATCGAAGCCACAGGCACCGTGATCGGCAGCGGGAGGATCGGCAACACGCTGGTACGCACGGGCGGCCGGCTGGCGCCGGGCGGCACCCCGGGCACGCTCACCAGCGGCAGCCTGACGTTGCAGTCGCCCGCGGTGTTCGAGTTCGAGGTCAACGCCAGCGCAAGCGATCTGCTCGACGTGGTCGGCACGGTTTCACTGGGCGGGGCGACCCTGGACGCGCGACTGCTTGCGGGCTACACCCATGCGCCCGGCCGCGCGATGACGCTGATCGCCAACGACGGCAGCGATCCCGTCGTCGGCGCTTTCAGCGGCCTCGCCGAGGGCGCGGAAACGCTTGTCGGCGGTGCGCCCTTCCGCCTCCGCTATGCAGCGGGTGACGGCAATGACGTCGTGCTGTTCGCACTCGATCCGGCCTCGGCCGTGAGCCTCGCGCCCGTGCCCGGCACGCCGAACGAGGGCGCACCGCTCACCCTCACTGCGACGGTCATCGGCACTGCGCCCAGCGGAGCGGTCACCTTCCGCGACGGCGGTACGCCGATCGCCGGCTGCGTCGATCGGCCGCTCAGCGCGAGCGGCAACAGCGCGTCCGCGTCCTGCACCACCAGCGCATTGGCCGGCGGCACCCGCAGCCTCAGCGTGAGCTACCCGGGCGACAACGCCAACCGCAGCCGCAACTCGGCCGAGGTCACGGTGACGCTCAACCGTCGGCCCACGCTGTCCGCGCCCGTCGCCGTCTCGATCCTAGAAGACGCAGTGAACGCGCCGGTGACGATCACGGTCGACGACAGTGAATCCGGTGCGGCGGCGGTAACGCTGTGGGCAAGCAGCGGCAATCAGAGCCTGGTGCCCGATAGCGCGCTGACGGCGGGCCTGGGTGGCAGCGGCGCAAGCCGTGTACTGGCGATCACGCCCATCGCCAACGCCTTTGGCAGCACCCCCCTGACGCTCGCGGTCAGTGACCCCGGCGGGGCGAGCCGCACCGCGAACCTCGCGCTCACCGTCGCGCCGGTCAACGACCCGCCCGGCTTCCTGCTCGGCGCCAATCCCGCACACGCGGCGGGCACTACGGGGCCGCAGTCGCGCGCGGGCTTCGTCTCACAGGTCTCAGCCGGCCACGGGGAAGCCACCCAGACCGTGGCGCTGTCCGTCAGCGAACTCGAGGACAGCGCCGGCATCGTGACCGATGCCGCGCTCGCGCCGGACGGCCGCCTGTCCTACACCCTGTCGGGCAACGCAGGTGTGGCGCGGCTGCAGGTCATCGCTGCGGATGACGGCGGCACCGCGAACGGCGGCCGTGATCGAACGCAGCGCGACTTCCGCATCGTGGTGGGCGACGGCGCGGACCTGCAGATCCGCCTGAGCCGTGCCCTGCCCGACCCAGCGCCCGGTCGACGCGCCTATCGCATCCTGGCGGGCAACAACGGACCCCTGGATTTAACGGCAGTGACGATCCGCGGCCTCGCAGCGGGGGGGCTCAGCGACTTGAGCTGGAGCTGCAGCGGGAGCTGCGGCCCGGCCTCCGGCCTTGGCAACCCGACCGTGCTGTCCAATCTCGCCGCTGGCGCACAGACGGAAATCCTCCTGCAGGGCACCGTGGACACAGAGCAGCCCTTTCTGTCGCTGGAAGCCACGATCACCGCCGCCGCGGGCGCCACGGTCCTCAACACGGGCGACGATCGCGCCACCCTGATCGAAGTCGCAGGCGCGGCAGGCCTGCTGCGCGATGGATTCGAGCCCCTTCGGGAATGAGCCGAGCTTCGCGCTCCGGGTCGAGGCAGCACTTCAATGGCTCTCGGAGCAGGAGCGGTCACTGGCTCGGCTTTACTGGCGGCAGCGAACTGCTCCTGGCTCGGTCGCCGAGTACGGGCCAAAGACAGACGCTGCCTCGATAGAGCCTCTTGGCCCCACGGCGCCGCCGCACCGCGGGCTTGGCGCCCGCCAGCGCGCACAGCTCGTCCGGCCGAGATCAGGCAGGCCAAGGCACCGACGCTCCGCGCAGGCGAAGCGCCGGGCCAAGCCGGTTTACGCCGCCTCGTCCCGATACGCCTCCGGGCTCGGGCAGGTGCAGATGAGATTCCGGTCGCCATAGACGTTGTCGACGCGGCCCACCGGGCACCAGTACTTGTCGCTGCGCGACATGCCGGCCGGGAACACCGCTTCCTCGCGCGAGTACGCACGCGACCACTCGGCGTCGACCAGATCGTGCACGGTGTGCGGGGCGTGGCGCAGCGGGCTCTGTTCGATCGCAAAGCGACCGCCCTCGACCTCGGTGATCTCGCGACGGATCGCGATCATCGCCTCGCAGAAGCGGTCGATCTCGACCTTGGCCTCGGACTCGGTTGGCTCGATCATCAGGGTGCCGGCCACCGGGAAGCTCATGGTCGGGGCGTGGAAGCCGTAGTCGATCAGGCGCTTGGCGATGTCGTCCACGCTGACGCCGCAGAGGTCCTTGAGCGGGCGCGGGTCGATGATGCACTCGTGCGCCACGCGGCCGTTGTGGTTGCGGTACAGCGTGGGGAAGTGCGGCTGCAGGCGGTCGGCGATGTAGTTGGCCGACAGGATCGCAACCTCGGTGGCTTTCTTCAGGCCCTCGCCGCCCATCATCAGGATGTAGGCGTAGGAGATCGGCAGGATCGAGGACGAACCGTAGGGCGCGGCCGACACCGGACCCACCGGCGCCTTGCCGCCGTCGAGTTCCGGATGACCCGGCAGGAAGGGAATCAGATGCGCCTTGACGCCGATCGGGCCCATGCCCGGGCCGCCGCCGCCGTGCGGGATGCAGAAGGTCTTGTGCAGGTTCAGATGGCTGACGTCAGCGCCATAGTCACCCGGCCGCGACAGGCCGACCTGCGCGTTCATGTTGGCGCCGTCGAGATAGACCTGGCCGCCATGCGCGTGAACAATCTCGCAGATCTCGCGGATGCGCTCCTCGAAGACGCCATGGGTCGACGGGTAGGTGACCATCAGCGCGGCCAGGTTGGTGCTGTGCTTCTCGGCCTTGGCGCGCAGGTCGTCGACATCGACATTGCCCTCGCGGTCGCACTCGACCACCACCACGTCCATGCCCACCATCTGCGCCGAGGCCGGATTGGTGCCGTGCGCGGACGAGGGAATCAGGCAAACGGTGCGGTGGGTGTCGCCGCGCGAGAGGTGATAGCCGCGGATCGCCAGCAGGCCGGCGTATTCGCCCTGCGCGCCGGAATTCGGCTGCAGGCTGATGGCCTCGTAGCCGGTGATTTCCACCAGCCAGCGCTTCAGGTCCTCGAACAGCTCGCGGTAGCCGTGCGCCTGCTCGGCGGGTGCGAACGGATGCAGGGCACCGAACTCGGGCCAGGTGACCGGAATCATCTCGGCGGTGGCGTTGAGCTTCATGGTGCAGCTGCCGAGCGGAATCATCGCGCGGTCGAGCGCCAGATCGCGGTCGGCCAGCTTGCGCATGTAGCGCAGGATCTCGGTCTCCGAACGGTAGCGGCTGAACACCGGATGCTTCAGGCACGCACCGCGGCGCTGCAGGGCTTCGGGAATCGCGGAGGCCGCGTTCTCTTCGATGGCGGCATAGTTCAGGCTGCGGCCGAACAGGGTCCAGACCGTCTCGACCACATCGGGCGTGGTGGTTTCATCGAGCGCGATGCCCAGACGGGTCTGGCCGATCAGGCGCAGGTTGATCTGCGCGGCCAGCGCGTGCTCGACGATGGCCGCGCGCTGGCTGCCGACGTCGACCGAGATGGCATCGAAGAAGGTCTCCTGCTCGGGCTTGAAGCCGAGCCGGCGCAGGCCCTCGGCCAGGGTCGCCGTGCGGCGATGCACCTGATGCGCGATGCGCTGCAGGCCCTCCGGGCCGTGGTAGACGGCATACATGGACGCCACCACCGCCAGCAGCACCTGGGCGGTGCAGATGTTCGAGGTCGCCTTGTCGCGACGGATGTGCTGCTCGCGGGTCTGCAGGGCCAGGCGATAGGCCGGCGCGCCCCGCGAGTCGACCGAGACGCCGATCAGGCGGCCGGGGATCGATCGCTTGATCGCATCACGCACCGCCATAAAGGCGGCGTGCGGACCGCCGTAGCCCATCGGGACGCCGAAACGCTGGGTGCTGCCGATGGCGATGTCGGCACCCAACTCGCCCGGCGGCGTCAGCAGCGTGAGCGCCAGCGGGTCGGCCGCCATCACCGCGATCGCGCCAGCGGCGTGCAGCTTGGCGATCAGCGCGCGCGGGTCGCGCAGCGCGCCGTAGGTGTCGGGGTACTGCAGGATCGCGCCGAACACCGCGCTGGCGTCGAGATCGGTCTCGGGGTTGCCGACGATCAGCTGCCAGCCCAGCGGCTCGGCGCGGGTGCGCATCACCGCGATGCTCTGCGGGTGGCAGTTCACGTCGACGAAGAAGGCCTTGGACTTCGACTTCGACACGCGCTGGGCCACAGCCATGGCCTCGGCGGCGGCGGTGGCCTCGTCAAGCAGCGAGGCGTTGGCGACGTCGAGGCCGGTCAGCTCGGTGATCAGGGTCTGGAAGTTGAGCAGGGCTTCCAGCCGGCCCTGGCTGATCTCCGGCTGATACGGCGTGTAGGCCGTGTACCAGGCCGGGTTTTCGAGAATGTTGCGCAGGATGACCGGCGGGGTCAGGGTGCCGTGGTAGCCCTGCCCGATCAGCGAGGTGAACACCTGGTTGCGGTCGGCGATCTGGCGCAACCGCGCCAGCGCCTCCACTTCGGACATCGCCGGTTCCATGCCGCGCAGCGGATGCTGCTGGCGGATCGAGGCCGGCAGGGTCTCGGCCATCAGCTGCTCCAGGCTGTCGCAGCCGACGGCTTCGAGCATCTCGCGGATTTCGTGGGCCGATGGACCGATGTGGCGATCGGCGAATTCACGGGCGATGTGGGGCTGACGCAGCGGCGTGGTGGGGCTCATGGCGCGGGCACCTGGGGCGAGGGGCAATCGATCGAGGCCGGCCCGCGTCGGACGCATGCCCACGTGCTGGCTCGCGCAGGGCGCGAATGCTCGGTCGTCATGGGCAGTCGGAATTCGGACACGGAACGGCGCTCGGCAACCGGACGACAACCCGTCCGGCATGGGCGCCCCATCTGTCTGTTCGCCTGAGAGCGTTATCCCGTCGGCGGATCCACGCGCAATGCAGAAGGCGCCGGACCTCTCTCCAGATGCGTGCTGCGCACGGCTAGCGGGCCTTCAGATGCAGGCGCGTCAGCCGGGCCACCCGGTCCTTTTGCCTGAGAGTTTCCGGGGCGGTTGCTCCTTCGGCGCCCGCCGACCCGAAGGTTGGCAGGTCTCTCCCGCGTGGCGGCCGAATGCTAGCACGCGGCCGTGATGGCGGCCTGCAGCCGTCATCCGCTGCGGCTATGCTGCCCGTCCTTTGAACCGCGGATGCCCGCATGCCCGCCCTGATTCGCGCCGGCGCCCTGCTGCTGGGCCTCGCACTGAGCCTGACCGCCTTCACTTCTGGAGCACCCGAGCCGGTGAAGCTGCGCATCGCCACCTACAACCTGGCCCTGACCGATGACCAGCCCGGCGCCGTGCTCGAGCGCTTGCGCGGCGATGACCCACAGGCGCGCAAGCTGGCTGCGGTCATCCAGACCGTGCGGCCGGACATCGTGCTGCTCAATGAGCTGGACCGCGACGAGGCCGGCGAAGCGGCGCGGCTGTTCCGCGAGCGCTATCTCGGCGTCGGCCAGTCCGGGCTGGCGCCGCTCGACTATCCCTACGCCTTCCACGCGCCGGTCAACACTGGCGAGCCGAGCGGACTCGACCTCGACCAGAACGGCGAGCTCGGCGACCCCGGCGACGCCTGGGGCTTCGGCCGCCACCCCGGCCAGTACGGCATGCTCGTGCTGTCGCGCTATCCGATCGATGTCGAAGCCGCGCGCACTTTCCAGCACGTGCGCTGGGCGAATCTGCCGGGCGCCCTGCAGCCGCAGCTGCCGGATGCCGACGCGCCTTGGTATCCGCCCGAGATCTGGGCCCAGCTGCGCCTGTCTTCAAAATCGCACTGGGATCTGCCGATCGACACGCCGCTGGGGCGCATCCACCTGCTGGCTGCGCATCCCACGCCACCGGCTTTCGACGGGCCGGAGGGCCGCAACAAGGTTCGCAACCACGATGAGCTGAAGCTCTGGCGCGACTACCTCGACGGCGCCGACTGGATGGTCGACGACCAGGGCCGCCGCGGGCCACTGCCGGCCGATGCGCGTTTCGTCATCGCTGGTGACCTCAACGCCGACCCGATCGAGGGCGACAGCCTGCCCGGCGCCATCCAGGGTCTGCTGGAGCATCCGCGCGTGCAGTCCGAGCCGGCGCCGCGCAGCGAAGGCAGCTTCGAGGCCTCACTGACCTTCCAGCCGGGCAACGGCGCCGACCTGGCCCAGCGCGGCGACCCGCACACCGAAACCGCCCAGTTCAGCCCGCGCAGCGGCACCATGCGCGTCGACTATGTGCTGCCTTCAAGAGGCTTCAAGGTGCTGGAGGCGGGCGTGTTCTGGCCCAAGCGCGGTGCGCCGGGCAGCGACTGGGTGACGGCCAGCGATCACCGGCTGGTGTGGGTGGAGCTGGGTTCCGGCGGCTCTTGATCTGCGTTACTCGATTTCGAGTGCAGGCCCGACCGAATGTTGCCCTCCAGCGCATCCAGGCCCGGCTTGGGGTCGACGGGAAACGGACGGCCCAGCCGCTGGATTCGCCGTTGTTGCAGGCGGTTGAAAATGGCCAGCGAGTACACCTCGACGGCGAGAAGCTGGTCGGCACTGAGGCCTTGCTGATGAAGATGGCTGGACCACACTGCTGCGTGGAAGCCGCGCAACGCCAGTACACGGTTGTACGCCAAACCCAGAAGTCTCGACTCTTGCCCTGACCCTTGAAGGTGATACCAGGCGAGCAGTTGCAGGGCAAACACATCGCCGTCCGCGGCCGCTTCGAACAGATTCGCTTCGAAGTCCGGGCTTCCCGAAGTCCTGCGCAAGGCCTTGTAGTCCGCCATCCGCTGGGCGTGACGGTTTCCGCGCGCCGCCATGTGCCGCAGCAGGTCCTCCGATGCCCCGGTGAGTTCGACAAGCGCGGCGGAATCGGGGAAGCCATTGGCCTGGAGCCAGGCAGAGTCCTCTACGGTTTCGGCGCCCCACAGAGTGTCGACTCTGAAGGCGGCAGGAGGATCTTCGCCCCCCGTGCGCGCGGGTGCCTGCAGCGGCGCCGAGGGCCCTTCTCGAAGGGAAATGCCTTCGCTTTCAGCCGACTCTGAACTCGTGCGCTCTGCAGACGCGGCTCTCCCGGCTGCCTGCGGCTCAGACTCGACCGTCGCAGAATCCGGAGCCACCCTGTGGCTGGCGAGGATTGCCGCGAGCAGTGCGCAAACCGCGGCAATGACCGCGCCCGTGACTGTGAATGCCTTTCTCACGCGCTGTGAACTCCGGCGACTGAATCGGTTGGACGCGGTTGGACAGCAACACCCGGCGTGCCTGTTCCAGCGAGGAACCCGGTGCCACCGCCGCGGCCTCGACGGATTCGCGTCCTAGGAGCCTGCGCGGCAGAGCCCAACGCGGTGTTTGATTGCGCGACACTTGGGGCATGACGACTTCGTACCTGCCCTACCAGCCCAACCAAGCCCACCTTCTGCCGGTGTC
>JBIJCA010000174.1:0-9785 GCA_044344935.1 Aquimonas sp. | reverse complement strand
GCAGGCTCCTAGCCGACAGCGACAGAGAGATCGGTCGCGTTCGCGCGACCCCGGCATAAACCTCCCGCAGAGGGGCACGTGCGCTGGGACCTCGCGCGCACGAGGCAAAGGGCGTGCAGCGAAGTTCTGCAGACGGCAGACATCCTGAAGGCCCACGGCCCACGTCCGGGCAAGCTCGTCTTCGCGCGTCAACACCCCGTCGCCGCTCTGCGGCAACGGCGGCACACCGGTTGCAGGCATCGGCAGCCCACGCTGCCGGCCGACCCATGGCACCGCTCGACGCAACTGATGTCCGCCACCCCCGCCATCCGCGCCTGGGTTACGCCCGGTTGTCGGGCTGGCTGCTGCTCATGGCCTGGGCGTTCTGGCTGCTCGAAGCACAACCCGCTTATGCACGCGCGCAGCTGGCATCCGACCCCGCGCGCATCGCCAACATCGAAGCCTGGGGCGCGCGCCTCGGCGCGGGCTCGGACGCGGCACCGCTGCTGGTGTTACTACCCTCGGCCTGCGGCTGCGACAGCCACATCGCGCTGAGCGAGCGCCTCCTGGCCATCGCCGAAACCGCGGGCCTCAAGGCCCGGCACGCCGTTCTGGATGCACGCATGCGCCGTCTGTTACCGAGCGCGGCGGGCGCGGCCCTGTTCAACGCCGAAGGCCGGCTGCTGTTCGCCGGTCCGATCGAGTCCCCCCTGCACTGTTCAGACAGCCGCAGTCTGGTCGAGCTGCTGCTGCCGTACGCCGACGCTGCGGACCCGCCGCTGTGGGCCGCGGTGATAGATGACGCCTGCGCCTGCGACGGCCGTTACACCGCCGCTTGACCCCTGCGCCCCCTCAGTAAACCCGCCGCCTGGACACCCCATGAGCACGACACCGCTGAACTACCTCGACGAACTGCGCCGCAATGCCGATCGGGTCATGCTCATGCTGGTCGGGGTGATGACCCTGCTGGCGCTGGGGCTGGCGATGGGCACCGGCTCCTGGGGCAGCTTTCTGCTCATTGGCGTCCCCACCCTTGGCGTCTGCATCGCGCAGGTGCTGTTGAACAGCGGCGCGCTGTCGACACGTCTCACCATCGCCGCCGCCTTCATGGTGCTGTCGGGCCTGACCATCCACCAGGCGCGCGGCATGCTCGAAATGCACTTCAGCATCTTCGTGCTGCTGGCCCTGCTGCTGTACTACCGCGACTGGATCCCGATCGTGTTCGCCGCGGCGGTCATCGCGGTCCATCACCTCGCCTTCGACTACATGCAGCGACAGGGTCTGCCGGTCTGGGTGTTCGCCGCCAACACGGGCTTCATCATCGTGGTCATCCATGCGTTGTTCGTGGTCGCCGAGACCGTGGTGCTGGTCATCATGGCGCGCAGCCTGCAGAAGGAGGTCGAGATGGTGGGCGCCAACCCCGGCCGTCTGATCTCGGTGGCGCGGAGGTTGGCCGAAGGCGAGTCCGCCGACCTCGCGAGCCTGGGCAAGGTGCCCGCGGACAGCATCGCGGACGCCCTCACCCGCAGCGCGAAGGCAATCGAAAGCACCCTGGGCGAAGTGGATTCGGTGCTCGGCCATATCGCCCGCGGCGACTTCGCGCAGCGCATCGATCTGCACGACAAGCGCGGCAGCTACGCGCAGATCGGTCAGTCGATCAACAATTCCTGCCAGCAGCTCGATGACGTCCTCGGCGCGACCACGCGCGCTGCCGGCCAGCTCGCTGCCGGCGATCTCGGTGCACGCCTGGAAATGACCGCCGAAGGCCGCTTCGAAGTGCTGCGAGACAGCATCAACGCGCTGCGCCACAGCATGGGCAACTTCATTCAGCTGCAGGACGGCGCGCTGGCGGCGGCCAAGCTCGGCGACACCACGCACCGGATCGACACCAGCGCGATGCAGGGCTTCCAGAAGCGGCTGGCCGAGGGCGTCAACGAACTGGTGCATTTGTTCGGCGAGGTGCTGGACGATGCCGGGCGGATAATGCAGGGACTGGCCCGCGGGGATCTCCGCGAGCGCATGCGCGGCCAGTACCAGGGCATCTATGCGCGTCTGGCCAGCGACGCCAACAGCGCCGCGCAATCAATGTCTCAAGCGATCGGCGGCATCAACATCGCCAGCCAGACGATTCGGCAGGCGGCGTCAGAGATCGCTGCCGGCAACGCGGATCTGTCTTCGCGCACCGAGCAGCAAGCGGCCTCACTTGAAGAAACCGCGGCCAGCATGGAAGAACTCACCTCGACCGTGCGCGGCAACGCCGAGAACGCGCGCTCCGCCAACCAGCTCGCGATCGGCGCCGGCGATGTCGCCGAACGCGGCGGCAAAGTCGTCCGCCAGGTCGTCGACACCATGGGCCAGATCAATGCGCAGTCGCGCAAGATCGAGGACATCATCGGCGTCATCGACGGCATCGCCTTCCAGACCAATATCCTCGCGCTCAACGCCGCAGTCGAGGCCGCCCGCGCCGGTGAACAGGGCCGCGGCTTCGCGGTCGTCGCCGGCGAGGTGCGCACGCTCGCACAGCGTTCGGCAGCGGCAGCCCGCGAGATCAAGGGCCTGATTTCGGAGACCGTGCAGAAGGTCGGCACGGGCACGGAACTGGTCGACTCCGCCGGCACGACCATGGCCGAGATCCTTTCGGCGGTGAAGCGCGTCACCGACATCATGGGCGAGATCTCCGCGGCGTCTGCCGAGCAGACCGCCGGCATCGAACAGGTCAGCGCCACCGTCACCCACATGGACGAAGCCACCCAGCAGAACGCGGCCCTGGTCGAAGAAGCCACCGCCGCCGCGCGCACGCTGGAAGACCAGGCCAACCAGCTCGGCGTCGCGGTGGCGCGCTTCAAGCTGTAGCGGAAGCGCGAGTGTGTCCGCTTGGGCTGGGCCCTCGCCCACCGGAACTCGATTCCGCCCCCGGTTGCCAAGAGCTTCCGGGTCGAACCGAAAGCCATCGACCCAAGCGGGTCGAGCCTACGCTCGCCGCGTCGTGAACTGCGGCGGGCGAGCGGGCTTGTTGGCCCAGAGTGTCGCGACCGAGGCGAGCATCGCGCCGCGGCGGCCAGACCCGCCCTACGGGAAATCCAAGCCGCGGCGGGCCAGGCTCCTCAGCGCTTCAGCCGCACCCAGACCTTGCGCAGCAGACCGATCGCACGGCCCAGGCGCGAACGCGCGAGCAGGGCGCGGGCCTGATCCAGCTCGGTTGTGATGCGCCCCACATCGCGATAGAGACGCTGGATGTGCTGGTCGCGGCGGGTGATCAGCACGCGCAGCTCCTGCGCATCGACCGCACTGAGCGTGTGGCCCTCGGCGAAGCGCTCCGGCAGCGGGCGATCAACGTAGATCGTCGAATGCGAGTCGGCAAGTTCTTCTGCCGGCCGATCCTGCGTGTAGAAGTACAGCGCGATCGAGCGGCGCGAGAGATCCCGTCGCGCCTCGGGCAGGTCGATGCGCTCGAAGCCGTGCCAGCTGATCTCGTTGGTCTCGAAGATCACGCAGCGGTTGTCGAGCGGCGCGATGCGCCGCACTTCGTCGTCAGCCGCGCGCGGATCGCGGTGCAGATCGAGACAGCCGCCCCAGGCCTCGTCCCACTCCGGGTTGAGGTAGACGATCAGATTCAGGCGCCGGTGCCACCCAGTAATCGGGTGACGGTTGAAGTCGACGTGCGCATCCAGATCCTGACCGTGGCGGTTCTCATGCGTGCCGCCGCCGAAGTACCAGGGGTCGTAGAGCAGGCCGGGAATGCCCGTCAGCTGCGAGACCAGATCCAGAAAGGGCTGCGACTGGATCAGATCGTCGAGCGCGGCATAGGCCGGCCCGATTCCGCGAATCCGCTCGACCACCGCCTTGTTGCCGATCTCGCCCTGCTCGTTCTTCGCATAACGCGGATCGAAGCCCGGAAACTCCGCTCGCAGGCGTTCGAGATAGTCGGGCTGGAAGAAGCCCTCGATCTGCACATGGCGGAAGGGCCGCGCTTGCTGGAAGGATGCGCCCATTCGAGCTGCATCCTTCAGTACGACCTCGTCAACGAGCTGAGGAATTGAAGACATGGTGACTGCCTTGAGTTGAACGAATGGCGTCCGCACGCCTTGATCGGAGGCTGCGACCGGTTGCGGACCTTCGCGGGGGCGGCGCAGCCGCCGCTCACCCGATCACAGGGTTTTCGGGGTTGCGCGGCTCAGCAGGGATCCAGCTCGCACGGATGCCCATCTCTGTCGCCGTCCATCTTTACGCCGGGACAGTAGCGAAGGAAGAACAGCGCCTCTTCGCATGAACGCATCTCAGAGCAGTGAATTCGCCCATCGCATTGAAACCGAGACGACTCAGCGGTTACTGGCAAGCGCACATCAACGGGCAATTGCATCGCCCCTGTGAGCGGAGCCTCCCGCTCGTTCGACTCGATCCGATCGCCGCCTCCGAAGTACGCGATCGCTGCGGCAATCAGGACAAAGGGCGCCACTCCACCGATCCACCACGGAGATCGGTGGGTGGCGCGTCCAGCGTGCACGTAGGGCTCGACGTGAATCCTGTTTGCATCACCCGGACGCATCACGTTGATCGCGCGCTTTCGCCCTGACGCATCCACCTCGGTATCGAACGAAACGACCAGCCCGACGCGGGGCCGTTCAGACGACGCCCGGAAGCTGGATACGTGGACGAACACGCGGTCGGTAGACCCCCCGAGTTCGATAAACCCGAATCCCCGCGAGTCCTTCCAGTCCACCAGCGTTCCGTGTCGACGCATCGGGTTGTCTTCGTCTGGGTATCGAGTCAAGAGCGCCAGCTGCGACAGGACCTCACGCCAACGATCACTCCAACGTAAACCACTGCACCTCCACCCGCCGGTTGAGCTCGCTGTCCGGGCCGGCGGGCTCTTCCCAGCCGCGGCCGACCAACTCCAGCCGGCTGCCGTCGATGTTCGGGTACTTGCCGAGCAGCGCTTCGCGCACGGACTCGGCGCGCTGCCGCGAAAGCTCCATGGCCTTCAGCGCCATGCTGCGGACCAGCGCCTGGCCGCCCTGCTGTTCGAACTCGCCGATGCGTGCATTGTCGACGTGACCGCGCAGCACCACGATCGAGCCGGGGCTGACCTGCAGGAAACCGCGGATCACTTCGAGGAACTCCTGGTTCTCCTTCGAGCCGGCTTCTAGCTCGGCCGAGTTCGGCTGGTAGAAGAAGCGGATGTCGCGACTCAGCAGCGCATCGCCCTCGAGATTGACCGCGCCCTGAGTGCGGATCGGCGCGATGGCGACGGTCTGCGCGGCGAACTCGGGCCGGGGCTGCAAAGCCTTCAGCGCGGCCAGATCGATGTAGCGCGTCGGGTCGGCGGGGTTGCGGATGATGCCGCCGTAGGCCAGCAGCGCACTCTGGAAGATGCCCTGATAGCTGCCTGCGGCATCGATGGTGCCCTCGAAGAAGGCCAGGTTCTCCGGCAGGTTGGAGAAGTGCACCTTGGCCAGCTCGGCGCGGGTGTCCTCCACGCTCCAGCCGAAGGCGCGGCCAACCACGCCGAGCTGACTCTCGGGCGATTCACGCAGCTGGCGATTGCCCTCAAGCAGGCCATGCACCAGGGCCTGCACCTTGTCGGCGTTGGCGCGGGCGAATTCGCCGTTGACCAGCAGCAGGTCGGCAATCACCAGCAGGTTGCGGTTCGACACCAGCATCTTGGCGCGGCCGTCGCTGCCGGCAATGGTCTCGTCCGTGCTCGGCGACCAGCCGATGCAGCCGTTCAGGCGCGGACGGGAACCCTCAAGCTGCTCGGCGTAGGCCTCGCAGGCGACCGTTGCGTCGTCGTACAACACGAGGTTGATGGCATCTGGCCGCGGCGCAGCATCGAGATCGCGCAGCACGTTGACCGCAGCCCCCGATTCGGAGGCCAGATAGCGCAGGAAGAACTCGCTCTCGTTGAACTGCGTGCCGGCCAGCACCTTGCCGCGCAGGGCGTTGATGCCGGTGACGCCGCTGTCGACGACGATCATGTTCGCGCCGCGCGAGAAGGCCATCTGCGCGGGCACCACGATGTCGAACTGGCGACCCAGCACGGCCAGCACATCCGCGGGGGTGACGCTGGCGGCGACTTTGCCGTTGTTGAGCTTGGACCAGCTCTCCTCCTCGCTGAGCGTGATGCGCAGCTGGAAGCCGTACTCACGGGCAAAGAAGGACTCGGGGTTCGGTGCAAGCCCGCCGTTGGCGACGACCAGGCCGGCATAGCCGGCGTACTCGCTCAGATCGACGTCGAGGATGCCGTCCTTCATCTGGTAGGGCGCGGCACGATCCAGCACCGGCGGTGCGGTCAGCGGCTCGATCGGGGACACGCTGGCGGCCTCGTCGCTCCCCTCGCGCGAGTCGCTGCTCGCGCTGGCCGCATCGCCCGGCGCGTCCTTGCCCATGTCCTGCATCACCAGCCAGCCGCCCAGGCCCAGCAGGCCGAGTACCAGCAGCACGGAGATGAACTTGCCGGCGGCGTTGCCGGATTGATGACGGAATCGGTTCATGCGGGCACTCCTTGAGCGCGGGTGGAGTTGGGCGAAGAGGCAAAGCGGAAGGATGAGGCTGATGCGCGAGGGCTAGGCGCTTGCTGACTGGCTTCGTCTCAAAGCCCAGAAGCATGCAGCTCCGGCGGAAAGCAGCAAGCCGACTGACTCCAAACGCCCAAGTACAACCAAGACAGGCGTCAGCGAGTCCCACGATTCGGACGACCCGTAGATCTCCAGCAGGAACCAGTACACGGCATCGTGCAAACCCAGCAGCAGATTCCTGAGGGCCAAGGGCATCAACCCAAGTGCGAACAAACTGGCGGAGATCTTGCCGTGGCGCCAGCGCAAGGTCATCAATGACGCCGCAATCGTGAACCACGCCAAGCCGTCCACCGCCAGCCATGGCTGCACCAGGGTGAGGGTCATTTCGTCCGATTGAGTCGTCAGGCTCACGACTGCCGCTCCGAACCGCGCCCGCGCTGCGGCACCGGCGGCGGGCCGGTCAGCACGCGCTTGGGCAGTCGCACGGGTTCGGGGCCTTCGAGGATGCCGGCGAGGTCACGCTGACGCTCCAGCCAACGGTTGGCTTCGTCGAAGGAACTGGCAAGCGCGTTGAGCGAATGCACGACGCCGTCAGCGTCGGTGGCCAAGAGGCTCTGCTCGCGGATCAGTGCCATCTGCTGGTCGATGCGCGAGAGCTCGGCGTCGACGTGTTCGAGGCGTTCACCGGCGGCGGCATGCGCGGCCTGGCGCTGGTCGATCACGGCCACCTGCTGCTCCAGGCTGCGGCGCAGATCGCTGCTGATGCTGGCGTCTTCCAGGCGCGCGCGGAGCCTGTCTTCCTGCTGCTGAAGGCGGCCGCTCTCGGCCGTCGCCGTCTGCACCACGTGGCCGATCGCCATGCGCGCGGCGAGCATGCGCAGATGCAGCCAGACCAGCTGCTCGACGCTGTCGGCGTGGGTGGCCATCAGGCTGGAGCTGCGCAGGCGACCGACGATCTCACGCGCACGCGCTTCGATCTGCTGATGCTGCGCGGCTTCGGCAGGCCCCAGCTGGGACAGCAGCGCGCGGTAGCGCGCGTCTTCGGCCGACTCCTCGACTCGCTGGCTGAGCCCGGGCGGCAGCGAGGCCGCGTCCACCGTCGCGCGGAAGCGCTGGCTGCTGCTGGTCGCCCACAGATAGCCCACTTCCAGCCCGGCGCCGAGCAGCCAGAAGCCCGGGCTCAAGAAAGCCCCCAGCAAGCCGAAGGCGGCCAAGCCGAGCCAGTTCGGCGGGATTGGCATCCCCAGCGGGCGGGCGTTGAAGGCACGCCAGACGTACTTCATGCCGGGCTGGCTCCGTAGGGCCGCAGACGCTCGGGCACGAACTGCATGTCCGTGGCTTCGCGGATGGCGATGCGCATCTGGAACTCCAGCACATCGAGCGGCACCGGCGGCTGGTAGCCCACGAGGCAGGCGCGCACCGCATCTACGGTCGACTCTTCCAGCGTGCGAACGCGGCGATACACCTTCACTGCCAGCGCCTCGGCGGCACCGGGCGTGAGCAGCAGGGGCAGATCGAGCGCGGTGAGCGCTTCGACGCCGGGGCTCACGTCGAGCCGTTTCAACAGGGCATGCAGCAGCCCTGCACTCTCGTGCTCGGTGCTGGTCGGCAGCAGCGGGATCTTGACGTCGATGCGGCCGGGGCGCTTCAGATCGACTTCAATGAGATCCGGCCGCGAGCTGGCGAGGATCCACATCACCCGTCCGCGGTTCTTACCGTCGCTCATCTCCTGCGCGATCATCGAGTACAGCCGCCCGGACAGCCCACTGTCGCCGCTGCCGGAGTCGCGCTTGCCGAGCGTCTGGTCGGCTTCATCGACGAACACGATGCAGCGGCCCAGCGCGCGGATCAGACGGAAGATCTTCTCCAGATTGCCCTCGCTGGAGCCGACCCAGCGGTCGCGGAAGTTCTTGAGCTTCACCACCGGCACGCTGGCCTCGCCGGCCAGGCACTCGACCAGGTAGGTTTTGCCGGTGCCGACCGGCCCGCAGAAGATGTAGCCCATCGGCAGCGCGCGCAGGTCGGACTTGCGCCACAGCGCCATGTCCTGGCGCAACCAGACCTTGAGCGGCTCGGGGGAGTGGTAGTCATCCAGCGTGCGCTCGCTGCGGATGAACTCGATCAGGCCGGCGGCATCGCCTTCGATCATGCCCTTGCGCACATCGATCCAGTCGGCCTCGGCCAGCACTTCGCCTCCATGTGCGCGACGACGCACCAGTGACTGCAGAGCGCTCAAGGACACGCCGGCCAGCTGGTCGGCGATCTCGCTGCCCTGCGCGGCCTCGAAGGCGTTCGCATGGTCGACGCGCAGCTGCGCGAGCGCCTGCTCGATCTCGGGCTTCTGCGGCAGCGGCAGCTGCACGCGCTCGACCCGCGGATTGTTGGCGACCAGCGGATGCAGATCATGCAGGTTGTCGGCGATCAGCAGGCTCACGAAAGGCAGCTCGGCAAACGGCGATTCCCCCGCCCAGTCGCGCACCAGGCTGGCCAGGCTTGCAGTTTCGAAGTCGCCGCTGCGGTTGGCGGGCAGGAATTGATCCGCGCCGCGCACCAGCACCGCCACCGGCTCGGCCTCGCCGCGCCCGAGCGCACGCAGGTTGCCGCGGTAGCGGAGGTAGCGGCTGATCAGCTCGACCGCCGCGCGCGGATCATGGCCCACCGTGGAGAGCTGGGCCGCACCCGGCCAGGCCTGGAAGCCCTCGCTGCTGCGCAGGGCCGAAAGTCCATTACCGGGGTCGAACACGAACACGAGGGGGAAGCCCTGCAGCAGGCGCGCGTCGAGGTACTCGACCACGCCGACCAGGCGACCGTTCAGAACGAAGCGATCCGCCACATTGCCGTGCAGGATGAACTGGCCGTGGGCGCCGCTTTCGTAGGCGAGCTTGAGGGCTTGGGCCCAGGGCGGAAGAACGGTCGTGTTCGTGCTCAAGGTCGAGGTCTTCCCGTGGTTGCTACGTGTGGGCGGAGTGTCAGCTGAGGGCCGTGCTTCGCACCCCTCTCCCCACGGGAGAGGGGCTGGGGGTGAGGGGCTGTGCGGAGCGGAGCCCTGCATTCGCAAGCTTCAACGACTGGTGCTCCGAACCGCCCCTCACCCCAACCCCTCTCCCGATGGGAGAGGGGCTTGGCTTCCGGGGAGCTCAGGCGCGGGACGAACAGCAGCGCTTCCAAACCTCAGATCCTGGTGCCCGCGAAGCGCGACGCAGGTCCCCGTGGGAAAGCCAGTGACCGAGGCGAGGGTCCAGCTCCCGTGGGTCGAGACCCACCCTATGGACTCGCGCGCTGACTGCCGCA
>JBIJCA010000432.1:0-2852 GCA_044344935.1 Aquimonas sp. | reverse complement strand
CAATCCCGAATCCCAAATCCCCAATCCCCGCCCTTACTGCCCCTCCGACTGCGGCGCCGCATTCGTCCCCATGCTGCGCATCGCCGGCTGTGCCACCGGTGCCGCCTGCCCGGGCAGATTGATGCCTTCGGCGGCAGCAAAGTCGGCCAGCGCCTGCGAGGCCAGGGCGTCCATCTCGGCCTGCTTGACGTTGATGTCGGTCATGTCCAGCGAGTCCTTGGCGACGCGGGCGCGGCCGGCGGCACGGTTGCGCTCTTCTTCGACCATCTCGTGCAGGCGGTTCAGGGTGTCACCGGAACCGCCGATGCTGCCGATCATGCCGGCCGCCATCTCGTTCATTTCCGCCACCGCCGACTTCATACGCATATCGTTGATCGCGCCCTTCAGCGAGTCGATCTTGGCGCGCGCCGCTTGCACGGCGACGTCGCGGGCCTTGATCAGGTTCTGGTAGGTCTCTTCCGCGGACGACATCTGGTTGCGGTTCTCGGCCAGCTCGCGGGTCACCGTCTGCAGACGCAGCGCGTACTGCGCGGCGGCCTGCTGGTTGCCGGCGCGCAGATGCGCCGTGGTGCTGGCGCGCAGCTCACTTTCATCGCGCTCCAGCTTGCGCACCTGCGAGATCAGCCCCTCCACCAGGCCCGCATGCGCGGCCAGACTCTGGTTGTAGTTGCCGATCTGCTTGCGCAGGTTTTCCTGCTCCAGTTCCAGCAGGGCTTCAGGGTTGCGCTTCTCGATGCCCTTGATGAACAGGGAGAAGAAACCGCGCACAACATTCATCAGGCGACCGAACATGGCTGCTCCAGCGACGGCCCGGTAAAGGGCGTTGATCGGGCCGAAGATCCCCACGACCTTCGGCGGCACGGCCGCTGACGTGAAGATCGGCGGCGCTGTGACGCGACACGTTACCGCGTCGGAGTTGCGCGAAAAAGCGTCGTCGGCATCCGGGTGAGGTCAGCGCCGCTGCACGGGCGGCCTTCAGGCGGTTCCGCGCGCCTGCGCGAACGCGCAGCGGGCAAGAGTGCCGAGGCGGCCGGGCGTCAGGCGTCAGGCACGCCAGCTTTTCAGGTGCAGGCTGGTCTCGGTGGCGCTGATGCCAGGCACAGCGCGGATGCGCTCGAGCACCGTCGAGAGTTCGGCCAAGTCGCGCAAGCGCAGTTCAGCGAGGAGGTCCCAGCGCCCGTTGGTGTCGTGCAGTGCGGCCACGCCGGGCTCGCCGAGCAGGGCCTGCACCACCTTGAGCTGGTTGCCTTCGACCGCGATCGAGGTCCAGGCGCGCACTTCATCGCGGGTGGCGTCCGGCCGCAGTCGCAGGGTGTAGCCGCTGATCACGCCCTCGCGCTCAAGTCGGGCCATGCGGTTGGTGACGGTGCCACGCGAGACTTTCAGCGCGGTCGCGAGTTCAGCCACCGAAGCGCGGGCGTTGGCGCGCAATCGCGCAATCAGCTGCTGATCGAGATCGTCCATCTCGACAGAATGACACTACCTGCTGCCGTTTTGGCAGATTCTCATCGAAATGCTGCCGTTTTTGCCGTTTCGCTCTGGCGCGCAGGTCCGGACAATGACGGACTTCAAACTCCCGCGCTGGAACCGCCATGACCACTCTGCTCACCACCCTCGATGTGTCCCGCCTGATTGCGCGCCTGGGCCTGCCCGCCGTGCTGGCGCAGATGGTGGAGTATCTGGAAGCCGACTTCCGCCGCTGGAACAGCTTCGAGAAGTGCGCCCGCCTGGCCTCGCATTCCGATCTCGGCGTGATCGAGCTGATGCCGGTCTCGAATGCCCGCGAGTACAGCTTCAAATACGTCAACGGGCATCCCAAGAACACCCGCGAGGGACTCCCCACCGTGATGGCGTTCGGCGTGCTCGCCGATGTCCGCACCGGCCGCCCCACCCTGCTCTCCGAGCTCACCCTGACCACCGCCATGCGCACCGCCGCCACCTCCGTCATGGCGGCCAAACTGCTGGCGCGCGCCGACTCGAAGGTCATGGCGCTGATCGGCAACGGTGCGCAGAGCGAGTTCCAGGCCCTGGCCTTCCATCATCTGCTGGGCATTTCGGAGCTGCGCCTGTTTGACGTCGATCCGGCCGCAACGGCGAAGCTGGTGGCGCACCTGGCGCCTGTCGCCGGCCTGCGGGTGCAGGTCTGTGCGAGTACGGCGGAGGCCGTGCGCGGTGCCGACATCGTCACCACGGTCACCGCCGACAAGACCAACGCGATCATCCTGAGCGCCGACATGCTGGAGCCCGGCATGCACATCAACGGCGTCGGCGGCGACTGCCCGGGCAAGACCGAGCTGGCGGCGGAGGTGCTGCGTCGGTCTTCGGTGTTCGTGGAGTTTGAACCGCAGACCCGCATAGAGGGTGACCTGCAGCAGATGCCCGCGGATTTCGGCGTCACCGAGCTGTGGCGGGTGCTGAAAGGCGAGGCGCAGGGGCGTCGCAACGCCTCCGAGATCACCGTGTTCGATTCGGTAGGTTTCGCGCTGGAGGACTACAGCGCCCTGCGCCTGCTGCGCGATCGCGCTGCCGAGCTGGGCCTGGGCGAGAGCATCGGTCTGATGCCGGCGCTGGCGGATCCCAAGGACCTCTACGGGCACCTGATGGGTGAGGCGGCCGCGTCCGCGACCACGCGTCGCGCGGCTTGAAGCGCCCCGTCGGGCATGAGCCGGCAAGTCGTACCCAGCGATGAGCCCGGCGAGCGACTCGCTGTAGGGTGGGCCCTGGCCCACCGTGGGGCATGTTTCCCCCCGGTCCATCCCTCTTCATTTGGCGCACTGCGTAAGCCCGATGCGTCGCCGGCGGTGACCGGGGCGAGCGTGGAACGCAGGTGGGCCGGGGCCCACCCTATGGAA